>JANNEH010000150.1:0-14778 GCA_031378405.1 Synechococcales cyanobacterium OTE_75_metabat_409
TAACGGCTCAAATCAGCGGCGGTAGACAAACGCGAACTCAGCACCAGTATCTCCCAACCGTCCGCTGCATTTGAATTGTTGGGCTGCTGGCAGAGTGTCTAGGGTGATGACAACAATGCAACAAACTCTGCTGCTTTCAGCATGGCAACACCTTGGTGGTTAGTTAACGATAAAAGATGCTTATCTCCTGTGACAATATGAGTCGCATTACCTATGACTGCGCACTCTACAACCATATCGTCATCTGGATCGTCTGGAACAGCTTTGAGTGTTCCAGAAATTTCAATCAGGCGTGAAAATCCACGCACCTCTTCCGTTGCCATCTGTGCCATCTCTTCAGAGAACTTGAATTTTACAAGCAGCTTTTCAGCAAATTCATCTAAGATTTCTTGACAGGTTACAGATTCAACCTGCCCTATTCTTGCCAGAGCTAGACATCGAAATGGATTACCATTCGTAGATAATAGGGCGGAAAGTAAAATATTAGTATCAAA
Source organism: Synechococcales cyanobacterium OTE_75_metabat_409 (assembly GCA_031378405.1). Taxonomy (GTDB): domain Bacteria; phylum Cyanobacteriota; class Cyanobacteriia; order Cyanobacteriales; family Chamaesiphonaceae; genus JAAFHZ01. The sequence continues at coordinate 495 of JANNEH010000150.1, forward strand.
AACGACGATGTACTGCATTAGTCCTCATGCACCACATCATCAATGAAAGCTTCACGTTTTTCTTCAGTCATCGCGTCCCAGTCAAGCCCTTTCCCTTCAGCAACCAGCCTCGCTTTTTCGGCTCCATAACGTGACAGCGATTCCCATTTTTCCCACTGCTGGAGGAGTAAGAATCTGAATACCTCTACCTGTTGTCCAACTGGTAACTGTTTGACAAGTTCAATCACCTGCTCATCACTCAATGTTAGTGTCGCCATATTTCCTCCTTAACAAATAAATGAAGCAAAACTCTGTGCCCCTCTATTGTAAGCCAGATCGATGTCATGACTGCTAGGAGCAGAGCTAAACCCATAGCGTTTTTCCGAAAAACAACCAAAACAGCCATGCAATGTAATGAACGATCACGATCGCCCAAAACACGGCTTGATAAGACTCTTTCTGCCTTTTGTGGCGCAGTAACCGCTGGGCAATAAAACCGCCCAGCCATCCACCTGAAAGTTCACACAAATGTAGCGTTTGTTCAGGAGTGCGCCAATCCTTTCGTTTAGCTCGAGATTTGTCATCAGCGTATAGGGCGTAGGTCAACAAACTCATTACAGGATAAAGAACCAGTGGAAGAGGATTGCGCGTTGTCCATGTAAAATGAATAGCCCCAACCAAAGGCAGAAGTGACAACAGGACTACCTCAACTATCGGAAAGCTCGAAACGATGGAATCAGAAGGGTTAGCGTGATTACTCGAAGACGCTGACTTGTTTCTTGCTCCCAGGATAAATGCGTTGCAAGCACGAACTTTTCCATCTGAGTCAACTACACAGTGGTAATAAATCGTGTCGTTTTCTTGTGGACGACGGGTTGCACCTTTAACTTCAGCAATATGCAAAAAAACTTTTTGGCTCCCATCAACTGGTTGGATGAAACCAAACCCACGCTCATCTCTCCATTTTGTAAGCTTTCCACTACGGAGACCAGGTTTCATGAAAAATCTCAATAACGAAAACTTTGCAATTTTAGCAAACTACCTTCGAGTAAAGCCATAGCCAGAAAATGAAGCAGCCCAACAACTGGTTATGCTGACGGGTTCAGTATAACCCCCTTAAATTAGGTGCATATACCGACATTTGTCCGCATATACCCTGGAAAATGGGGAAATAGCCCGCCATTCGTCTGCATAACACCCCAAATTGGGCATTTAGACTGAATTGACTTCAGTTTAAATGCTCTTGCTCGATAGAGAGCTGATTTCCTAACATTTTGTAATAATCTTCATTTTTTCCTTCAATGTTTATGGAACCATCTACCCCACCTAAACTTCTAGATCGGGTTCGACAAGCCATTCGTTTGAAACATTACTCTTATCGCACAGAGCAAACCTACGTGTCGTGGATTAAGCGTTACATCTTGTTCCACAACAAGCAGCACCCTAGAGACATGGGAGTGAAAGAAGTCCAAGCATTTTTAGGTCACTTGGCTGTAGTCGATAACGTTGCGGCATCCACCCAAAATCAAGCGCTTAGCGCCTTATTATTTTTGTACAAAGTCGTTCTAGAGCAGGAATTAGAGTCTGTGGATGCTCTGCGGGCGAAAAAGACCCGGTATTTACCGACTGTCCTCACTAAGCCCGAAGTTCAAGCCATCATTAATCAGATGTCTGGAGAGTATAAGCTATTAGCTCAATTACTCTATGGCACAGGGCTACGACTATCAGAGGTATTGCGGCTGCGAGTCAAAGACTTGGATTTTGCCTATCAACAAATCGTAGTGCGCGATACCAAAGGCCAAAAAGGCCGAGTGACAATGATACCAACAACCCTTACACCGTTCTTACAAGCCCATCTAAAACGAGTGCTCTGCCTGCATGAACGAGATCTAGAAGCAGGTTATGGCAAGGTTTATTTACCGTTTGCTCTAGATCGCAAATATCCTAACGCCGAAGCAGAATGGATTTGGCAGTATGTCTTTCCTAGTTTTTGCCTTGCTACCGATCCAAGAACTGGCATTATTCGACGACACCATCTCCATGAAAGTGGTTTACAAAAAGCAGTTAAACAAGCCGTCAGACAAGCCAAAATATATAAAAAAGTTGGCTGTCACACCTTTCGCCACAGTTTTGCTACCCATCTGCTCCAAAATGGTTATGATATCCGCACAGTCCAAGAACTTTTGGGTCACAAAGATGTTAAAACCACCATGATTTATACCCATGTAATGAATCGTGGTGGTCGAGGAGTTATTAGCCCGTTAGATTAGAGCCTATCCCAGCACCGGCATCACTGGATGGAAATAGAAAGCAAAACCCAGTACCAAATAAGCCGCTAACAGCAAAGTACCTTCTAACCAGTTCGATCGACCATCAGAACTAATTGAGTTAGCAATAGCTACAGCCACCACTACAGCCACCAATTCAAAAGGATTAAAATCTAAATCCATCGGTTTACCTAAAATCCAACCAACCAATACCAACACCGGAGCCACAAATAGGGCAATCTGTAAGCTCGAACCCACTGCCACTGAAACAGCTAAGTCCATCTTGTTTTTCATCGCTACGGTCACGGCTGTCGCATGTTCAGCGGCGTTACCAATAATTGGAACTAGAATTACCCCGGTAAACAAAGCACTCAACCCCAAAGCACTAGTCGCTTCTTCTAAGCTCGATACTAAGAATTCTGACTCGATCGCCACCAACAAAGTACAACCCAGCAACACCCCAATCCACAAAGGCAAATTCACTTCATGCTGACCATCTTCAGCCAAATTCACATCAGCTAACTCTTCTGGGGTCAAATCAGCCAAGCCCACGTCGTACAAATATGTGTGGGTTTTCATCGAAAACAACAGCGTCAATCCATATACCGCAATCAAAATAAAAGCCACCGCGATCGACAGTTTTTGAATAGTAGGTTCATCAATGCCAGTAGAAGTATAGTGAACCGCCGTCGGTAATAGCAAAGCAATGACCGCCAGGTTCATACTAGAAGCATTCACGCGGGCTACCGTCGGCTGAAACTCTTGTTCCTTATAGCGCAGACCACCCAAGAGCATCGATAGACCCATCACCAGCAACAAGTTACCAATGATCGAGCCGGTCAAACTGGCCTTCACCACATCTACTAATCCAGCATTGAGAGCGACGATCGCAATAATCAATTCAGTGGCGTTACCAAAGGTAGCATTGAGCAATCCACCCAAAGATGGCCCCACTACCACTGCAATCTCCTCGGTGGCGGTGCCCATCCAGGCTGCCAAAGGAATGATCGCTAGGCAAGAAGTAATGAAAATCGCTGGCGCACTCCAATGCAAGAAGTGACCAGCGATCGAAATCGGCACAAATAATAACAGGGCAGACAGAATATTTTTCAGATTCATAGCACTCTAAACACGGTGACAATCTAGAATACCCGGATTTGAGCCACCTAATATTCGACATTATCTATCAAAGCCAACTAGGCTTCAGCAGCTTCGTCTTTGGGTTTGGGTGCTTCATCAAAACCCAAACCATTTTCGGCAGCATAGCGATCCATAAAGCGGATGAAGCGATCCCATTCAGCCGGAGATTTGATCAGATATATGGCTTCCAGACCGGCAGGCTGACCGTTCAAAAACTTGGCCTTAACTTCTCTGGTAATAATTTCGCCTTCTTCATCGATCATGTACAGACCAGTAACTGCGTCCACATCGTTACCACAGAGAGCTTCAGGCTTGTCGAAGTACAAAATAGCAGTGCCCTCTTGGCCATTGCGTGATTTAGTTAATCTAATATTTGGCACTACCGGTTCGGTTCTACCGCGTGCAAACTGCATTTCAGCCATAACAAAAAATTATAAATAATTATTAACAATATCATTTCTTAGCACCATCACCACTAAAAAAAGCGCCCTAGTAAGGACGCTGCAATGCTACACCGTAGGTAAGTTATTCCTCGGTAGCTGAAACCAAATCGTCTTCGCTGATTTCTTCTTCTTGATCTTTTTCCACAGCCTCTACCGATTGGCCAGCAGCTTTAGCAGCCATAGCTTCACGATACTTCTGTGCCATTTCTTCGGCCATTTCATACACCCGATCGCGATCTTTGATCATGTCACCGGGTTCTGGTTCGAGTTGCTTCGTAGAAAGCGAAATCCGCCCTCTTTCAGCATCTAGGTCAATGATCATTACCTTGACTTCATCGTTCACATTGAACACGCTATGAGGCGTATCAATATGGTCATGAGAAATCTCGGAGATGTGCAATAGACCACTGACTCCACCAATGTCGATAAAGGCACCGTAGGGCTTGATACCACGGACTGAGCCAATTACTACTTCGCCTACTTCTAGACGGTTCATTTTGCGCTCTACCAAAGCACGACGGTGGCTGAGTACTAAGCGGTTACGCTCTTCGTCTACTTCCAAGAACTTCAATGGCAGCTCTTCGTTGAGCAGTTCTTCTTTAGGTTTGCGTGTGCTGATGTGTGAGCCAGGAATAAAGCCTCGCAGACCTTCAATTCTGACCAAAGCACCACCACGGTTGGTTGCAAATACCTGCGATCGCACAGTTGCATCCTCGGCTTGGAGCTGACGCACCCGTTCCCAAGCGCGCATGTATTCAATGCGACGGATCGAGAGGGTGAGCTGGCCATCTTCGTTTTCATCAGTAAGGATGAAGAACTCACGGGTTTCGTTCGATTGCAGCACCTCTTCAGGAGCATCGACCCGGTTGATGGACATTTCCTGAATTGGTAGATATGCAGCGGTTTTAGCACCAATATCAATCAGAGCGCCCCTGGGTTCTAGGCTAAACACTGTTCCGGCCACAATATCCCCGGGACTAAAGTGATAGTCGTATTTATCCAGTAAGGCAGCGAAATCGTCGAGAGTGAAGCCGATGTCGGCAGTTTTTTTCTGATTGACCATGCAAATTTCCTAAGGTTATTTTCTCCGTAGTTACTACGCCTCCTGCTGACTCGAAATAAGTTGCAAATACTCATCAAAGTCAACATAGCTCTACTGTTCCCCGTCAAGACGAGGTCTGAGAGTGAAGATTATAGAATCCAAACATCACATTGTATCACTTCTGGCCAGAATTGGGTACTGTGGCCTCAGTTTTCTTACCTTCGCTGCAATAACTGTTGATACCATCTACTAAGTCTTTTTCTGGACTGGCCACTTGTTTGAGGTTTTCTAGGCCCTTGGCAGCTTCGGTGCTTTTTTTCTGGGCTTGACTGGCCAAAATTTGCTTGGTGACCTGGCTGGAGTTTTGATACATGGTGGCTAACTGGTTCTTGATTTCCGCCAGTTTTTCATCCCGCACTTCCAGTGAAGTCATCTCTTTGGCTCCTTGGGCAAAAGCTTCTGCCGACTTGCTGGCGCTGCTAGTGTCACCTTTGGTACCAGTATCAGAAACCTTTTTGGCTTCGAGCACAATATTATTATGGATTTTAATAATTTTCTGACATTGGGAGATTTTGCTTTCGCATCCAGTCAACAGGGCTATGGTGATTGTGGCGAGAACGGCAGAACGGAAATGCAACACAATTTTTGGGGCTTTGAGCAATGTGAATGCTTTATAAAATATCCCATACCGACTTACTTGCGCTAGTAGTAAGAGAAAGGAATGGTGAACTCAAAGTCCAAAATCTCTGCTGGTGCTGCCAGGGATTTCAGACTTTGAGCTAAGAGAGAGTTTAAGCAGCTTCCTCGGCTTCGATCACCTTTGGTGCAACCTGCGGACACGTTTGGTCTGAGGTTGCCTCAGACCCGTGCGTGGGAGTATTTGCCACCTGCGCTTTTTGGCGACGACGCAGCCAGTAGAAGCCCGCACCACCTGCCGCAAACAACGGTGTGAAGGGCAATAGCCAGAGCACTGTTAACATAATGCCGGTAGCCAGACTACCTGCTGTGCCAGTAGAGTTTTTCCAAGTCTCCTGCACACGCAGGCCAAAAGGATCGCCAGCGGGATTGGCGGCTTGCAGTTCTTCTAGCTCTAAGTTGATGGTGGAATAGGCTACTTGCTGACGCATATTTTTGACCTGGGCATCGATTTGTTCAATCTGTTCACGGATGCCAGCTAAAGACTCCGAAACCCGCAAAGTATCGTTAATTGAGCCAGCTCGTTCCATAATTTTGCGAGTTTGCTCTTCTTGCTGGCGCAGATTTTTGAGGCGGGCATCACTATCTACAATCTGTTGGGTTACATCGTTGGATTCTAGCTTTTGGTTTTGCACTTTGCCCAGTTTGGCAATGTTTGCCAACACTTGATCTAAGGATGCGACCGGGACTTTTACCACCAAGTTGGCCTTGCGATGATCCCCCCGATCGGCTGATTGATTGTCTTGGAAGCTATAAATATCACCGCCTTTACTTTGGCTTAGTTCTCGTATTTTAAGCAGGGCTTGATCGATCGAATCCAACTTCAAAGAAACATAGGCGGTCTTAATAAGCTGGGGCTTTTGCGGCTTGAGCGCCGGATTTTCCACATTATTGCTGTTGGCTGTTTCTCTACTAGGCTTACTGACCTCTTTATCTGCTTTATTTGCTGCCGAGGACTTAGGTGCTGCTGAATCCTTGGCTTGATCTAAAGTAATCCCAGAAGCTGCCGGGGCAGCAATTTTGGAGCTGGCACTGGTGGTTGGCGCACTGCTGCAACTGGTCAGAGCCAAGACTCCCCCCACAGCTAAGGCCAAGACAACTGACTGGGATCTCCGAGGAGATTTGGGTTGAAACTGATTAGTATCGGTCATTCTCTCACATCCAAAAAAAATTCAAATTTGTTTTGATCAAACTTTGTGCTGGTTTTAATGCCTGATCTTAATGTCTGATCTTAGTGAGAGATACATAGAGATCGATCGCCGTTACGCTTTTAGCAATGCTCTCTTCACAAAAAAAGAGCCTGAGACCAGAAGTCTCAGGCTGCCCAATTATTCACTTGAGCTATTCGTTGGCAAATTTCAGCCAATCTTCCATATCCACTTGGTTATCGGTAGAGGGATTCTTCGGTACGCTTCCACCAGCGCTTTCTTCCACTGCTGAGCCACCGGCTGCTCGATTGCGCACGGCATTTAGTTGACGGAGCACATTGCGGGGATCGGAACCGGGCTTGACGGTAAACAACATATTGGTGCTAGTGCAGCTCGATCGACTAACTTTGATGCCACAAATTACCGGCTGACGATTGACAGTGCCGGTTGCCAAATACTTTAACTGGCCATTTTCATACAAATTAGTAAAGCGCTGGGTTACTTTTTTGCAGCGTACTTCAGGAGTAAAGCCTGCGCCAGCTAAAGCACCCGAATCCCAATAAACTAAAGGTACATCACCTTTTTTGGTTTTGACGGCGGTGGCTAAACGGCCTTCCACTTCGGTACAGGTAAAAACGGCTGCCTGTTTTGCAGCCACAGTTTTCGCAGATCCAGTGGGAACCGCTAACCATAAAGTTGCAGGTATAGACAGGCTGAGTAGAATAGTACTTAGTAACTTCATAAAATCTTCAATCAAAAAAATAGAACTAATTATTTATAGGATACATGCTGACTTTGCTGGGTTCCCAACAAAAAGCTGGACCGAAGCCCAGCTCTTGCAATATTCAAAAAATATTTGTCGGGGATGATTACATCAGACCCAAGAAGTGCAGGACACCTTGGCCAGTTACTAGCTCGGTTACTACTGCGGCGATGAAGCCGATCATAGCTGCCCGGCCATTGAGGTTTTCGGCTGAAGGGGTGAAACCGAATTTAGCGTCGTTTTGGTTTTGCATAGTCCTAACTCCGTTGTATGGCGTAGATTGTAGCCTTATGTTAATTAATGTAACTAATTTTTAAGTAGAAAGCAAACTAGGTAGAATTTAATTCCGGTAGTGATTCCCGCACCCTCTCTTCACCATGCTTCGATCCTCCTTTGGAGATGCCATGCGCACACCAGTCAGCACGTCGTCCCAGTCTTTTGCTCAACAGTCCCCTTCTCAATATTCCAAATCACAGCAGGCTCTAGACCGCTACTACCAAGAGATCTACGATACGATCTTGAGCCGCCAGCATCCGATCTCGGGCTTATTACCGGCCAGCACGGCTGTAACTGCTCATGGCGACTACACCGATGCCTGGGTGCGCGACAATGTTTACAGCATTCTGGCCGTGTGGGGCTTGGCTTTGGCCTATCGGCGGGCTGGCTCACCGCCGGGACGCTTGCACTTGCTAGAAAACAGCGTGGTTAAGCTGATGCGTGGCTTGTTGGTCTCGATGATGCGCCAAGCCCCCAAGGTCGAGAAATTCAAATACAGCCAGTCGCCTTTGGATGCCTTGCACGCTAAATATAGTACTACCACTGGTTTAGAAGTAGTTGGTGACGATGAGTGGGGACATTTACAACTCGATGCGACTTCGCTGTTTGTCTTGATGCTGGCTCAGATGACTAGCAGTGGCTTGGGAATTATTTACTCGATCGATGAAGTGAATTTTGTCCAGAATTTGGTTTATTACATTGGTCGCACTTATCGCACTCCCGACTTTGGTTTGTGGGAGCGCGGCAACAAGATCAATCATGGCAAGGCCGAGTTAAATGCCAGCTCGATCGGCATGGCTAAAGCCGCATTAGAGGCAATCAGTGGACTCGATCTATTTGGGGCTGGCGGCTCTCAGGACTCGGTAATTTATGTGTTGCCCGATGAAATTGCCCGATCGCGAATCACCCTCGCTTCACTACTACCCAGAGAATCGGCTTCCAAAGAAACCGATGCAGCGTTACTGAGTGTGATTGGTTTTCCCGCTTTTGCGATCGAAGACCCCCAACTGGTGAAACGCACCCGCGAGAAAGTTGTCACCAAACTCGGTGGCCGCTACGGTTGTAAGCGCTTTTTACGAGATGGCCACCAAACCGCGATCGAAGATCACACTCGTCTGCATTATGAGCCAGCAGAGCTACAAGCTTTTGAAGATATTGAGTGTGAGTGGCCGCTGTTTTTCACTTATCTATATCTAGATGCTTTGTTTCGGGGAGATGGGGAATCGATCGGCCAATATCGCGAAGCCCTCGCTGCTGTGACTGTAGAACGCCAGGGCTACCGGCTGTTACCGGAGTTGTACTATGTGCCTAAAGCCCAGATTGCCAAAGAGAAGCAACAACCCCACAGTCAAGATCGCTTACCCAATGAAAATCTGCCATTAGTCTGGGCGCAGAGCCTCTACTTACTAGGACAGATGATCGATGAGGGTTTATTGGCGATCGGGGATCTTGATCCCCAAGGGCGACATCTGCGCATTGGCAGGCAACAACAACCCACGATCCAAATTGCCCTGATCGCCGAAAACCATGAGATTCAATCACTGCTCTCGGAATATGGTATTGCTAGCCAAACCCTAGAACAAATTGCCCCCACCCAGGTGCGATCGGCCACTGAACTGGGCAAGGTTTATCACCACTTAGGAGCCAATAGTAAGTTAGGACTCACTGGTCGCCCGATTCGCAAGCTGCGCAGTTTGATGACTTCGCGGGTATTTCAAATTCAGGGTCAGCAGGTGGTATTCCTGCCGTCATTCCTTGATCAACAACAGTTTTATATCACCCTGGACTACCACTTTTTGGTATCTCAGATACGGGCTGAGATTGCCTATATTAGTCGTCATTGGTACCAACTGGGTCGCGCTACTATGACCCTGTTATTGACCGAAGATTTGCTGCGGGAAGGACAAGCCGAGTTCCAGAACCAAGAATACAAGTCTCCATTACTAGCATTACTGCACGAACTCAAAGGCGGCAGATGTCAAGGAGTCGCCATCCGCTTGGGTCTGCTCAGTCAGCTCGTATTAACAGCGGGTACCGAAAAAATCGACAACTTGCCAGATCTTAAACTTGACGATCGACCCAGCGAGTCATTGGTGATCGCCCCCAGCAACTACCTGCGATCGACCACCGATCATGATGTACCGCTCACCACCAACCAAGAATTCCGCCTAGAATCTTCGATCGATCTACGCTGGTTGCTCAGTACTCTGCGCCAAGCCGACAATATTTATCAACAGGTAGAGTTACTGCATCGACTGGTCAAAATCAAGAGCCTGAATTTCGATACCGGCTGGGGTGGCGTTGGTCACCCAGTCACATTGACACAGCTTCTGACCGAAGTTTATTATCGAGCTGGTCAAGCCCAGCCCCATCCCAATTGGGCAGTAGTGCGCTACAGCGCCGGTATATTGGGCAAGGTGGATATGAGTCTTTCTGATGCTGTTACCGAAATTTTGGTGCGCGGTAAACAGATTGCGGTGGGCATGGCTTACAGCGAAGATTCTTTGATTGATGCACCGATCGCCCACTCGGAATTAGTCGAAAAAATTGATACCTTCTGTCGCGAAGATATCCGCGATCGAGTGCTTACCCAAGAAATTCTGATCTATCTCAGTTTATTGATTAAAGCTGAACCTCGATCGCTGGATGGGATGCTGACGCTGCGGGTGGGTTATTTGATTTTGTTAATTACCAGTGAGATTGCGATTGAGCAACACTTAACCCAAGATGAAGCCTATGAAGCGCTGATGTCTCTGAGTCCGTTTGAAATCAAGACCCGGTTACGCCATGTGGCGATCGATTATCAAAAGGTCGATCTGCTAGTATTTCAGCAGGAATCTTTACACCTCAGCCAAAACCAAGATATTCAGTGGACTCTCCCAGCCGTGGATTCTCCAGAACCGCTGCCTGCTGGTGGCTGGCTACGCCAGCGCAAGCGTGATGGTGCGGTAACTCGACTGGCTGTAGATTTCTACCCCAATATCTGGCAGTTGTTAGAACATTGTCCCGGCGTTATCGTGGGGGACAAATTAGAGAAGCGCAATCGTCTAGAGAGTGCGCCAATTTTGGCGGAGATGACTCCGGGAGAACGCAATTTTGCCTTGCGGGTAGAACATTTGCTGAATAAAATTACCGCTCCCGAATATCGCCAACTGAATATCGAGGCGTTGATGGCTTTGGCTGCACTCTCCGAAAAAAACCCCGATCTGCGGGTGGCGGAATATATTGTGCTAGATGTGTTGATTGGTCATGCTGTGCGCTTGGCTTGGCTCGATCCTGATCTACCAAAGCCTTTGGCTACTGGCAAGTTAGATCTGCGAGAGGTGATGTATGCCCAGTACAAAGCCCAGGCTTGGAGTAATTTCTATGAAACTTCGCCTCAAGTGTGTGCTAACTACATTGTGAAGTCATTGCAGTTCTTGAGTCAGTTGGCAACTGGGTAAATTCAATAGCAAGATCGCCATCGATCCAATACGGTTCGCTTAAGCAAAACATAGCACCTATAATTTGTGTCGATATCAAGGACTGTTTTCAGTATCTATCAATCTCAAGAATTTCCACGGATACAACAGCCACTACAACAATCTATGGTTTTGATGAATTCCATCGGAAGGGCGTATGCGATACGCCCCTACTGATGGAATCAATAGATTTCTATGTTCGCTTTGAAAAAAGGTAACCCAAGCTGTTAACGATACTCAGCTAATTCTTGGAAAACCGACATTTTATTTATAAGCTACGCAACGTGAGAACTTGGGGTGGTGTGGCATCTGGAGGATAAAGGAGATCTACCTGTATCGATCGATTGTTGCGCGGCGGCAAAATCAAAGTAACCAATGGACTACCTTGATCACCACGTTTTTGTACTAGGTGATAATACTTGGTTTGCAGATTACCTTGATCGTCTGGGTAACTAACTTTTACTGTACCCCGAAAATGTACTGTGCGCGGTAATGGGTTGAGAAATCTTAAGCCGCCATCAATTTTTTCTTGTTTAATGGGGGTTTGTAGTGACACAGTGACCTGCCGAGCTGTATTGCTCGGATTAACCAACGGGAGTTTTAGACTGTAATGAACTCCATAGTTACCATGAGATTCATAGGCAGTATCAGGGTAACGTACCGCCATTTTGGCTGATGATACTTGGCCTGTGCCCAACTGACCACCTACGAGGGTCGATATTCCCCAAGAAATGGCCTTGCCTGCTGCCGGAATGGTTAAAGTCTGCTGACCAGGATCAGCCAAGTTGGCTTGCCAGCGAGAACCGATCGAGACTCCAGCCACTCGGCCATAGATAATTCCCCCAGCACTATTAGGGACAGTAGGTGCCCGATCGCGAGGGCTAGAAAGTTCACCTTTATTCAACAAATTCTGCCATTCAGCTAAAATCGGTGCTCGTTCTACACCATTGGTATTGGGGGCAAACAGCGCCAAACTGGCTACATAGACTTTGCCGTTGCTCTGGAGGCGAATGTAGCTCGATCGACCATTTAAAGGTGGAGTTAATCCTTTCACTGGCACCGGCAGATTCATTAACATCTGACTGCCACCGGGCGGAATGACGATTTGCTCAGGGAAAATGCTTTGTCGTCGATCGCGTAAAACATCCCCCGTTGCCCGACTCCCTGGCCCTGCGAAAACACTACCATTGGCATCTTCAACTTGGCTAGCCAAAGAAGAGATAAATGGAGCATCTGGTTGACTGAGATAGCTAGCACCTTGTAAGACCTTGATGGTCACAGGCTTATTGGTGGGATTATTCAACATGATGCCGATGTACAGTGTGCGCAGATCGGTAACTGGTTTGGCTTCGGCTACATGGTGGGCAAAGATATCAAATTTCCCAGAAAAAGCATAGTTTAAATGAGCTGCTGGCTGAGCTTTGTTGTTACCGGGAAAAGTAGAAAGCAGAATGCCTTCTTTGAGGACTTTTTCGGGGCTGTTGCTGTTGAAGACTGGTGTTCGATCGAGCTGTCCTGGTAAAGGCCACACTTCTTGGGGGCTAAAGATTTCTTGAGCTGGTGGGGTGGCCGCTAGGATGCTAGGGAAGGCAATGAGGAGAAAGATTGGTAGCATGGTGTTAGTATCAACCGTCATAGGCCACCTGTGACTGAGCAATGAAGATTTGGTATTTAATTTTAGCTCATTGAGTCGAAAATATTCTGACTCAAGAGAATCATCGTACAGAAGTCCGACTTCTGTAAGTAACTAGCTAGCGTTGTCAGAATCCATACAGAAGTCGGACTTCTGTGCGAATTCATTGTTACTTTATAGTATTCATGTATTTATGAAGATTTACCTTGTCGTCTAGTAGGGTGAGTGATAAAGTAATTTCCAGAAACGGTGAGCTTTGGGTCAACGTTTTGAGGCTAAGTTTTTCAACAAAGAATTTGACTGGGTGTTTTTTGCGTTTAAGAACCAGAGGCATAATCATTTCCACCAGCATTGTTTTATTTATATGAATAAGCTAGGAGACACCTTAAACATCTCGCCTAGTTTTTTGGCCTGAGCCTTGCTAATAGCTCGACTCCCATTCACTACTTCAGAGACTACTCCCTTGCTACCAATAATACCAACTAAGTCAACTTGTTTAGTCTCACTGGCAGTCATAATATGCTGCAAAATTTCGTGAGGCGCAGATTTACCCCAGTCATCTAAATTGTAGTGTTGAGATTCGTAGTCTTCGATTAGTTTTACTACTAACCGAAACAGAGCTGTTTCTTCTGGGGTACGTAGATCTTTTTTGATGAGTAGATTTTCTGCTACTACCAAAAACTTCCTATATTCTGCTTCGGTTTCAATTATTTTAGGGCTGATTTCTGAGGTTGCCCAAAGTTGTAAGTAGCTATCTTGATTAATAGTGAGGGTCATTTTTCCAATGTTCCTTATCATATTCAGCGTGGGTTAAAAAATATTTGTAGTAAATCACTTGTTCTTCATAGTCGATCGAGACAATCAAGCGATATTTGTTACCTTTGATGTTAAAGACGGTGAAGTTGCTCACGGCTTCGGCCTCTCGATATGTGGCTTGCACATCAATTAAGCTCTGCCACTCGGCTGTTTTTACGATGTCATACCATTCTTTGAGCTGTTTTTGGACATCAGGGTATTGCGCAGCATCTTGACGCAGATTGCTAATGGTAATTAAATGCATAACCTATCATCGACTAGCTCTTCTAGGTTCTCATATAGAGAACTAATTGTCAATATTTGGTCTTGATTTTGTATAAAAAATCTGTTTTGGGACTGCCAGACAACCCACCATACCAGGATCTGAGGCAGTCTCAGGCGATCGTAGAACCAAGAGCATGATTATTTTACAGCAGCGCTAAAATTTCTGCCAGCGATGAATTCAGTAAAATTTGCATATATTCTTGACTATCTAATGCCGGGTAGCAACATAAAGCGGGACAAAATAATAGAAATATTGCACTTGCCCTCATCCCCCAACCCCTTCTCCCAAGCTTGGGAGAAGGGGAGTCGGAGCACCAAGCGTAGTCTCTTGCTCCCTCTCCCAAACTTGGGAGAGG
>JANNEH010000250.1:0-1525 GCA_031378405.1 Synechococcales cyanobacterium OTE_75_metabat_409
ACTACGTGCCAGTAGTCGATCGGTCGTAGCACGCACCTCTAATCCAGACATTTGATAATTCCGGGCTTGTTGCCAAAGGCTTTGGGCAGTTTGTTGTTGCTGCTCAAGAGTCAGGCTAAACCACAAATTACCGACAATTACCGTTGCCAATTTTCGATCGGCATCCAATTCCAAGTTAGCGATTAATCCAGTGGGATAGAGACTGGCCAAACTTTGCGATCGATTTTTCACTGCCTCCACCAAAGCCGCTTCTGGGCTAATAACGGGTTTCACCGGAACTGGTTGAATAGCTGGGGCTGGAGTAGTCACCACTACCGAGGTAGAACGTGGCCAAAAGTTAATTACAGCCCAAGCTACGGTCATAGCCAAGAACAAGGCACCAGCAATTACTAAAATTTGACGGAAGTTTTCGCGACCTAATGATGGTAGTTGCCAAGATTTTTTGGTGGGGGGTGTTTCATTGGCTGAGACTTGTTCGATGTAAATTCTGGGAGGGCGATTCGGCCAAGCCGACGCTATGAGATCGAATGGGGAAGATATTTTGGCAAACAGAGATTTGATGGGAGCCAGCAACCGATCGGGCAAGCTAGCTTGGACTGGTGCCTTAGTTTTGTATTTGATATTTTTAGGGCGCTGAATATCCATGTCGATCGCGGCATTTGCGCCTTTGGCCATCGCTTCAGCTTTATTCTCTGCTGGAGCAGGTGCCGCATTTGGATCTTTGGTTTTGTACTTGATATTTTTGGGGCGAGGAATACTGACTTCGATTGGGCGGGCAGATTCGTCTGCTGATTTTTCTTCGATTGGGCGAGATGGGACGGGGGGAATTGTTTCTGCAGGAGGACTCGAAGGCTGTTCAGCAGTCTCTTCAGTAATCTTGGGCACCGCAGAGTTGATCGTAGAAGGCGGTGGTGGTGGTGCTGGGGTAGGGATATTGTCCACTGCGGGTTTGGGATAGGTTTGGGGGGCAATAAAAGCCGGTTGAGGGGCTTCTACAAAGTCATCATCCCAATTACTTTCTTCGCTTTCATCCCAGATGGTTGTTTCGGGCACGACTTGGATAAATTCTGATGGGGTGGCATCCGAGGTGGTTTTCCTAGACCGGGAAGTTGATCGGGAAGTTGGTGGTGCTGGAGTTTTTTTGTCGAACATACCCTGCAAGAACTTCCCGGTGCGCGATTTAATGACCGGAGTATTTTCTGAGGTATTATCATCGATCGACATAAAAAACTCCCTGAATAATTCACACTAGATAGTTCACACTGTGCCTAATACTTTAAGAGACTTGTCTGGCCCATCGCTGAAATGTTAAGTTATATCAACAGATATTGGCAGTTCTTCAAACCCTATGCAACTCACCTGGCTAGACAGCAACTCCTGGCTCATCGAACTGGGCGGTAAGAATATTTTATTAGACCCTTGGCTGGTGGGAAATCTCACCTTTGGTAATCTGCCCTGGCTGTTTCAGGGTACCAAGACTGTCGATCGACCAATTCCCAGCAATATCGACCTCATTCTACTCTCG
>JANNEH010000252.1:0-9503 GCA_031378405.1 Synechococcales cyanobacterium OTE_75_metabat_409
CCAAACACCATATGCATCCAAGCCTCACCTGCCAAATTGAACAATGTATAAGGAATATAAACCGCAGCCACGATTATGTTTGTCCAACGATTTACTTTAGCTGACAAGGCGACGGAAAGGAAAATCATAAGAGCTGGAATTGTTACTGAAACCAGTGCTGTCAAGAGAAAGACTTGTGTAATGTCAAATACAAATACTTTTCCTGCCAGAATATCCCTTATTTTGCCCGGCATATATAGGGCGAAATAATCTACATAGATGTAGAGAAACATAAAACTCGCCCACAGTGCGGCAAGCTTCATATTGACCCTTATGTCTTCCAATACCTTTTGTGGTGTTTTTTGTGCATTCATATTTTTCACTCTTATTCGTCGCCTACCTTTGTAGGCTTACAGTGTAAGTATAACTTACGGTGTAAGTTTGTCAAGGGGGCAATCCAGTGGGACTGATTCGTATGTAAAATAACCTAATGCCTAAGAAGAAGAATCCAGACACCATCCTTCCAGTACCGTTAAGCCGAGAACGGGTGCTCCTTGCTGCGCTCCGCTTAGCTGATGCAGAAGGACTGGAAGCATTGTCGATGCGAAATCTGGCTCAGGAACTAGGCGTTAAAGCAATGTCGCTCTACAACCATATCAAGAATAAAGATGACTTGATTGATGGCATTGTGGACATCGTAGTTGGCGAAATTGAAGTGCCGGATTTTAAGCTTGATTGGAAAACAGCGATGCGACGGCGGGCAATTTCAGCCCACGAGGTTCTACTCCGTCATCCTTGGGCAACGATGCCGATTGTGTCACGGATCAATGTCGGTCCAGCGATGTTGCGGTATGTAGATGCAACGTTGGGCTGCTTACACGAAGCAGGATTTTCTTTGGAAATGGCGGATCATATCTGGAATGCGATGGACAGTCATATCTATGGATTCACGCTTCAGGAGTTAAATTTTCCCGTTGAAGCAGAAAACTATTCTGAAGCCGCAAAAGAAGGACTGCCATTGATTCCAGCAGAGCAGTATTCTTACATGAATTATCTGACCCACGAAGTGATAGAGAGGAGGTACGACGGTTTGCACGATTTTGAGTTTGGACTAGACTTGATTCTCAATGGTCTAGAGGCGTTACTCTGACTGCCTGACAGCTCTCTGAGAAACATGGAGAAATCAAAGATCACACACCAAAGCTCGAATGCGAGAAAACCAAAACCAATTGTAAAAATCTTCTTGGACTATACAGGTGAACATCTCAGCACAATCTGATGACCCTGTTTTTGTAAGCGATCGGCCAGTCGCGCACCCACATTACCAACACCAATAAAAGCAATTTTCATGATAACTCCTAGTTTGCTAAAACTTACAGCCTGAATTACTTGTCAAGCTCCGTCAAATTAATTAGTTTGATTAACTGCTCAACGCTGCCAAAACTAGTTTTGCTGTTTCTGCACCTGAATTTTGCTGCTGTCCTGTAATCAAGTTGCCATCCTGTATTGCATGGGATGCAAAGGCTTCCTTGGTGACAAAATTTGCCCCTAATTTTTTAGCCTCATCTTCAATCCGAAAAGGCATCATCTTTTGACCCACAATTCGATCGGCATAATCTTCTTCACTATTGGCAAACCCGGTCATAGTTTTACCCTGGATCAAATACTCTCCATTCGATAGTTTTGCTTCGAGCAATAGGCAGGTGCCATGACACAAAGCAGCCGTGGGCTTGCCCGTTGCGTAGAAATCAGAGAAATATTGGCTGAGGGTTTTGTGTTGACGGAAGCTGAACATTGGTGATTGGCCACCACACACCACGATCGCATCAAAACTATTCAGATCTAGAGAATCGATCGCGGGTGTATTTTCCAGCAACTGCATGAACTCAGGTTGACTGATATATCCCATCGATAGCGTATCGTCTTTAGAGTAGCCAGAGGTGTCACGCGGATCGCTCAAGCTATCAAATTCAACTTTGCCACCATTGGGACTGGCGATTGTCACTAGGCAACCAGCATTAACAAATTCAGCATACGGATGAATTAATTCTGAAGCCCAGAAGCCCACTGAGCCGCCCAGAGTGGTTGAGACGGATGGATTGGCAACAATTAGTAGAATGTGGCGACTCATATAATTCTCCATTGAAATAACACGGTTTAGTCACTTTTTCAATATAAGTTGAGTATGATTGATTTGTCCAATGGATATTTTGTATAAATTTTATTTGTTGTATGAATCTTGCTGGAATCGATCTCAATCTGCTGGTGGTCTTTGACGCACTAATGACCGAACGCCAAGTCACACGAGCAGGAGAAAGCATCGGGTTGAGTCAGCCCGCAACGAGCAATGCCTTAGCTCGACTTAGGAATCTAACCAAGGATGAACTATTTGTTAGAAGCCGTGGTACGCTGCTTCCTACTCCAGTGGCGATCTCCCTCGCCCAACAGATCCAACCCGCTTTAGGGCAAATTCAAACGGCTCTATCGCCAGTTCAACCCTTCGATCCCATGACTAGCGATCAAGTCTTTAATATTGGCATGAGTGATTATGTTGGATTTGTGCTGTTACCTCGGTTAGTAGAAAAGCTGGAAACCGTTGCACCGCATATCAAGATTCAAGTGAAATCAGGCGATCGGCAACTCCAACTGGCATTGCTAGATAGCGGTGAGATCGACTTGCTGTGTGGGCTATTTCCAGAACAAGTTGCTTGGCATGACCAACAGTTGCTGTTCCAAGAACAGTTTGTCTGTGTTTGTCGATCCGTTGGCGGAGCCTCTCCAAGGGAGAATCGCTCATTCGTTGGCGATGCGCTCTCTCTTGAAGATTACTTGAGCACTTCTCACTTGCTAGTTTCAGTTCAGGAGGATATGGTGGGTCGGGTAGATTATCTATTAGCCGAGCAAAATCTCACCCGACATATTGCTTTATCAGTTCCGCACTTTTTGGTTGCCCCTGCGATCTTGGCACAGACAAATCTCATTGCCACACTGCCAACGCGAATCGTTCGCGAGTTTGCACCATCTCTAAATTTAAAAATCCTGCCCTGCCCACTCCCGCTGAAAGGGTTTTCAGTTTTCATGCGTTGGCATCAAAGCATGAGCGCGCAAAATGCACATGATTGGCTTAGAAGAATCGTTACTGAGATCGCAATGAACATTTGAGCGTAACTAAACGTGACAATATCGGGCTTTTAAAGTCCGAAGTATTTATTTCGATCGCAGTCCCCAATCAAAATTAAAGCTACCTAACGTTGCCCATCACCCGCCGCAGATAACCTCAAATACTCACCAGATCACCTCTCACGGTCGGTGTGCATGGGCGTTGTTATGCGGCGACTTCGTACTTACAAAACAGACTATTTCCCACGCTTACTGAAACCCGATTTTAGAGCTTAAGATTTAGTAGCTTAAGAAGAATAGTTCTTCAATCCCACTGATAACAAAACAAATGCAGACATTAAAAGTATGACTCTGAGCCAGTTATAGAAGTCCCATCTGCTCCTGATACTCTCCCAATCTGAAGGTAAATTGTTGAGATCCCATTCCTTAACTTGATTATTCAAAGGAACTGGAAAGATGAGGCTGAAGGGAATCACAATAACCCAAATTAGGGCAGCAGCACATAACCAAGGAAACGCGGATGGAGAGTAGAACCATGCCATCACGCATACAAAAATGTGTAGCGCTGTAGTTACCGCCATCCATATCGGCATCACTCCGCCATAAAGATGTGCAAAACGCTGTATCGTAGAGAGATTTGAACGATGATCTTGACGAGATAAGGACGGATGTATAAACGCAGCTACAGCAAATTCGTTGCCTGTAAGAAGAGCAGAGTTCAATAGCAGGGCTAGAATCACTGGAATCATTGAGCCTCCTCTAAATAGTTGCTTAAACTCCACACCACTTTAAAGATTAATTACCCCAACGACAACTTCAACTCGCTGCCCTAACCAACAATCTAAGCTGCATAACTACCGCTTATACTGACGAGTTCAGTCTAACATGCCGTATAGGGTATTTAGATCGACAAACGTCGGCATATCCCCAGAAAATAGGGGTGTTATACGGAAAATCATCGGCCTAACACCCTAAATTAGTTATTTAGGCAGACAATTATTCTGCCGTGTTAATATTCTAAAGCTGCTATGGGATAACTGTTCTGATCGCAAGCTGTTCCCCCCAGAGCTTAAAGGTATAAGCTGGTGAATCAAGCCATTCCAGATTGATCCTCATCCCAATCCTCCGAGTCTCCAAAAAGTCGATCGAGTGCCACAGCCTGAGCGCTGGGCATTTGACCATAGCTAAAAATACAGGGCACATCATCGGGCAAAGCTTTCTGGATATCTGCAAAAACATAGGGGCTGCCGTAGACAATCACAGCTTGCAGGTTACCAGAATGGCGACCACAAATATCTAGGGCGATCGAAGTGATATCTGAGCCAGCAAAGAAGGGATTACCACGAATAAAAATCTGTAAAACCGTGAGCTGGTCTTTGATCCGATATCTAGGCGGGGTATATTTATTAATAATATGGCATTCGTAACCCAGCTCACGCGGCACAATCAAGGCTGGAGACATCCGGCCTAAAAAGGGACAGTCCAAAATCTCGTCCACAATAATTAGGTTGACTCCGCCCATGGGTTCTATCGGCAACTCACCTTGGCTTTGCAAAGAATCTTGATTGATGTTGGTAACTACAGTTTGAGACCGATCGGCAATCACTCCCAGTTCAAAAGCATCACTGGTAACAGCTTGACCAAATACTTTGCGCTTCGCCGCCCAAATTCTGGCTACACTTTCCCGAATTCGTTCTTCACTAATTTTGCCAGTTTTGACCGCTTGGCAGATCGCCTCGATCGACTTGGGCACATCCACTGGCATCAACACAATATCAGCTCCAGCTTCGATCGCCATCACCGATGCGGCCTCGGCACCATAGCGCTTGACAATCGCTCCCATAACCAAGGCATCGGTGACAATTAAGCCCCCAAAATTCATCTTCTGTCTCAATTCACCCGTGAGAATTTTGTGAGATAAGGTAGCGGGAAAATCTGTATCTAAGCTCGGAATAAGTAGATGTGCAGTCATCACGCTATCTACGCCAGCTTTAATCGCGGATTGGAAAGGAGGCAGCTCAATTTTTTGGAGTCGATCAACTCCATGATTAATCACTGGCAGATCTAAATGAGAATCGGTGGCGGTGTCGCCATGACCAGGAAAATGCTTAGCGCAAGTCAAAACCGGATAATCGGCGGCACCAGAGATAAAAGAGTTGGCCAGAGCACTGACGGTTGTTGGTGTTTCGCCAAAAGCCCGGACATTAATTACTGGGTTCTGAGGATTGTTATTTACATCGACGATCGGCCCTAAAATCCAGTTTAGCCCGACAGCTAAAGATTCCTGGGCAGTGATCGCACCCATTTGTTGGGCATATACCTGTGCTTTGGTACGATCCTCGATCGCACTCAGAGCCATCGGTGGCGGAAACCAAGTAGCCCCTGTAAACCTTTGCCCTACCCCTTCTTCGATATCTGCTGCCATTAACAGGGGATACTTTGCCCAAGCTTGAATTTGGTTAGTACGCATCACCAATTCGGCGACGCTGCCCCCCAGGAAAATCACCCCGCCCACGTTTAGGTCTTGGACGTAATGCTTTAAAGCATCGGCTTTGGATTCCCAAACTGGGTATTGAATCTGTCGATCGAGCAAGTGGCCAGAGGTTCTGACTACGATCATTTGACCAACTAACTCTGCCAGGGAGAGTTTTTCGAGTGCAGCGGGGGTAAATTCCATAGTTTTTCTCTATCCTTCAGCAGCCGGAATTTCCAGCTCAGATGCTTCATCTTCCAGCGGGGGACGGGCGAGACGCTCTTGCTCTAAGCGTTCTAATAAGGTCAGCATGTGGGTACCGCGCTCTAGAGAACGATCTTCTTCAAAAATCACTTCTGGGGTGCGGCGGAGCCGAATACGTTTGCCGAGGTTGCTGCGAATGTAGCCGGTGGCGGAGTGCAGCGCTGCCATGGTGAGCATTCGGGCTTCATCGCTGCCGTAGATACTGACGAAGATTTTGGCGTGCTGTAAGTCGCCAGAGACATCGACATCGGTGATGCTGATCATACCAGCACCTACTCGATCGTCTTTTAGTTCAAATAAAATCATTTGACTAACTTCCCGCTTGATCGTTTCGGCAACGCGGGACATCCGACGAGTTGTGGCCATATTTTTTCACCAAGTACAGTTTCAAATTGACAATAGGTCTAGCCTATGGCCGAAACGTATCCATTTTAGTCTTTTCTGAGACGCTGCGCCAAAAGTGGCATCAAATGCGGCAAAGGTTTGCCCCGAGGTTGCCGCACTACCGTTAGGTGAGTGTGTGGTGGTACGGAGTCTAAGATATGTCACAATTGACGACTGAGCAGGTTTTGGGCACAGGCGGTAAAATTCGAGCTAAAATGCGATCGATTAATTGACTTTTTGAGGGTCATCGATGTTTCTCACGGTAATCACTCCCACCTACAACCGCCAGCCGATCTTAGCAAAGTGTTTGACAGCTCTAGAAGATCAACAGTTATCTAGTGCCACGGGCTACGAATTATTAGTCATCGATGATGGCTCCACCGATGGCACCGTCGAATGGCTGGGGGCTAATCCTGAGCGATTTCCTCATGTGCGGGTAGTCAGTCAAGATCATGCCGGTATTACCGCCGCACGCAACCTAGGGGTGAACTCGGCCAAGGGAGACATTGTTGTATTTGTCGATAGTGATGTGGTAGTCACGCCCTCTTTTTTAGAGACTCATGCGGCGTCTTTGAAAGGATCGATCGAGGCTGGCTCTGATCAGGTATTTACCTATGGTCGCTTGATTGCTACCTGTAATTTTGACGACCCGACAGCCGAGCAAGCCAAGATCACTGATTTCTCGGCAGCTTACTTTGAAACCAATAACGTGGCCATTCCTCGCCATTGGCTAATCGATGCTGGTCTGTTTGACCCCAGTTTTACCCAGTATGGTTGGGAAGACCTAGAAATGGGGGTCAGACTCAAGAAAATGGGTTTAAAGTTGATCAAATGCCCAGAGGCGATCGGCTACCATTATCACAAAGAATTTTCGGCGGCAGAGCTGCCAAATTTGGTAGAGAAAGAAATTCAGCGCGGCAGAATGGGCGTGGTGTTTTATCAAAAACATCCCACCACCGAAGTAAAAATGATGATCCAAATGACGGTGTTTCACAAAATTCTGTGGGGCATTTTATCGGTGGGTGGCAGGTTAAATGAGAACTCACTGAAGCCGCTAATTCAATGGTTGATCGATCGCAATCAATCTCAACTAGCCGAACAGGTTGCCCGCATTTTTCTCAATTGGTATAACGTCCAGGGGGTTTATGCGGCTTATCAAGAGAGTCAAAATCATTAACTTTCGCGTAATACGTAACCAAACCCCCGCACGGTTTGAATCAGGCGCTTCTCGCCGCCTTCTTGGAGTTTAATGCGCAAGTAGCGCACATAGACTTCAATCACATTTGATTCACCACCAAATTCATAGCCCCAAACATTTTCTAAAATCTGTTCACGGGTAAGGGTTTCGCCGGGATGTTGCATCAAGTAGCGCAATAGCTCAAATTCTTTGGCAGTAAGCTCGATCGATCTTTGTCCACGCACGGCCTGTCGGGTATCCAAATCCAACACCAAGTCATCAAATAACAGCTTTTGGTGGGTGGGTGGGAGATCTTGCAAATAAAAGCCCAGCAGCCGCAGTAGCTCACTGGCCAAATAGGGCTTCGGTAAATAGTCATCGGCTCCTGATTCTAAGCAAGATAATCGATCGTTGAGGCGATTGCTCTCTACCAACAAGATGATCGGCATGGTGTGGCCATGATTTCGCAGTTCTCGCACAAAAGATAGGGCGGTCTGACCAGTCAGCTCTCGATCGATCACCACGGCCTGAGTTGTTGAACCAGCCAGGTATTCACGGCTTTGAGGGATATCCCGCGCTGTGGCCACTTGGTAGCCTGCTTTGAATAAATCCACGTAAATCCGCTCGGCCAGAGCACTATCGTCTTCGATTAATAAGATGTTGGATGTATTCATGGGTAACTGGTTCCAAGTAGCCTTGCTATTTTAGCTTACAGGCGGGAAGCCCCGCGCTCTACCTGATAGGGTGAGCGTCGGGATGAAAGCCGAGTGAGTTTATGATTACAATCGAGCCGCATAACACGGAGTGTTTGGGGTTTGAGATTGGATGAATAAACGAACAAATCTATTGTATTTCAACATCCTCTTTGCTACTATTGTATTAGAGTAGTTCGAGGATCATGTTAAAAGCTATCAAAGTCCGAATTTATCCAACTGAAGCCCAGCAAGTTCATCTTGCCCAGGCATTCGGTTGTGTGCGTTGGGTCTGGAATCAGTCTTTGAGCATTATGACCGCGACATATCAAGAGACTGGAAAAGGTGTTACAGCCATGACCATAAAGAAATCTATACCGCTGTGGAAAACAGAATTTGAATGGCTTTCAGAGTGCTACTCACAATGTCTTCAACAGTCAGTTCTTAATTTGGGCATAGCTTTTGGCAACTTCTTTGATGGTCGGGCAATGTATCCTACTTTCAAAAAGCGCCAAGGAAAACAATCAATTCAGTTTCCGCAAAACGTCAAAGTTTTAAGTGATTCTGAAATTAAGTTTCCAGGTAATTTGGGTCATGTCAAAGCAAAAGTACATCGGAATATCAACGGCAAGGTGAAGACCGTAACGGTGAGTAAAAATCCTGATGGTAGATACTTTGCTTCGATGCTTGTGGATGACGAGATTGATAGCCCAGAAGCCAGCCAGAACGGTGACGTTATTGGTATTGATCTAGGTCTAACTGATTTCGCCGTAACGTCTAACGGCTCCAAGTATCAGCATCCCAGAACTACTAAAAAATACGAACGAAACCTCAAGCGCAAGCAAAAAAAGCTATCTCGTAAAAAAGACAAGACGACTAACAATCGTCGAAAAGCCAAGCTTGCAGTTGCTAAGGTGAATTCCAAAATCAAAAGAGTCCGTGAAGATTTTCTACATAAACTATCGCGCAAGATAGTAGACGAAAACCAAGTCATAGTTGTGGAAAATCTGGCAGTGAGAAATATGGTGAAAAACCATTGTCTAGCCAAAGCAATTTCTGATGCTGGCTGGGGAATGTTTTGTACCATGCTTAAGTACAAAGCTGAAATGGTGGGCAAAATGTACCTAGAAATAGGTCGGTTCTTTGCATCCACTCATCTTTGCTGCAACACCTTAAACCCATTGCCAAAAATGGATTTATCAGTTCGTGAGTTTGAATGTTCTCATTGTGGACAAAGACACGATAGAGACATTAATGCAGCGATCAACATTAAAACTTAACGACTATGCACTGAAAGTGCATAGGTTAAGCGAGGGGCTAAAAGCCCCGGTTAACTCATTTGTTGCCTAATTCTTATTCCAGCATAAAGTTTTCCCTATCCCCATTTGACGGATTTCGGTGATGCTCCAAATAC
>JANNEH010000277.1:0-24988 GCA_031378405.1 Synechococcales cyanobacterium OTE_75_metabat_409
TATTAAGATTTGTCAGTATTTTATAACTTTAATCAGAAGAAAAATTACCATGTGGATACTAGCCAAATGATCGAATCTTTCATTACAGACATATCTTTATTTCAGACATAGCCTGCCAAAGATTCAGTTCTTGATCGGTAAGACCCAATCCGCTTGACTAGATGACATGAATTTTAGTTCATCTATATATTAAAAAGGAACGGTGATATTATGGCAATGAAAAGTGTTGTTGATTTCTTTGCAGTAGTTAAAGAAAACAAATCGTTACAGGGCAGAACTCAGGCAGCTCTTGATATTGATACTATTATCAAGATCGCTGAAGAACATGACTATAAATTCACTAGCACAGAGTTACAATCTTTCTTAGGAAAAATGCCCAAAGTAGATTTAGCCTCTACCGTAAATCCTGGTATTGGCAATCGATTACATATGTGTCCCCGGTAGCGAAGTGCCGTGTTTCCACTCTTCTAAAGGTGGTGATCAATGATTGTCTTGCTCTTGGCATGACAATCTTTACTCGTGGGCAGAAGCACAATAAATTAAGATAGGTTTTGGCAAAGTTTGCAGAGTAGCCAAAATCTCATCAGCTAGCTTGGCGTTAATGCGATTTACCACCACTGGAACCTTGAGGTATGTCAAACCCAAAGCTTCTATTCGTTGTTGTTCGTCTTCAACAGGTTCATCAGGCGATCGCAAGTTCAACACCGACTTAAACCCAGCCTGGGGTAACTGTTGAATTAGCTCATGTGTCAATTTGCCAGCGATCGAACAATCTTGGTCAATCTGTTGAAAGTATTTCATGCTTGCGTTTTCCTCTATTATCCCGTTTATGATTGTTTCAATCCTACGGACAGAAGTTGAGGAACTTGTGATTATATGAACCCACCAGATTATCTGTGCCTCGGCCAACCAGCTCCAGATTTTACTGCTACCGCAGTGTGTGGCCAAGAGTTCCGGACGGTTAAACTGGCTAGCTATCGCGGCCAATACATTGTTTTGTTCTTTTATCCGTTAGATTTCACCTTTGTCTGCCCCAGCGAAGTGATGGCCTTTAGCGATCGACACCCCGAATTCCAAGCCCTAGATACCATCGTTCTAGGTATCTCGATCGATAGCCACTACAGTCACCTCGCCTGGATTCAAACCGATCGTGCCCTCGGTGGAGTGGGCGAACTAGCTTATCCTTTAGTCTCGGACTTAACCAGAGAAATCAGTGCCGCCTACCAGGTACTTGATCGAAACCAAGGTTTTGCCCTGCGGGGCTTATTTATTATCGATCCCCAAGGAGTCATTCAACATATCAGTATTAACAACACTAGTGTGGGGCGAAGTGTAGACGAAACACTGCGCATCCTCCAAGCAATTCAACATACCCAACGCCATCCCCAAGAAGTCTGTCCCGCAGACTGGCAACCCGGAAAAGCTACATTAATTCAGATATAGATTGATCAACGATTGCATCATGCTCTCGATCGAATAACTCTGCTCCAGCCGCCGCCGATTAGCCTGACCCATTGATTGACGACGCTGGGGATCTACCAATTGATCGAGAGCTTGATCTAAAGCAGCGACATCTCTCACCGGCACCAAAATTCCGCCATCTCGCAACGGATCTAACACCCCAGCCACATTAGTCGAAACGATCGGCAACGCATTGCCCATGGCTTCCAGAATAATATAAGGCATCCCCTCATAGAGAGAATTCAACACATAAATATCTAAAGCCGCTAACAGATTATCCACATCTGCTCGAAAGCCCAAAAACAGCACCCGATCACGCAAATTGTAGCGATCTAATGCTGCCAACACTTCCGCTTCCATATCACCATCACCAGCCATCACATAACATTCTTCCGCAGCAGTATATCGTTGTGCCCGCCTTGCCACCATTTCTACAAACATCAGCGGATTTTTTTGGACAGTGAGGCGACCAATATTGCCGATCGCCCTAGTATTAGGAGCAATACCTAGCTCTTGGCGCAATCTTTGACCATTGGCTTGAGACTTAGCCAAATCGATCGGTTCGATCGCATTGGCAATTACCTGCAACTTAGGCTTACTAACTAATCGATATCTGAGCATATAGCCACTTTCTTCGCCCGATACCGCCACCAGTTTATGGCACAACATGCCGCAGACTTTTTCGGCAGTTTGATAAATTTTTTGCTTATTGCCGCTCAACCCCATGGAATAAAAAGCATGGGGTGTAAACACAATTTGAGGGATGCCTGATAGCCTTGCTGCTACTGCCCCGATCGCCCCAGCCTTAGCACTATGCAAATGCACTGCTCGAAACGATCCCTGCTGCCGTAAATATTTCCGAATCGCCCACATGCCCTGCCAATCTAGACCGGGCTGAATTTGGCGCACCATCGGCACTTCATGTACTACCACCCGATTTCCTAGTTGCTCTAGCCCTAGACGATATCGACTATCCATCCGCCCCGCAGAATGCAGTAAATGCACCTCAAAGCGTTGATCCTGAGCTAAGTAAGTGAGGATATCAATCACATGCCGACCGGCACCTCCCGACGTAGATTCGATGATCTGAGCGATCTTGATAGGCGACATATTTTACGAAATATTTGCTGATGTGAGAAAGAAATCAAGTGAGAAAGAAATCAAGATATTACGAAGGAATTACCAGACGAGCCGGACTACCGACCATGACACCGCCAGCCGGAACACTTTTAGTGACAACCGTACCCGCGCCAATACTAGCATCATCCCCGATTGAAATATCACCGATGATAATAGCCCCAGCCCCCACATTACAATTATCCCCAATCGTGGGCACACAAGGATTATTGTCTGGGCGAACTTTGCTCAGACTAGTCCCGATCGTAATACTATGGCGCAGCATACAGTTTCTGCCGATCCGGGCTTTATCGTGAATCACAATCCCCTGACCATGGAAAATCACCAAACCACCAGCGATCTGCACCCGAGGTGGAATTTCGATGCCTAGCAAGAACTCGAAGAATATGCGATATGGCAACACAATTACCAGTTTAGGAATAATCCCCAACACCGGAATCCGCGCTAACTGCGTACCAGCTTGAGCGATCCGAAAACAGGTGACGATCGTCAAGCCCTTGAGATTACGGTTATTCCCGCCACCAGTTTCTTGTACCCGCACGCGATTTTGGGCATAATCTTCGGTCAGCAATTGTCGGAAGCAACGCCAGATTTGAATGGGATTACGACTAGGCCACAAAAGTCGGGAAGTAGTAGCATCGGTCATAGGTTTTTACCAGATATTACTGCCAAGTATTGCTGAATGAGAACTAGCTGCGATTCATCGACTAGGAAATGCCGATAGCTTCGCTTGCGCCTTTGGTGATTGGTAAAACCTGATTGCGCACAATCTCTAAGCCAGCTTCGGCATGGCGTTTTTGAGCAGCAGTTAGGGGACGATAACGGCGAGAAATAAACCAATTGCTCTTGCCAAAAGAAGTCAGAGTACCAACTAAAAACAATCTAAACAGCTCTTTGCCCAGCAAGGCACTAAACTTCCATGGCTGCTTAAAATGGTGATCATAAATCAGATTGAACAGACCAAAATAGGTAGCCATCTGTTTTTTCAAGGAATAATTACCGACTTCTCGATAGTATACCAGGGGCATTTCCATGTTGATATATTTGCTATCTACCGAAGCTCGGCACCATAGCTCGGCATCCTCACAGCGGCGGTATACCCAGTCTTGGGAATAAGGATGGTTGCGAAACCACTTGATCGAGGCTGCCACTGTGGGCTGAACTAAATCGTGGCGGGCGGCATAACCAGTAGATTGAAATTGCTTGCTGGGAGTAAAACCCAATACCCGAGACTGGGTATCGATCGAGTAAGTAGCCGTCCCCACAATTGCCTCATTGCCATACTTGAGCAGCTCCGGATACTGGATTTCGATCCGTTGGGGATGCAGAACATCATCGGCATCCATCCGAATTAAGTAAGGAGTTTGGGCTTGCTGAATGACTTCGTTCATCCGAATACTGGCTCCCGTATTTTTACCGTCGCTGTACACACGCACCCGAGGGTCGGCAATACTGCGGGCAAATTCCAGAGAGCCATCAGTCGAGCCATCATCTACTAATACCAGTTCCCAATCGGTAAAAGTTTGGGCAAATACCGATTTGATAGCCAGTTCAAAATCTACACCTGGATTATAGAAAGCCATGCCCACCGTCACTTGAGGTTGAGGGGTCATAAATTAAAAATGTCGATCAAAAATAGCTCCTCCAATCATAGGAGTGACCAGTGTCACCTCCCATCGGTCATGTAGCTGAATCCAGTCTTGGTGAGTAATCCAAGAATTTAACCCAGCATTTCGATCGCTTGAGCCGCCGCTCCGATTAAGCCCACCTGTGAGTTCAATACTACGGCTACCGGAATCTGTGCCACCAAGCTCCGCATTCGCCCCTTTTGACCAAAGGCGGCCATAAAAGTCCCATCAGTCAACAGCGCCAAGTTCTTGGCAGCAATGCCTCCAGCAATGTACAAGCCCCCTCGGGGCAAAAACTTCAGCGCCAAATTCCCGGCTTCAGCGCCGTAAGCACTAACAAACATTTGCATGGCCGCCCGCGCTAAAGCACTGGTGCCCGCCTGGGCTGCCGTGGCGATCAGCACCGCTGGATCAGTGAGACTTGCCCGGTCAGCCACAGTGGTTTGCTCCCACTGTTGTACCGCTGCGGCGATCATGGGTGCATCGGTTAATGGCGATGCTGTTAGTGATTGGCGATCTCGTAGGAACCGATACATGTTCACAATTCCCCGCCCAGAAACTAACCGATCGTAAGAAACATGGTCTAAATCATCCCGCTCCATTAAATATTCCACCAGCTCAAATTCCAAGGGAGTTCGAGCAGCAAAATCACTATGACCACCTTCGCTGGCCAATACTTGATACTTACCAGCAGATGGAATTAAATAGCCCTGCCCCAAACCAGTCCCAGCCCCAATTACTACTTGGGGGGCATCAGCGACATATTCACCAACCTGCAACATATGTAACTCATCCGATCGCAAATGAGCTAAACCGTAGCTCACTGCGGCAAAATCGTTGATTAGCTGAATATTGGGAATATTTAAAGATCTGGTGAGTCGATCGACCTCCAGTTGCCAAGCCAAGTTTTGCAGCTTGGCGACTCCATTTACCACCGGGCCAGCTACGGCAAAACAAGCCGCCACTACCTCGCCAGGAACTGCTAGCTCCGCCAAAAATTGCTGTACTATCGGCACTAGATCAGGAAAATCGGGGCTGGCATAGGTGCGTTCCCATTGACGTGCAGGGCGAGCGCCCGAGGTAACAGCACTATGGCTGCGCCAGTCTTCAATGGGGGCGAGGCGCAAGCGGGTGCTGGTACCGCCAATATCACCGGCTAGTAATAGTTTCATAAAAATGCTTGGGCTTGTTCTGCCACTTGAGGTTCAGGATCGTTGGCCATAGTTTTTAGGATGCTGGTGGCTCGTTCACCGCCAATTCTACCCAGGGCTTCGGCTACCCGAAAGCGAATTTGGGTATCGGGTTCTGCTACTACTGTTACTAATAAATCTATGCCTGCTGGGTCACACATTTCCCCGATCGCCTGCACCGCAGTCATTTTGATTAGTTCTACACTAGAACCCAGAGCTGTTGCTAGTAGAGGCAGCGCCCGCTGATCTTGCATGGCACCCAAGGCGGCAACAATACTGAGCTGCAACAGCCACTCTTCAGTTTCATGGTATAGGTCAATTAGCTCAGGCAGAGCAGCAGTTAATTTCAATCCACCCAAAGCATCAGCCGCTGCCGACTTTACATCATATTCGGGGTCTTGGAGGCAGTGGCGTAAAGTCTCTAGGCTCTTGGCTAAATCTACATCTCCGATCGTATCCATCAAACTCACGGCAGCATAGCGCACTCGGGTATTTTTGTCTTGGATGGGCGCTTGCACTAAATCGAAGGCGATCGATTTCTCTAGTTCGCGCAGTTGGTTCACCCCGCGTAATTTGTCGCCGAGGCTATCGGAGGATAGCAGGGCACGGACTGATGCTGGTGTGACTGTCATTCGAGGTGCGAGGTAGTGAACAAGATCTATGTTACGGCGATCCCCGATCGCAGCACAAGGCCAAAATCTACCTGGATGTGGCCAAATTTACGTAGTTTTACATGAAATTAAAGTCGCGCACCATGCTGGTGGCTTTAGCCTGCTTCCGAGTAAACTCGCCGACAGAAGGATTCCCTGCCGGGTCATGTACTCCCGATACCCGTTGCCAGAGTTCTTGGGCAGCCAGCTCCAGATAGTACTGGGCGGCACCACCGCCATCTGGTCGGTGATAGCGCTTGACACGATACCACTCGGCTCGATCGCACTCTATACACCAAAACTTTTCTAGCCATTCGCCAGGAATCGAGATGGTGGTGTGTTCGGCCATTAACATAGCGGCTAGCCCTCGATCGAACCCGGCCTGTTGCAGATGTTCTACCTGTGCCCCAAAAATCGAATGCTTGGGGCTAACACTATCCATCAAGCAGCCGTGGGCTGGACAGAATATTTGTCGCCGTTTGGATCTATTCCGGTTTCGTTTAGAGCGCTCGTTGGCGCGGCCTTTCTCTTGAGAAGTCGTCATTACCTATCACCAAAATCACCGGTTAGCTCTAATCGTACACAGCATCTGCATACTCAGTCTTAACTTTTAGGCCAAATTCTTCCCAAAATCAAGTGCTATTTGGCGTTGTGCCGATACCAATCGATCGTCTGTTGCAAGCCATCCCGCAACTTGGTAGTAGCCGTAAAACCAAAATATTCTTGGGCTTTTTGGGTATCCAAACAGCGCCGGGGCTGACCGTTGGGCTTATCGGTTTCCCAAATAATCTCGCCTTTAAATTCCATCAATGCGCAAATTAGCTCGATCAAGTCTTTGATGGTAATTTCAAAATTGGTGCCCAGGTTGACTGGCTCCGAATTTTCTAACCCCAAAGTAGCCAACACAATTCCTTTGGCAGCATCGGCAGCATAAATAAACTCTCTACTTGGGCTACCATCACCCCACACTGGCAAAGTATTATCTCCCCGCTGCTGTGCTTCATCTACTTTGCGAATCAAGGCGGGAATGACGTGGGAACTAGCCGGATCAAAGTTATCTCCTGGCCCGTACAAATTCACTGGCAACACATAAATGCCGTTAAAACCATACTGCTGACGGTAAGCCTGTAACTGCACCAGCAAAGCCTTTTTGGCCACGCCATAAGGAGCGTTGGTTTCTTCTGGATAACCATTCCACAGATCTTCTTCTTTAAATGGCACTGGGGTAAATTTGGGATATGCACAGATGGTGCCGACACAGACAAATTTTTCTACCTGAGCCTGATAAGCCGCATGGA
This sequence comes from Synechococcales cyanobacterium OTE_75_metabat_409, assembly GCA_031378405.1. GTDB lineage: Bacteria > Cyanobacteriota > Cyanobacteriia > Cyanobacteriales > Chamaesiphonaceae > JAAFHZ01. Next base: position 7,365 of record JANNEH010000277.1, read on the forward strand.
TGAGCTGTGCCCCCATCATCAAATTGTCGTAAAACAACTCTGCTGGTTTCTGCTGGTTTAAGCCAATACCGCCCACATGGGCTGCTAAGTGAATCACAATATCTTGGTTGGCCACCACTGCCCGACAGTTGGCCATTTCACATAGATCGTATTCTTTCGATCGAGGAATGGAAATTTTGGTGGGGTCTGCGCCCTGTGCCTGTAACTGCTGCACCACTTCTTGGCCTAAAAAGCCCGCTCCACCAGTGACCAAGATTTTTTTACCTTGCAGCTCTAAATTGGCCATGAGTACCTCATCATTGAAAATTCCTTCAGTATACTAACTTGATCTTGAGCAATTCAGTGTCCGGATAACGCAAGTTAGCATCAGAATAACGTAAATTATTGTCTAAATAGCGTAAAATCTTCCGCAGCTACAAATGGAGTATTTAAAAATATACGATGTCTAAACGTGCTCTGGTAACTGGAATTACGGGTCAAGACGGCTCCTACTTGGCCGAATTGTTGCTCGAAAAGGGCTACGAAGTCCACGGCATCATTCGCCGCACCTCAACTTTTAATACCGATCGGATTGACCATATCTATGAAGACCCTCATACGCCTGGAGCCAAATTGTTTCTGCACTATGGTGATCTTACTGACGGTGTGACCATTCGCCGGATTTTAGAACAAGTCAAACCCCATGAATTTTTTAATCTAGGCGCTCAATCCCATGTACGAGTAAGTTTCGATGCCCCAGAATACACTGTTGATACAGTAGCAATGGGCACTCTGCGTATTTTGGAAGGAATTCGAGATTATCAACAGCGCACTGGTTACGAAATCAGGTTCTACCAAGCTGGATCTTCGGAAATGTATGGATTGGTACAAGAAGTCCCCCAGAAAGAAACCACCCCCTTTTATCCGCGCAGCCCTTATGCCTGCGGTAAGCTCTTTGCTCACTGGCAAACGGTGAACTACCGAGAATCTTATAATTTGTTTGCTAGCAATGGTATTTTGTTTAATCACGAAAGCCCTCGTCGAGGTGAAACTTTTGTGACCCGCAAAATCACGCGGGCATTAGCCAGGATTGTGGCCAAGCAGCAAAACAAGCTGTTTTTAGGCAATCTCGATTCTAAAAGGGACTGGGGCTACGCCAAAGATTATGTCCTAGCAATGTGGCTGATGTTACAGCAAGAAAAACCCGACGACTTTGTGGTCGCTACTGGCGAAACCCACTCGATTAAAGAGTTTTTGGAAGTAGCCTTCAGTTATGCCAATCTCAACTGGCAAGACTATGTGGAATTCGATCCCCGCTATTTGCGTCCAGCAGAAGTAGAGCTATTGATTGGTGATTCTACTAAAGCTCGTCAAGCATTGGGTTGGACTCCTTCGGTAACATTCCAAGAACTAGTGCATCTGATGGTTGATGCAGATTTACAAGCATTAGGCCAGCCTTCACCTAGTGGTCGTACAGTAATCCCCGATATCGCCACGGTGAGGCAGCAAATGGCTATAATGCACGATTAAACTTTGCAATCTGAGATAAAAAACCCATTGGTAGTTGCCAATGGGTTTTTTAAGTGATCTACTTTAAACCGGGTAAAAATTTGTTTAGATGTTGAGATGCTCTACTCCACTGAGTCTTGAAATTTAGACCCTTGAAATTTAGACTACGATAAATATTAGATCTTTTTTCTTAACCGGGGATTAACTTACATACAATATGATCTTTTATCAGAGTATCCGTACAGACTCACTTGGCTTCTAGATCCAATAGCACCAACTTTCCTCCGTCACTACTTAAAGACATTATGGAATGTTATTAAAGTGTATCTTGTTCCAGTATAAATATCCATCGAGTTCAAATGAGCGAAGTTATTAGCTTAATCAAAAGCAATACCTGGCTGAGTGTTGCTAATGTTCTTGCTAAGCTAACAAGTTCTCTAGCTTTACCGATTTTAGCCAGGTTACTCGGACCTCAATCGTTGGGTGTGTATAACGTTGTTGTTTCTTTAGCACAAACAGTTCAGGGATTTTCTAGTCTAGGAATAGAAATTTCTATTCAGAGGAATGGGTCTAGACATCAAACCACCGGTGTAGAAGCAGTTGGGAGATTATTTGGGGTCAGTTTTATCCTCATTTGTACCGTCAATGCACTTATCGCTTTGGGAGTTTGGTGTTTTCGTCAATCACTTGCTAGTTATTGGCTAGTAGTGCCAGATACAGCCTATTGGCTGAGTCTGGCTGCCATCTTAGCTGGATTGCAACCTATGGGGACTGTCCCATTGCTTTTCCTCACCGGATTACAAGATTTTCGAGCTTATGCTATTCGTTCATCATTGGGGCTAGTGATCAGTAACCTGCTGACTCTAATGTTTACATGGTGCTTTGGTTTGAAAGGAGCAATTGGAGGATTAATCTTATCGGCAGTTCTGCAAATTCTCTGGAGTTTTATGATTATTCAGCCTGTGCTACAAGCTAATAAAATTCATTTGCGCTTCGATAAATTCTGGTCAGAAGCTTATTCCATCCTCAAATTTGGTCTACCCTACTATATGGGAACGCATCTCTTGTACAGCCTGGTTAACTTGCCATTAATGGGCATGGTAAGCTACTATAGCGGATTAGAAAGTTTGGGCTATCTGCGTGCAGCTCAAAGTATGGCAGCATTAGCTGGGTTTATTCCGCTTTCAACCGCTCCAGCCGTTATCTCTCATTTATCTGCTATTGATACCAATGATGACCAGTCTAGATATCTGAAATCTGTACATCTAAGAAGTGTTTGGATTTTACTTTTACTTTCTACAACTGTAATTTGTTTACTTTTGCCAAATCTGATGATTTGGTTTTTTGGGGGTAGCTATCAACCAGCAATTATTCTCACTTGGTTGTTTTTATGGTCAAGTATTTTGACAGGAATAAGTGCCGTATTAATACAGTATTTGGTAGCTGATGGTAAAACAACCGAAATAGGTTGGGTGAGTGCTATTGCTGCCTTATCTTGGGTTTTACTTTCTCTTGTTCTCATTCCTTCCTATGGTTCATTAGGGTTTTTGATTAGTTACTTGACCAGTAGCATTGTAGAAGTAATTATGTTATCATTGCTACAAGTTTCTGATATTCAATTCCAAGACTTGTTACTCCTCAGAAACTTAACACTTTTAAGCGGTTGCTTATTACTATGGACATCTATCGTATTTTGGTTAGACATTAATAGCTCCATTGTGTTTTTTCTATCATCAATAATAATTTTTACATCCACTGTGTTTATTTTTGGACACGCTCTTCGTTATCATGAACAGCTAAAGATAAAGGAAGTTTTACGCCATGGTTTTAATCTTATTGTCAGACATCTGAAATAGAGGCGCGACTTGTTTGCGATAGAATACCAAATAAAGCCAAGTTATTACTACAATTTAAAATTATTTTTAGGACAATGTTTGAACAAGTCATATATCAGCATCAGCTCCTAGCCATAATTATTTATGCTCAATTTAGTAAGCCCGGAGTTCATTTCTTTACACCCGATGAATTCTCTCAGCAGCTAGCTTACATTAATCACCCAACTGGTAAAACAATCCAGCCTCATGTCCACAACTTTAGTCCGAGGCAAGTCCAATGTACTCAAGAAGTGTTGCTGATCAAGAAAGGTGAGTTGCGAGTAGATTTTTATAGTAATCAGCAGCAATATATTGAAAGTCGTATTCTTGGCGCTGGTGATACGATTCTTCTGGTAAGTGGTGGACATGGATTTGAGGTGATTGAAGAAGTTGAAATGATGGAGGTTAAACAGGGTCCTTATTTTGGGGGACTTGATACAACCAGATTTGTTGGCATCGAGAAAAATCAATCTAAATTACTTGAGGATATTCAGCGATGAACTCAATCCCAGTAAACGAACCATTGCTAAATGGTAATGAAAAGAAATACTTATATGAGTGCATTGAAACAGGCTGGATTTCCTCGGAAGGACCATTTATCAGGCAATTTGAAGAACAGTTTGCAGCCAGTGTCGATCGCAAGTATGGTATTGCTGTTAGTAATGGTTCGGCTGCTCTGGATGCAGCAATTGCTGCGTTGAGAATTGGGGCAGGAGATGAAGTAATTCTCCCTACGTTTACGATTATTTCCTGTGCTGCTGCTGTGCTGCGGTCTGGAGCTATACCGGTGGTGATAGACTGTAATCATGACACCTGGAATATGGATGTCAGTCAAATTGAGGCGAAAATTACATCCAAAACAAAAGCTATTATGGTTGTGCACATTTATGGGCTGCCTGTAGATATGGAGTCGGTATTAGTAATTGCTAACAAATATGGGTTGCAAATTATTGAAGATGCTGCCGAAATGCATGGTCAAACTTATTGTGATCGACCCTGTGGTAGTTTTGGTGTTATTAGTACCTTTAGCTTTTACCCGAATAAGCACATTACAACTGGTGAGGGAGGAATGCTAGTAACCGATGATGAAAAATTGGCAGAGCGTTGTCGTTCTTTGCGGAATCTATGTTTTCAGCCTCAAAAGCGTTTTGTTCATGAAGAATTAGGTTGGAATTGGCGAATGACTAATTTACAAGCAGCCATTGGTGTAGCCCAGTTAGAAAGATTGGATGAATTTGTTACAAAAAAACGTCTGATGGGGAGGAAATATACCGAAATGCTATTTGATACTCCTGGTCTACAGTTACCGATACCCGCAACAGATTATGCTGAAAATATTTATTGGGTATATGGATTGGTACTACAGGATGAAATACCTTTTGATGCATTAGAAGTAATGAAGCGTCTAGCTGATTATAAGATTGGCACTCGTCCTTTTTTTTGGCCAATGCATCAACAGCCGGTATTTTTGAATATGCAATTATTTAACGATGTATCTTGCCCTGTCGCGGAAAATATTGCCTGCCGAGGCTTTTATATTCCTAGTGGATTAGCGCTGAAGGATGAACAAATTGAACAAGTAGCGATCGCGGTAAAAGAGGTTGTAAAATCATGAGAAGAGCGATCGAACGAATGCCACTTATTGGACAAGTTTATGGGTATTTACTCAAATGCCGTTTTCAGACTAATGGCTATGGTAGCTTTTGGGGAATATACAAAACATTTGAAGAAGCGAAGCGAGCTGCACCCAATACTAAAAAAGTTGGATATAATGACGCAGAACTAGCTCAAGCATATCAGCAGATGTTAACTCAGGATAACTGGGAAAATAGCGGACGGGTTGTGGCCGGACATGATTATCCAGTTATATTTTGGTTGAAGTCAATTTTTGAGCAAGGAGGTGTTGAAACAGTCTTTGATTTTGGTGGTAATGTTGGTATCCATTTTTATAGTTATGCAAAGTATCTAAAGTACCCAGAAAATCTGAGATGGACAATTTGTGAAGTGCCAGAAATAGCTAAGGTTGGCCAGCAAATTGCAGAGCAACGCGGAATTGATAATTTAGATTTTACACATGAATTGAAAGATGCTGAGGGCAAGGATATATTTATGGCTTCTGGTTCAATGCAGTACATTGAAAATATATCGCACATACTTTCTGCTACTAAAAAGCCTCGATATTTATTGATAAATCGACTACCGCTATACAATGGTAATCAGTTTGTAACCTTGCAGAATGGAGGAAAAGTTTTCTACCCTCAATATGTTTTTAATAAATCTGAATTTATTGATGCGTTAGAAGGAATTGGTTATAAGTTGGCGGATATTTGGGAAAATCAAGGGGATGCTTGTATTATTCCATTTCATCCCGGTAGATCTGTCGATCGCTATTATGGATTGTATTTTAAGTTGGAAAGTTGATAATTATGGATATTTTCAGAAATTATGCTAGCTACTATAATTTGCTTTACCAAGACAAAGATTATATAGAGGAGGTCAAGTTCATTCATAAAATATTACAAACCTATGCATCAAATGCCTGTCAGTTGTTAGAGCTGGGCTGTGGGACTGGTGTGCATGCTGCTTTATTGGCTGAGCAGGGATATTATGTACATGGTATTGATTTTAGTGAGGAAATGTTGCAATGGGCAAATAGTCACCTGGCGCAACTTACTCCTGATATTGCAAATAAGCTGATGTTTACCTATGGAGATATTCGAAAAATCAGGTTAAATAAGAAATTTGATGCTGCTTTAGCACTTTTTCATGTAATTAGTTATCAGATTGGTAATGAAGATTTGTCGGCAGCATTTGCAACGGTAAAAGAACATTTGGAAGTAGGTGGTGTATTTATTTTTGATGTTTGGTATGGTCCTGCCGTTTTGAATAATCTTCCAACTATTAGAGTGAAACATTCGCAAGATGAAAAAAATGCAATCACTCGAATCGCTGAACCCATAATACATCCAAATGACAACCTGGTAGAGGTCAACTATCAAGTTTTTATTAAAGACCAGCAAGCTATGTCTATTCGCGAATTCAAAGAAATACATCAAATGCGCTACCTGTTTAAGTCAGAGATCGAATCTTTATCTCGGCAGTTTGATTTAAAACTTATCTATACTGGTGAATGGATGAGCGATCGAAGCCCTGGGCTTGATACTTGGGGAGTTTATTTTGTGGTTGTAAATTGAATGAAAATAGCTCTGTTCGTCAGTAGTACTGAGATTCCCACCGTTGGGGGCGGATACACTTTTGAAAATCAATTACTTAAAGCCTTATTAGAATTAAATTATGAAGGCAGACATACTTTCATTTTGTATGAGTTAAACAAAATGGAAACTTCCTACAAGCTCTGTAAACCAAATCAACAGCTCACTTCCAATAAGTTTTTTCGAGAATCACTTATGGAATCACGACGGCAAAATACTAGATTCAGATTAGTAGTTATATATCTGTCCGGACTTTTGCATAAGTTTCAACTTCAATTTATCCTCTCTCCAATTAAAAGATGGCGTGAAAAACGACTGGTAGATTCATTGAAAACGAATAAAATTGATATGACCTTATCTTTTGTACAATTTAATTGCCCTACAGTAAAGTATCCATACATAATTACTGTCTGGGATTTACAACATAGATTACAACCATATTTTCCTGAAGTTAATGCATCTGGACAATGGGATACTAGAGAAAATTATTATCAAAAGGTATTGACTCGCGCGGCAGTAATCATTACTGGTACCGAAGTAGGCAAGGCAGAAATTGAAAGATTTTACCAAATTCCTGCTGAAAGAATTAAAGTTATTCCTTTTTTTACACCTCAATTGATATCAACTTCTAATCAGACTGATAAAGATGTGTTGATCAAATACAATCTTCCCCGTGAATACTTATTTTATCCTGCTCAATTTTGGCCACATAAAAACCATATTGGTTTGTTGTTGGCTCTTCAATTATTAAAAGACAAATATAATTTAGAGTTTCCTTTAGTTTTAGTGGGTTCAGATAAGGGGAATGAACCCTATGTTAAAGAAATGGTCAAAGAGCTTGATTTATCAAAACAAGTGTATTTTCTGGGCTTTGTTCCACTGTCAGATATGTCATCCCTCTATCGTAATGCTTTTGCTCTAAGCTTCATGTCATTCTTTGGGCCAGACAATTTACCACCACTGGAAGCTATGGCTTTAGGCTGTCCTGTAATTGCCGCCAATGTGTCAGGAGCCAAGGAACAACTGGGAGATGCCGCTTTGCTTGTTGATCCTAAAAAGCCGGAGGAAATTGCTTTTGCGATAAAATCTTTGTATGAGGACTCTATTCTTCGCCAAAATCTGATAGAACGGGGCTTAATAAGAGCAAATAGCTGGACTGCCGAAGATTATATCAAAGAAATATTTTCGGTTTTGGATAATTTTGAAGCAATTCGACGTTGCTGGAAATAGTCGGAAAAGTTGTATTTACAACAAAATAATCCTCTGTTATGACTCGTCTAACAGAGGATTATTTTGTTGATCGATTTTAAGACCTATAAATCTTAAGCCCAGTGAATTAGACCCAACTCATGAGGATTACTCAAATGAGGGTGATTTGGTAGCACCCGGACCGAGAAACCCTGTAAACCACTGGCTTGATAACTAATGGTGCCGGTGTAAATAGCTTCACCATTTGGGGTTTCGGGGCTGTGCATCACTACAGTTTTGGCATCCACAATTTTGCCGTCATGGCTGTCGATCGAGCCTTGATAGACTTCTACCCTTACATCGCTGGGCTGGAGTTTGCCCAAATAGATCTGGGCTTTTACTTCGATCGATTGGTTTACACCAATTTGTTCTGGCGCGGCAGCTTCAACCTGTTTGATTTTCAGGTCATACCAGTTTTCAAAAATGCGGGCTTTCCAGTGAGCTAACTCTTTACCGTTTTGGTAATTGTTATCCCCCATAATGCTCTGCCGTTGATTAGCCGGAATATAACCCTGCTCAGCATAGTCGCGCAGCATCCGCGCAGTGTTAAAGCGGGGGGCATTCAGACAAATAGCATCTTTCATTTTGGCTATCCAGCGGCGAGGTATTCCTTCGCTGTCGCGATCATAGAACATCGGGACGACTTCTTTTTCCAATAAGTCATAGAAGGCGTTGGCTTCTACGTTGTCTTGGTAAGTTTCGTCGTCGTACATTTCGCCATGGCCGATCGGCCAACCAGTGCGCACATAGTCGGCTTCATCCCACCAGCCATCTAAAATACTGACGTTGGGTAGACCATTCATCGAAGCTTTCATGCCGCTGGTACCCGAAGCCTCCCGAGGGCGACGGGGGGTATTTAACCAAATATCGCAGCCTGAGACCATCAAGCGCGAAACATAAATATCGTAGTCGGGCACAAACACCACCGAAGTCATGTTTTCCGAGCGAGTGAACTGCACGATGTCGCGAATTAACTCTTTGCCCGGAATGTCTTTGGGGTGAGCTTTGCCCGCAATCACAAACTGCACCCGCCGGTCTTTGTTGCCCGTCATCAGTTTTTTGATCCGATCCAAGTCCCGTAAAAACAGGGTGGCGCGTTTATAGGTGGCAAAGCGGCGGGCAAAGCCGATCGTGAAGGCACCAGGATCGAGAGAGTCGTGCACATGTTGCATTTCAGCACCCGTAGCTCCGCGATCTTTGAGGTGACTGACAATTCGATCGCGGGCGAACACTACCATCTCCGATCGACAATGCTCGTGGTTGCGCCATAGTTCTTCGTCGGGAATACTCTGGACTTTCTGCCAGAGATGGTCGTCGGCGGGTTTTTCCGCCCAATCATCACCCAGGTATCGATCGAACAATTCTTGGTTACTCTTGGCCACACAACTCCGCGCATGTACCCCGTTGGTAATGGCGGTAATCGGGACTTCGTCTAGGGGCACATTTGGCCACATGTTTTGGAACATTTCCCGCGAGACTGCCCCATGGAGTTGGGCAACCCCATTCACAAAACTGGAAGTTTTCATGGCCAAAGCTGCCATGCTAAAAGGCGATTCTAGGTCGCCGGTATTCTCTCGTCCCAGTCCTAAGAATTCTTCCCGACCGATGCCATAAGATTCAGCATAGTGACCCACATAGTACATAGCTTTATCGGGTGGAAACAGGTCAAATCCGGCACTCACGGGGGTGTGGGTGGTGAAAATTTGACTAGACATGGCCACTTGTTTGGCTTCTGCAAAGGTGAGTTTTTCTTGCTGCATGAGTACTCGCAGCCGTTCCAAAATTAGGAAACCGGAGTGACCTTCGTTCATGTGGTACACGGTGGGCTGTAAGCCAAGGGCTTGCAGGGCACGAAAACCGCCGATGCCCAGCATAATTTCTTGGTGGATGCGGGTATCGAGGTCTCCGCCATACAAAGCATCGGTAATGTCTTGATCGTAAGGGCTGTTTGGTTCAATGTTAGTATCAAGCAAATACAGCGGCACGGTGCCAACTTGGACACGCCAAACACGGGCATAGACTAGACGTTTGGGGTATTCTACGGCAATGCGCAACTCACTCCCATCGGCTTTGCGCTCTAGCTCTAGCGGCATATTGTAGAAGTCGTTTAAGGGGTAGCGCTCTTGCTGCCAACCGTCGGCTCCTAAATACTGGGCAAAGTAACCCTGCTGATAGAGCAGGCCGATGCCGACCAAAGGAATTCCTAGGTCACTGGCAGATTTGAGGTGATCTCCGGCCAATACGCCCAGACCACCAGAATAAATTGGTAGGCAATCTACCAGGCCAAATTCAGCACAGAAATAGGCAAAGCAGGGCTTGGTGGCCGAGTTTTCGGCGACCTGATGCTTTTTGTACCAGTCACGGCTGTGTTGGTAGTCGGCAAGTGCAGCAGTGGCTCTATCCATATGTGCCAAAAAGCCGTCATCGTTGGCGGCTTCTTGCAGGCGAGACTGGCTAACTTGGGCAATGGTGGCTACTGGGTTGTGGCGGGTAGTTTCCCACAGGTCTCGATCGAGGCGACGAAAGAGATCTTTGATCTCGATATTCCAGTCCCAATAAAGGTTGTAGGCTAATTTTTGCAGCGGCGCTAGCTGGGGGGGTAGCGACGGCGATACATTGAAAGTGCGAATTGGCTGCATGATGGCTACTCTACGTATTGAATATCTTGAAATATTCTCTCGGGACTATTTTGCCTGAGATCCCTCCAAAAAGGAACTTTTTCTATATTGTCTTTAGACTAAGGCTGTTTTGGTAGCCAATATTGCCAGATACGAAACTAGCCCGACCTCCAAAAGAAGTCGGGCGTTTTGTGGGACAGGTTTACTCGTAAACTTGACGATTTTGCCAAAAGCTTTCAGCGAAAGCTACTGCTGGGTGCATCGGTGCTTTGGGCTTGGTTTTTAGCGACAAATTGGTTTCATTCAGGTATTTATCGCCTTTTCTACCATTGCAGCGCTCACAGGCAATGACCACGTTGTCCCAGGTATGGCCACCGCCTTTAGAGCGGGGAACAACGTGGTCGATCGTCAGCGCTTTGCCCACACCGCAGTATTGACACTTGTGGTTGTCGCGGCGCAATAATTCGCGCCGACTAACTGGGGGCACTTTCCACAGCCGCTCGGCAGTAGAGACCCGCAGACGAATGTGATGTGGTACTTCGATCGTCACCGAGGGAGAACGCAACTGCCAGAACAGATCGGTCTCTAGTTCTAAGGGTTCTGCTCGGCCACTTACTAGCAGCGTAACGGCACGGCGAATATTGACTCGCGCCATGGGTAGGTAATTGTTCGAGAAGACTACCACTGAGTTTTGTAGAACGTCCGATCGATGGTCTAGGATGGCTGGCTTCATTAAGGTTCCCCCATATATACGAGACCCCCGCTAATCGACATGGTTAGCGGGGGGGAAGCAGACGCGCGCAGAATTAATTCTTGGCGTAGTTATTTGCAACATAGGCAACAATGCCTATCTTTCCCGCTTGGTAATATCCAATCTTCACTGATGGCTAGCAGCGCACGATGCCCCAACCCTAGCGCCCAGCTACAGAGCTGGCGACAGAATTTGGCGGTATGCCGAATTATTAAATTCATGGCGGCGAGATAGCCCATAAAACAGTAATAAAATTGGTAAAACTTGGCTAAGCAGATCCTAGCACAGCTAATTGGGATGCTGTGTTCAAAAAAACATTTTTGCGGCTATTTGCCACAAATCTTTAAGTTTGATTAGTCTTTACGTCCGATCGATTGAGCAATCTTGGGCAATCTACCCGCTAAGCCGGTCATTAAGCGCAAAGAAAGGTGTTTGACCCCCGGAATGTTTTGGAGTAATCGCAGTCCGATGCGGCGAGTGGCGACGATCGGCCAGAAGTTGGTGGAAAAACCTCGATCGAGGAAGTCGGTAAAGGCCAAAATTGCCCAGTTCTCGGGCTGTCGCCAGTTTTGGTAGCGTTTTAAGACTTGGGGGCTGCCCAAGTCTTCGCCTTTTTGCTGGGCATTAGCTAAGATTTCAGCCAGCGCAGCGGCATCTCGAATACCTAAGTTCATGCCCTGTCCGGCCACTGGATGACAGCAATGGGCGGCATCACCCACTAGAGCTAAGCGCTGTTGAATATATCGATCGCTCTGCATTAATTGCACCGGAAACAGAAATCTGGAGCTGTCCACGGTGAGCTTGCCTAGTAAGTTACCAGTGGCGATTTGTAGGCGATCGATGAATTGTTCGATCGGCATTTCTACTAATTCTTGAGCCTGTTGATGGGGCGCAGTCCAGACAATTTGTACCCGGCCATCGGCCAGGGGCAATACGCCCAGCGGGCCATCAGGCCAAAAGCGCTCGTAGGCGATGTTTTGGTGAGGGTGCTGAGGAATGATCGTGGCGGTGACGCAAGATTGCCAGTAGGCCCAGCCTTTGGTGCCAATTTCGGCCTGTTGGCGCAGGGGTGATTTGGCTCCGTCTGCGCCGACGGTGAGAGCAGAGTGAATGAGAATTTGACCAGTGGGGGTGGTGATGGCTAGTTCACAGCGATTGGCTTGGTAGGTTACTCGATCGACTTGGGCAGGACAAAGATAGGTGAAGTTGTCAGCAGATTCCAGTTTGGATTGGAGGGCGCTGAGCAATACTCCATGACCGGCGGCATAACCGAGCACCTCGGTACCTAAGTTTTGGGGTAATAAATGGACAATTGCGGGGCTATCGGCATCGGAGATTTGGATTTGGGCGAACTGACTAAAATGAGGCAAGACTTCTGGCCAAATTCCTAAGCCTTGGAAGATGCGACCAGAAAGTATCGAGAGAGCGTAAGCCCGACCTTTGGCGACGGCTACCGATTCGGCTTGGGCTTCTAATAAAATTACTTGCAGTCCGGCCTGCTGTAGTGCCAATGCAAGAGTGTGACCTACGATGCCACCGCCCACAATGGCGACATCACAGGTCAGGATCGATCGATTAAAAGGAGTAACATCGTTGCTTTTAATGGTTGTTGCGGTCATGAGGAAGTCTGTAGCGATTTCTTAATTCTGACAGATTTTCTCGGATTGGTACTAACTACTGCGTAATCGAAACCTCATAAAGATTCCACAAACTACCCAGATTAGTGGGTTTCAAACCTTTGACATTATTTCTGGCTGCCAATAGAGATAAGGAATTTACCAAGTAAATGCAGGGTAGGTTTTCTTGGGTCAGGCGCTGGGTTTGATAATATAATTCCCGTCGTTTGGTTTCGTCTAATTCCTGAGAACCACGCACATATAGGTCATTAATTTCTTTCTCCCAGGGAGCGAATTCTTGGCCAGTCAGCGGCTTAGCCTCTTTGCTGGGTTTTTGGTTAAAGACATGCGATCGACCTTCGGTTAACCAAAAATTTGAGCCGTCATGGGGTTCAATGCCGCCAGTAAAGCCAATAATATGGGCATCCCAATCCAGGGCTTTATCTAGCTTGTCTACCAACAAAGGAAAAGCTACCGGGTTGAAATTGACTTTCATACCGATTTTACCCAAATCTTGTTCTACTTGAGTTCCCAGTGCCTCGCGGATTTTGTTACCCGAGTTGGTAATTAAATTAAAAGTAACCAGATTATCTTGGTCGTCATATAACTCACTGCCCTTATATTTAAAACCGGCTGCTTGTAAGAGCTGCTTGGCTTTGGCTGGATCATAGTCGTAAGATTTTAATCCTTCTTTGAGGTAGTAAGGTGTGCCAAAGGACAATGGAGAGTTTTGAGGTACTCCCAATCCGCGATAGAGGTTGTTGACCATCCGTTGTCGATCGATCGCGTAAGCCACGGCCTGTCTGAATTTAATGTTATTGAACCAGCGAGACTTGGCCGGATCGACCAAGGGCTTGCCATCACGGGAGCCTTGGTTCAGGTTAAAGGCCAAGAAAGTAGTACCAGAGGCAGGGCCAATGTTAGTAATGGTAAAGTTGCCTTTTTTTTCTTCTTTTTTGAGTAAAGAAAAGAATTCTGGGCTAACCCCATAGGTATCGATATTGCCCGATCGAAATTGCATCAAGGTATTATCGGTACTTTCGGTAATTTGCCACACGATTCGATCGAGGTAAGGCAACTGTTTGCCTTGGGCATCTTTGCGCCAGTAGTAAGGGTTGCGCTCAAAAATCAGTCGTTCACCTGGAGCGTAGGAAACTAACCGATACATGCCGCTACTGACTAACTCGCTAGGTTTGGAGTTGATGCCCCAGGCTCCCATAAACTTCGATCTTTGTTTCGCTACATCTTTGACTTGGGTTTTGCCTTGTTTATCTTTAGATTCTTGTCGCTCTGTATAGTTTTCGGTGGCGTTGACTAAAGGACGTAGTTTGTGGGCCGGTAAAACACTCAGTCCACCAATGGTGCGTAGTGCTGGGGCAAAGGGTTCTGGGGTGGTGATAGCAATATGTCGATCGTCTATTTTTTGGATAGTCGGAAATTTTTCGTCTTTGCCAATCTTGAGGGCATCTTGAGAATCGTTGGGAATTTTGGGGTTGAGATAGACTTCTTTGAAGCTAAATTCTACGTCATTGGCGGTCAATGGTTCACCATCAGACCATTTTAGGTTGGGGCGGAGGGTGAATGTGATGGTATTACCGGCGATTTGCCAAGACTCTGCTAGGGCTGGTTCAATTTCGCCTTTGCCATTGATGCCCACTAATCCTTCGATGGTGTAGTCAAAAAATGCGGTGGCGACGTTGTTTAGCACTGGGTTAAAGGTCGATGGCTCACCTAGTACCCCGATCGCTAGTTGGTTGGGTTTGGTGGCGCTAGCTGTGCAGCCGCTGATGCCTAGGGCAATGACTAGTATGAGGGCGAATAGTTTTTGCATGGCGATCGACATAGACAACATCCTAGAAATTAGATCTCGATCGTAGCATTAGGTCTGCGATTCGGCGAATTTTTTAAAGTACTATATTTAAGAATATGACTAGACCTCTGAACCTCTAATAGAAAAAGATTTATGAATAAGGAATTAAGATTCAAATTAAAACAAGTTTTGACAGATTCTATTAGAAGCTTTTTTTTGAAGAAATTAAGAGATGGCGTTTCCACTTCTAATATACTTGATACACTGTTTCCGACAGAGAGGCGCATTCGTTCACTAATAGGTGGCTTAGAAACTAGCATGGGCACTACTGTTTGGGAAGCGATTGCTAAGGAATTAGCTGTAAACAATGGATTTGAAATCATACCTGACAAGCAGATTTTAATGCCAGATCCATTGCCTAACAATCTTGCAGAAGTTTTAAAAGACCTTTTGAATGATAGAAGAAATGGCAGATTTTTAAGTACTACTGATTGTATTAATGAAATCAGGAAGGTTTGCAAAATTAATAACACTAATGATCTTAATTTTGTTAAGCCCTCAAGTGGCCATGGAGTTGATATCTATCTCAAGAAAAATGGTATTGAATATATTTTTGATATGAAATCAGCTCAAGCTAATGTTGGGGATTTCAGAAGATATTCTGAACAGTTGCTGAATTGGTATGCTCATAGGCTCTCCAGAGATCCATCTGTGGTATTAGAAGCACGCATTGCATTTACTTTCAATCCTTTTAAGAAAAGCTATTATGAAGTACAAAAGACTAAAATCGCAACTCATTTAGATCCGGGATTTGATATTTTTGTTGAGAATGAATTCTGGGATTTTTGCTCTGGAATGAATAACACATCAAGCATTTTTTCTTCTCTATTTGAAGAACTTAGGGATGAGAAATTCCATGAACAGTTTCATGATATCTTTTATGACAGTATTGATAATAAATCAAATTAGCTTTATATAAGATTCAAGGTTTTTAATAAGTTCTTTGCAACGTAATAGACTACTGGCACTGACACAGCATTTCCAAACTGTTTCTTTGCAAGACCTTCATTCTTGTGGAATTCAAACCAGTTTGGAAACCCTTGAAGTTTGCAAGAATCATGTGCTGTTACTACTCTGAAGTTATTTTGTTTATATATCTTCTGAATAAACAACCTTCTGTATTCTTCAGGATTATCTGCATTCAATGTTTTAGTTGCAATATAATCTTTTGCCCCTGTTGCTGTTAATGTTGGTATCATTTCTGAATTCGGTAAGAAAACTCGATATATTCCGTTGATTCCAGAACTATTCTTTGAGTTAACAAAGTCATACTTGCAACCATTAGAACCTTCTATTTTTCTGATAATATTCTTTTCTACTAAAGCAGAAATATCTTCTTCCTTTATTCCATCAATTAGTTCTGAAAAGTCTTGAAATGATAATGGATTTCCATCTTTAATTCCATACTTCTTTCTTCGTCTATTCCTCAGAAGTATGAGACAAATCGCTTTCTCTTTTTTTGTTGTTTCGATTAAATCCCAAGAATGAATTGTTGTATGTCCATTTCTGAGGTCTGAGAAAACAAAAAAATCATTCAGCTCATCATCTTTTTGAAATCTATTCCGAGATGGTGGTATCTGACCGCCAAAAAGTACATCTTGATCAATTTTTATTTTATTAATCGGGGCACAATTCTTAATATCAATAATGTCTAAGAGTTTTGGTTTGTAATCGATTGGTTGTGGAAATTGATATTTACCACAATCTTCTAGATCATTTCTTATTCCAACTATAAATACTCTCTCTCTACTTTGGGGTACTCCAAAGTCATACGAATTAAGCACTTGCCATTTAACTTGATAGTTTATGTCTTTTAATTCTTCTACTAGATACTCTAGATTCTTGAGGTTTTTTGGATTAGATAGACCTTTTACATTTTCAAAAATAAATGCTTTTGGTTTGCTTTGTTGTACTAACCTGATCACATCAAACCAAAGTTTTCCTCTTGGGTCTTCAAACCCCTTGAGTTTTCCGGCTACTGACCAGGGTTGACAAGGAACACCTCCAACTATTAAATCAATATTTGAAGGCAACTCATCTACTTTTGTTATATCACCTAATTCAAGCTCATTATTTTCAAACTTATCAATAAAATTATGCTTGTAAACTTTGATCGCTTCTTTATCTATTTCTGAATGTCCTAAGCATTTACCACCTAGTTCTTCTAGAGGTATTCTGAATCCTCCGATGCCTGCAAACAAATCAATAAAATTGAACGTTATTCCGCCAGGCAATACTTGAACGTTATTAAAATTAAATAATTCTAGTTGAGATGATTTCTGGAACATATCTAAATCTTTCGTTTAAAGTATTCTTTTAAAGGTGAATCCATTATTATCCCTAGTGGTAGAAAGCGTCAAGTTTATCCATCCAACAAAAGTCTGTGCCAGGAGTTCTTTGGGTTTTGACTCAAAAATTATTATTCAAAAAGTACGAGTACAAACATCCTATCAAGGAATTTGCCGAATTGCAAGTCATTTGCGATATCCTGAGTCTGCAAAAGGATTCGTTAATCTATTAACCTTCTTTGCCCCAGATTTCTTGATCGATGTCTAACGATAGCTCAACGCCAACCAGCATAGATAACGGCACTTGATCCAACACCAGGTATTTTGCCGAAAAGACTTGAATTCTGCGAGCATGGGCGACTCTCTACCAAATTTTCCAGATGTGAAAACAACTGCTGGTCACTTTTAAGGAGCCATTAATCTTGGGCGCTTCAATACTGGCCGTTTGGTGAACTTCATCATGAGTACCAATATTTAGTAATAATATTACTTTTTCTTCTTCTCACTCACTATTTTCCCAGCAATTCTAAATTTAGAGCTAGAGAAGATCCCAGCTTATCTGTCTAGTAGATAATTGAGGATGGCTGCCGCAAAAGCACATTCAATAAGCAATATTTTTGGGGTAAGACATCTTCATCGGTATTATAATTCCATGAACA
>JANNEH010000282.1:0-3479 GCA_031378405.1 Synechococcales cyanobacterium OTE_75_metabat_409
GCAGCAGCTCTGGAATCCTTCTGGTATTTTGACTCTGGCAGTTTTGGGTGCTGGGGGCTATTGGCTAATGCGTAGTGATAACAAAAGAAATAGAATGGCCAGTGCCCATTGGGCCAAAGGTGCCGAAAAGAACACAGCACGCCGGGTTGCGATCAAACAAATCAATGAGCGACGCAGAGATGGCCTGACGACTTGGATTAACACTCCTATTATTGATTCCTTGGCCAAACCTCAAGAGCGGGATGGTAAAATTGTTAAACGCTACAATATTAAGCCTCAAGCCAATACCATCTTTATTCCTGATGGTCAAAGAGGTACAGCGGTTTGTGGTGCGCCGGGGAGCGGCAAAACTTTTTCGGTGATTGATCCGATGATTCGATCAGTGATTGATCAAGGTTTCCCAATCTGTCTCTATGATTTTAAGTTTCCTGGTGGTCAAGCCGAAATCCATGCAGCCTATGCTCGCAACAAGGGCTATGATGTGCGGATTTTCGCTCCTGGTTTTGAGGGTAGTGAATCTTGTAACTTACTAGATTTTCTGCGTTCTGCGGATGATTCAGAAACAGCAGGTCAGATTGCCAAGGTTTTGAATAAAAATTTCAGCCTTAATGGTGGCAAAGGTGCTGAAGATCCGTTCTTCCAGATGTCCGGTGACCAATTGATTAAGGCGGTTTTACAACTAGCTAAACTCAGTGAGTATCCTGATTTACTGACTTGCCAGAAGATCTTGGCATTAGATCCCTCGGATTTGATTGATCGAGTAAAAGCTGCTGATATCAGCCCTTGGGTGAAGGTGAGCTGGGATCAGTTTATGTCCATGCGGGAATCGGAAAAAACAGCGGCTAGTGTGGCGGCGATCGCTTCACTGATGTTCACTAACTTCGTATCACCGGATATTCTGCCCTGTCTCTGCGGCAAGTCTACGATTCCGTTAGATCTGCAAGGAAAACAGATGATTATTTTCGGTATGGATCAGAACCGCCGAGATATTATCGGGCCAATTTTGGCGACGGTGTTGCACATGATTGTGGTGCGCAATATCGCTAAAAAGCGCAGTGATCCGTTGGCGGTGTTTTTAGATGAGCTGCCAACGATCGCTTTACCAAATTTAGTAAATTGGCTGAATGAAAGTCGATCGGCTGGTTTTTGCGGGACTTTGGGTTTCCAAAATATGACTCAATTAGAGCAGGCTTATGGTAAAGAGGCTTGTCGGGCGATATTGTCTGGCTGTAATACCAAGTTCATCTTTAATCCTGGAGAATATGAGTCGGCTAAGTATTTTTCAGATTATTTGGGTGATGAGGAGATTCGGTATCAGCAAAAGACTCGATCGAACAGCAAAGATGGTGGCAGCTACAGCTACGCAGAACAAGATAAAACCAAAAAGATTTTTTCTCCCGAGGAAATATTAAAACTTCCGGCAGGAAGCTGTATTTTCATCAACCCAGCCTATGCTAATGCCAAAGAATCTAGTATTCCTCTGAAACTCAAAGTGAATATCGGCGAAGGAGAATTAAAGCGCCGTGCTTACGGGGAAGCTAATTTTGACCTACTGATCAAAAAACTGAAAAAAGGTATCAAACATACAAAAATCACAAATTCTGGCATCAACAATAGAATTGATGCATTAAGCAGATTTATTCCATCTGAAGCGCAAAAAGAGCAACAACTATATGATGAGTTTCAAGAAGTATTAGCTAATATTAATTTATTAAACAAAAGAGTTGAATAAAATTAAATGATATGCTATAAATAATGAAACGTCTAAAATAACTAAAGGTACAACAATGTCAGACTCTAAAACGACCGTATTGGACAAAGCAGATGATAAGACTAAGGCCGTAAGTGCAACAGACAAAAATCCTAAGACCGTCGATCCTAGCCTTCAAGCTGGTTGGTTCAATCTCGTGCAGAAGGTGGTTGATTGGGCTTGGAAAAACAGAAAATTAATAGCTGCTGTTCTCAGCAGCATTAGTGTTGAACAAATAGTTAATTTTGTAACGTCTTTGTTTTCGCCAAAAGGATCAGAAGAGTATAAAAGCATGACAGATACTGGTCGAAAATCAGTGGATAGTTATAGTAAAGCTCTTGGAAAAGCCTTTGAAAATGGAGATCAAGCGGCAGTTGTATCAAACCTGAAACAGATAGCTAAAGTTTATGAACAGCAAGCCAAAATAGCTGAAACAAATGGAGATATAAATACTGCAGCAAAGTTAAGAACAAAAGCTGGCCAAGTATCAACTTTTGCAGAGAATATTGAGAATGGCAATATTCCAATGGATTCCGGGATCACCAACATGGTGAAAGATGACTCTAAAGAAGAGGCTGGGAAAGAAACAACTAATTCCAAAGAAAAGCAAGAAACAAATAATGATTCCAATGAAAAAAGTCTATCCTTAACAAAAGATTTGGTCTTATTAGGCTTAAATGCAGATTTACAGAAACTACTAAAATTAACTCTGAAAATTCTTAATGTCCCAGAGCTGACCGATAAGAACGCTCAAGTAGTTGCACAGAAACTACTTGAGTTGGGTGCAGGCGAAAAGGTAACAAAACAGATTTTTGCAGCCTACTATGAAAATGTCAAAGGTCTATCTCCTCAAGAAAGTCAAGAAAAAGCTCAGGAGATCGTGGATGCTGCTACTAAGGAAAATGCTAATTCTCAAAACCAAACCAAGGAAAATGGTGATAAGGAAGCAGGAGAAAAAACAGCCACATCTGCAAAACAAACATCTGAACAAGGCATGGGTGGTATGTAAATCGACATATTTGGCTTAGAGTCAAAAGTGATTTACTCATTTCTTTAACTCTCTGCCGAGATTGAGAACAACTCATTTTTCATCAAGGTGTTGGCTAATTTATAAGCCAACACCTTGATGAATTTTTTTAAAATCTCATATCTGAATTAAGATTTTAGATTTCAGCAAACAGACTGAAATCTTCTATGGATTTCTACAATTCCTAATTTCAATAAGAATCCTCATCCAAGCTGGGTTTATTGGACGGGGTTTATCGGATAGCAGTCTTGACTGCTGCCAACTGAGCCAATTGAGCTACCGATAGACGACCTCGTGCATTTACTGCTACATCGATCGTAACCACACCCTTGCCCCGATTGGCATTTTGGACATAGTTAATCAACTGCTGGTTGGTGTAGCGATCGGCACTAGGTTCACTCCAAGTAGTACCCAAATAAGATATCGAATGCCAAGCTGGGCTTTTGCTATTGGCATCAGGCAATCGATCGAACACCGTATTTTCACCAGCCAAAAAATCTTGCTGATCCGTCAGTGGTATATAGTTACCAGAACCAGGATTAACCGCAACCAATGCCTGGAAATTCCCCGACTTCGCCGCCGCAATTAAAGCATTCAAATTGGTGCGCCCATCAACCTCATTGGTATAGCCATTCACCCAAGCACCATCAATCCACCAACCTGCTATATCACTCCCCCAGCGCTGAGACCACTCCTGGATTA
>JANNEH010000323.1:0-9776 GCA_031378405.1 Synechococcales cyanobacterium OTE_75_metabat_409
GGGTAGATTACACGCATGGTAGTTATTAGTGTTGTCAAAGATAAGAGATCGTAATCCTCAATATTCTGACATCTCCTCACCACCATCCTCAGCTTCCCGCCGCAACTTAGCCACAAACTGCCCATGCACACTCACCGTATATGGCACCAAATAAGTCACCGCCGCACTTAACCAGCGCTCGATCGTCATATCCCCCTCGATCGCCGCCGCCCCATGATTCACCACAAATAGCACCGAACCCACAATCATGGAAACCTTGAGAGCAGTCGATCGAAAAATCGGACTCACCCAAGCCCGTCCAAAATCCAAAACCATTTCCATACAACCCGCCCCCAACAACAGCGGCTTCATCCTAACAAATTTTCCACCAATCGCCGTGGTATGGTGCATCAGGACACAACAACTGGATCGATGCTCTACACTTACCCACCCCTCGAATCTGGCACCCTGGTTAACCGCTACAAGCGTTTCTTCGCCGACATTCAACTCGACAGCGGCGAATTGATTACCGCTCATTGCCCGAACACCGGCCCCATGATTGGAGTTTGTGAAATTGGGGCATCGGTGAAAGTATCGCACAGCAACGATCCCAAACGCAAACTGGCCTATACTTGGGAGCTGATTCATGCCGATGATACCTGGGTGGGCATCAATACTAACCTGCCCAACAAAATTATCAAGCTCGCCTTAGAACAGCATCTTTTCCCGGAACTAGGTAAATACCAAGAGATTCAGACCGAGGTGAAATATGGACGTGGTGGTAAAAGTCGGATTGATTTTGTGTTGACCGGAGCCGATCGACCTATCTACCTGGAAGTTAAAAATGCCACCTTAGTAGAGGGCGACACCGCTCTATTTCCCGATACCATCACCACCCGAGGCCAAAAACACCTAGAAGATCTGATGAGTATTATGCCTGCCTCTACCGCCGTGATGTTGTACTTAATCAACCGAGGCGATGTGAAAAAATTTGCGCCCTGTGACAGTCGGGATAAAGTATATGGCGAACTATTTCGATCGGCAGTAGCCAAAGGCATGAAAGTCTTACCCTGCTGCTTTGACATTTCCCCTGAGGGCGTAGAATTTGTGGGGATGGCAGAACTATTGTTACATCAGCCTACTGAAGATTAGTGAGTATGTAGTTATTCTCGAACTTAAATTATTGTAGTCCAAGCAGCGCTACGATTAGTGCTTTTTGGGCATGTAGACGGTTTTCAGCCTGATCCCAAACCTTCGATCGATCACCTTCTAACACCTCTGCTGTAATTTCCTCTTCGCGGTGAGCCGGTAAACAATGCAGAATAATCGACTTAGGATCGGCCAGACTGATCAGATGTTTGTTGACCTGATAAGGCATAAATAAAGGTATGCGATCGACCGCCTCCGACTCTTGCCCCATACTTGCCCACACATCGGTGTAAACAATATTTGCTCCCCGTACCGCCAGCGCTGGATCGGTGGTGATGGTAATTTGAGCTTTGGTGCCCTGAGCGATTTTTTGGGCAGCAGCGACTATTTCTGGACTAGGCGCAAACCCGTTAGGTGCAGCCACTGCCACATCCATACCTACCAAAGCTCCACCCAACAGCAAAGAGTGCGCCATATTATTGCCATCGCCGCAGTAAGCCAGTTTTAGCCCCTGACAAGTACCAAAGTGTGATTGGATAGTCTGGAGGTCGGCCAAGACCTGACAGGGGTGCTCTAGGTCGGTCAGAGCATTGATTATCGGCATTTTGGCATTGCTGGCAAATACCGCTAAATCTTTTTGGTCGAAGGTGCGGATCGCTAAAATATCTAGATAGCGATCGAGTACTCGGGCGGTATCTGGTAATGGCTCACCGCGACCAATTTGGGTAGAGTTGGGGTTGAGATCAATCACCTGGCCGCCCAATTGATACATGGCCGCTGTAAAGCTGACTCTGGTGCGGGTAGAGGCTTTGGTAAAAAGTAGCCCTAAAATCTGGCGAGTGCGGGGATCTAGTCGGCCAGATTTGAGTTCGATCGCCATTTTGACCAGGCCAGATACCTCTGCACCACTCAAATCTGCCATGCTCAGCAAGTCTCGTCCTTTTAGGCTTTCCATGTTTCCCCGACCCTATCTACGAAAAACGTCCATTTTAGCGGATCTAGCTTGGTTTTCAACCTGATCACCAATGGATTGTGAAACTATCCCGGAGATGAAAGTCGGCTGCTGTCCCGGAGTGTTTTAGTGCCCAGTAACTATAGTCACCGTCTTTGGCTTGAATTACGGCGGTAATGCCCATCTCTAAAGAGATATCTGGGGCAACCAAAGAAGTGAGATCGATCGACAGCGTTAATTTTAATGAATCACTAGTTTGCTGCACCGTAAAAGGCAAATAGTTAATGGCAGCTTCGTCTCGTAAGCCCTGCCGATAGTCATCTAAATGAAAAACTTGCCAATTGCCATTGGGTGATAGATTGAATTCCCAATATTCAGCTTGACCCGAGGGAGCCAAAAAAAACTCTAGACAGGTGGCTTCCCAGAGGGCAAATTGGCGGACTGGGATCTCTACAGCGGTGGGGAATAGAACATTCGATAGATCGCCATGGAGATGATAGCTGAGTTCCAGCAAACCTTGTTGATACAAGACAAAACCATCAATCGACAATTGTAAATCGTGAGGCTCAAAAGATTCTAGGGTAAATTCTTGTTTCATCGCACATCCTGAATAATTTTGTTGATGGTGTTTTCTTGAGACTCAATACTTTCCGCCAGTCGGAACTGTACCAAAGCCCGCGCCAGATTATGTTCGGGATATTGAGTTTTGAAATAAATGTTGCCATTGAGATAATCAGTAAAAAAGCGGATACCTAACTCGAAGGCCAGCAACCTCATACAGTCATAAATATAGTTATAATCTCGATCAATCAAGAAAGCATTAGCTGACTCTAAATACCCCTGAAGCATGGCCTGACCCAGTTCTGGTTCAAAATGCACAGCTTGCCAGTCGGCAGTTTCTTCCCCTAGCGGGTTACAGCCCGATCGCAGGCAATCACCAAGATCATAATGCACCAAGCCAGGTTTGACAGTATCTAAATCGATCAAGCTAATACAATGGCTGGTAGTGTTATCGATCAAGAAATTATTGATCTTGGGGTCGCCGTGAATGGTGCGCAAAGGCAATTCCCCGGCAGCCTTGGCATCTTCTAAGACTGTTGCCCAGACTTGTCGATCGGTAATGAACTTCAGGCAGTGGGTGACTTCGGGTGATTTGGGGAGAATTTTAGTCTCTTGGGCAACCAGAAATTCTTGCAAGTAACTAGGAGTAATATGGAACCCTGGCAAAGTATCGGCTAATTTGTCGGTACACAAATCGGCGACAGAACGATGGAATAGTCCTAAGCCAAAACCAGCTTCGCCAGCATGTTCTAAGCTCTGCACTGTATCAAAAGTCTGAGAGCCTTCAATGAAGCTAATCGATCGCCAAAATAATTCGTCTTCAATATAGCTATTGCTACCGTCTCTGGCACAGAGCACATGGGGCACTTCCCAACGGCGATCAGGATGAAATCCTTGGGCGATGTTGGACTGCACATGCTCACTAAAAATCCGCATGTTTTGCATCACCAGATCGGGCTGGCGAAAAACCTGGGTGTTGATGCGCTGTAAAACAAAGCGCTGGAACTGGCCACCGTTGACATTAACCAAGAAGGTATCGTTGATATTGCCACTGCCAAAGGAGTTGACACTGGTGACGGTGCCGCTGCCACTAAATTGACTGGCGATCGACTGTAATCGTTCGGGGGAGGGGGACTCATGAAGCATGGCAGAAGCACTGATACAAACCGCCATCAGCATATCAGGATTTTTGTTTTCTCTGCCTTCGGCAATAAAGTTCTGCTAAGCCAGCCCTTTGATCATTTCCAGTTGCTTAGGCAAGAGATCCTTGAGAGCATAGCGATCGAGCACTGTCTGTCTGGCCTTCACCCGCAGTTCAGCCATTTTAGTTGGATGATCTAGGACTTCACAGACCCGATCTGCTACCGATTGAGGATTAAAGAAATCTACCAACAAACCATTTTCACCGTCAGTAATTACCTCATGGACAGGCTGAGTATCAGAGCCAAGCACCAAGCAGCCGGTGGACATAGATTCGATCGCCGACCAAGAGAGCACAAAAGGATAAGTGAGATAAACATGCACCGAGGAAGCCTGAATCACCTTTAGGTATTGGTTGTAAGGCAACGAACCAGTAAAGTGAATCCGGGATAGATCTAAGTTAGGCAGTTTATTTAACATCAACTGCTTAAAGGTTTGGTTATTCGGTAAAGCTCGACCATAGCAAACCCGCTCGGAACCCACAATTACGGCATGACAGTTGGGGCGGCGTTCTTGCAAGTAAACCAACGATTCCATAAACTGCGGGAAGCCCCGGTATGGCTCCATGCCTCTGGCCACATAGGTAATAATCTCGTCCACGCCGCTCAGATCTAAGTTGGGAATAACCAGCTTAGCGCCGGGATTTGGCACAAAATAATCGGTATCCACGCCATCATGCATTACCGAGATTTTATCTTGAAACTCTTGGGGGAACTGAGATTTTTGCCAGTTGGTGGGGGAAAGTCCTCGATCACAAGAATACAGCTCCACTAAAATCGAAGCATTTTTAATCCGAATCCGCGCCATGTCATCAATATTTTGGACAGCCTGTTTATCAAAATCCATATCGCTGCCATACATATTATAAAACCACTCGAAGTAGCACATCAAAGGCGTTTGGGGAAAAGCATCTTTCAAAAACAGCGTTGGTCCCCAACCAGAGTGGCCACACATGACATCTGGTACAAAGCCCTGTTTTTTGAGTTTTTCCATCAACACATACACAGCCTGCCCATGCAAAACCGAATTTTCTAGGGGCAAAAGATAGTGGTGAGTATTGTTATGAGGATCACGGCTGGGTTTGTACAACAGCTTAGTTACCCCCGGTATTTGGGGTTCGGCGGCTTTGGTTACAAAGAAAACTTGGTTGGCCGGGTCTTTGGCCAATTCCTGGATAATGTGCCGATATTGAGCCGGGAAGTTGTTGTGGAGAAAGAGGAAGCGCATAATGAGAACTCGATTTTTTACTTGGCGTTTACGAAGCCTGAACGCAGAACATTCGTCTTATCGTTTAATCGATCTATCTATTAATACATGGTGCCCATAGGTTTTGGCAAACCATCTGAGTAATTCAACTTAACTTTTCAAAGTCAGGATAAAATTGCAAGGCTGCATAATAAGGTGACGATCGAACCTCTGAGCAATTATCCCTAAGCGATCAATTACGATACTTATAGTCGAATTTCCCCGAAGCCTCAGCAAAAGAATTGAGCTTATGAGCACTCCCCTAGATACACCCTGGAAGCAGATCCTCGAAGGTTACTTTCCCCAGTTCATGGCATTCTTTTTCCCCGAAGCCCACAGCGAGATCGACTGGCGCAAAGGATTTGATTTTCTCGATAGCGAACTCCAGCAAGTAACACTAGAAGCCGAGATGGGGAAGCGGATTGTAGATAAGCTCGTCAAAGTTTATCTGCGCGATGGTCAAGAGAAGTGGCTCTTGCTCCATATCGAAATCCAAAACCAGAAAGAAGCAGAATTCAGCGAACGGGTCTACATCTACTCCACACGGCTATTTGACAAATTTCGGCGAGGAGTAGCTAGCTTTGCTGTTTTAGGCGACACCGATAAAAATTGGCGACCTCAATCATTCCATCAAGAAGCCCTCGGATCTCGACACGACTTTTCGTTTCAGATTGTAAAATTGGTAGACTATAAACAGCGGTCAGAGGAGCTAGCAGCCAGCGACAATCCGTTTGCAATCGTTGTCCAAGCTCACTTAGCAGCACAAGCCACCAAAGGAAAAACCAGCCAACAGCGAATACGGCAACGGAAATACAGCCTAACTACGATGCTCTACGAACGTGGATGGAGTGAGCAAGAAGTCATCGACCTCTACCGTTTCATCGACTGGGTGCTAACCCTGCCGCTAGAAATAGAAGCAGCTTTCCGAGATGACTTAGAAACTTACGAACGAGGTAAAAATATGCCATACATTTCTGCGATCGAAAGAATGGGGGAAGCCAGAGGGGAAGCCAAAGGTAAGGTTGAAGGCAAGGTCGAGTTGATTGGTCTTCTACTAGCCCGTCAAGTGGGAGGAATTTCTGCGGAAACTACTGAGGAAATTAAAAAACTATCGATCAAGCAGTTGGATCAACTCGCCCTAGACTTGATGGGTTTTACAAGTATTGTTGATCTAACTAACTGGCTTCAGCAAAAGCAATAAAAAATTCCCACCCATGCCCACCCCCGCCTTTGCTGTCACCTACGCCTAAGATTGCACCTCACCGAGATGATCCGAGAACGGTAAGTTTCATCTCGACAGATCCCTAGATCTCTGCCCATCAATGAATCATTGAAGGTCAATTCATTGAACCATTTTTTTGGTAAAATCTGACTTCTGGCCACCCTGCTCCTGGATTCTGTTATGGAAGATTTTCTGCCGATTGCTTACTTTGAGGGTAAGTTTGTGCCCTTTCGTGAGGCCAATGTTTCGATCGCCACCCATGCCCTCCACTACGGAACTGGTGCTTTTGGCGGTTTACGCGGTTGGGTAGACGAAGCCCAGCCCGATCGAGCTTTGTTGTTTCGCCTCGATCGGCATTGCCAAAGGCTGAGTCACAGTGCCCGCTTCATGCACTATGACTTGCCCCCGAGCAAAATTGAAACCGCGATGGTCGAGTTTATCCAGCAAAACAAGCCTACCAAGCCTTTTTACCTGCGGCCTTTTGTCTATTCCTCGGGCTTAGGGATTGCACCTCGGCTGCACGATATTGAGCAGAACTTCTTTATCTACGGCCTGTATTTGGGTGAATACTTGAGCAAGCCCGAGGGCATTAGTTGTCGGATGAGTTCTTGGCATCGCCAGGAAGATATCAGCTTGCCGCTGCGGGGCAAAATTAGCGGAGCCTATATCACTTCTTCTTTGGCTAAGACTGAAGCCTACCATTCGGGGTTTGATGAGGCAATTTTGCTGAATTCTCAAGGGAAGGTCTCAGAAGCCACCGGCATGAATATTTTTATGGTGCGCAACGGCAAGCTCTATACGCCCGGAGCCGACCAAGATATTTTAGAAGGCATTACCCGCGACAGTATCATCACAGTGGCTAGGGCACTGGGTATTGAGGTAATCGAAAGACCGATCGATAAATCGGAGCTGTTTATTGCCGATGAAGTGTTTCTCTGCGGCACGGCGGCCAAGGTTTCGATGGTGAGTCGGGTAGAAAATTACCAGATTCCCAATGCTCCTGGTGAAATCACCCACAAGATTCAACAGGAAATGACCGCAATTACCCAAGGAAAGCATCCCGGCTATCAGGATTGGGTAAAAACAGTAAATTTTTGATCTTAAATTTTTAAGAGTGAATTTTTGATTTTGAGGGGCTAATCGCCTGCTATTCTAGTTGATGTTAACTTTGCTGAACCGTACTTTGAGCGTCCATACTGAGCTACCTACAGAGCAATCCTCTCCACAACTTTCCGCGAATGTTGTGCCGCCTAACGCCCCGCCCATCAAAACCACCTTCAATGTACAAGAGATTCAAGAACTCTTGCCTCACCGCTACCCTTTTGCCCTGGTAGATAGAATTATTGACTTTGTGCCAGGCAGCACAGCCGTAGGCATTAAAAACGTTACCTACAATGAACAGTTTTTTCAAGGCCATTTCCCCGGTTATCCCCTAATGCCGGGTGTGTTGATTGTCGAGGCTATGGCACAAGTCGGTGGTATTGTTTTGACTCATTTGCCCGAATATAAGGGCGGTCTGTTTGTGTTTACGGGCATTGATGGCGTGCGCTTTCGTCGCCAAGTAGTTCCTGGCGATCAGCTCAAAATGACTGTCGAACTGCTATCTTTCAAACGCGGACGCTTTGCTAAAATGAAGGCGCGCGCTGAAGTAGATGGCCAACTGGCCGCAGATGGTGAATTAATGTTTTCCTTGGTGGAGGTCTGAGCCAACTCTTGGTGAACAATATTGATAGAAACTGGGTCATCTAGTAAAAGTTGTTCGATGCGAGATTGGGTCAAAAGTAATGCAAATGGTTGGAGCGGCGAATTTGACGAGGCTAATTCACCCCACGGCGGTCATCGATCCTGGAGCCGAGCTAGATCCGAGTGTCCAGGTAGGGCCTTTCGCGGTGATCGGCGATCGAGTAAAAATCGGTGCGGGTACTTCGGTGGGTGCTCATGCCATCATTGAAGGGCCGACTGAAATCGGTATTGGCAACCAAATTTTTCCGGGGGCAGCGATCGGCCTAGAAACCCAAGATTTAAAATATGATGGCGGCGAAACCGGACTCAAAATAGGTAATTACAATCGCATCCGCGAGTACGTCACGATCAACCGGGCTACCGGCGACGGTGAATTTACAATCATCGGTGATAATAACCTGCTGATGGCCTATGTTCATGTTGCCCATAACTGCTTGATCGAGGACGATGTAAAAATTGCTAATGCCACATCCTTAGCAGGCGATGTGTACATAGAATCTGGGGCAGTAATCAGCGGCGTATTAGGAGTCCATCAATTTGTGCATATCGGTAAGCTAGCCATGGTGGGTGGTATGACTAGAATTCAGCGCGATGTACCGCCTTTCACCATTGTTGAAGGCAACCCGGCGCGAGTCAGATCTTTAAACCTGGTGGGAATGAAGCGATCGGGCTTTAGTAACCCTGAACTCATTGCTCTCAAAGAGGCATACCGGATTATCTACAACTCCAGTCACAACCTGCAAGAAGCCCTCGCTCAGCTCGAAACCGCCACTACCGACCAAGTCAAACACTTGCATAAGTTCCTCCAATCCTCTAGCCAATCACCCCGCCGGGGACCAATTCCTGGCCGATCGCGCGATCGGCGGGATGCCGAATCATGAAAAGAATTTTTATTAGCACCGGAGAAGTCTCTGGTGATTTACAGGGTTCACTGCTAGTCACTGCCCTGCATCAAGCTGCCCAACAACGGGGTATAGCCATCGAAATTGTGGTGTTGGGTGGGGGAAAAATGGCGGCGGCTGGTGCCAAAATTTTAGGTGACACTACGGGGATTGGTTCGATGGGCATTGTGGAACACTTTGCTTTTGTGGGACCAACCTTTAAGATTCAGCGCAAAGCTCGGCAGTATTTGCAAGAAAATCCCCCCGATGCAATTATTTTGATTGATTACATGGGGCCAAATTTATTTATTGGGAAGTTTGTGAAGCAGGCTTTCCCAAAAATTCCGGTTTTTTACTATATCGCGCCTCAGCAATGGGTTTGGGCTGCTAGTGATCACGATACGCAAGCAATTGTTGATTTTACCGATCAATTATTTGCGGTGTTTCCGTTTGAAGCAAGTTTCTATGCAGCGAAAGGAGCCAATGTAAAATTTGTCGGTCATCCTTTGGTCGATCGGATGGCCACTTGTCCAACCAGGGCAGAGGCTAGAACTGCTTTGGGCATTGCCGATGAGGAATTGGCGATCGCCCTGATTCCAGCCTCCCGTTGGCAAGAATTGAAGTATTTGATGCCCGCAATTTTTGAGGCTGCTCAGCGATTGCAAACCCAGTTGCCAAATGTGAGATTTTGGGTACCGTTGTCGCGGGAAGAATATCGAGAGTCGATCCAAGGGGCGATCGATCAATATCAACTCCACGCCACTTTGGTATCTGATCAACCAGATGCGGTGTTGGCAGCAGCAGATTTGGCGATTACTAAGTGTGGCACGGTCAGTTTGGAGCT
>JANNEH010000263.1:0-5174 GCA_031378405.1 Synechococcales cyanobacterium OTE_75_metabat_409
TGGGAAAATATGCAAGTTTAATTATTCCCTTGTTTCTTAACGCCGGAAGAGATTAAAGATACTAAAGAGCGGGCTAAGAGGATTCAGCACACTACCCAGTCCATCACCCACGCGCGTGGTACCCGATCGACCAATTACAACGATGTCGTTGTTACGCAGGGTAGGATTAACAGCTTCATCAATACCCCGGGCGAAGTCTACGCCAATGGTGCGCTTAGTTACACTACCGTTTGGATTCAAACGAATCAAATCTACCGAGTTCTTGTTGGCGCGTACAGGGTCAAAGCCACCAGCAGCTAAAATTGCTTGGTTGAGAGTGGTGGTTGGCGGCAGTTCTAAAGCTGCACCACCCTGGCGAGAGCCTTTTAGTTCTCCGACAATATTTACCTTAATTATGCTGGGCGAGAAAGGAGCATTGGCCAAAGTATCGGTTTCTTCCGAATTGGGTACGGTGCCTGCCGGAATTTCGGGAATCTGAATTCGATCGCCTTCTTGGAGCACTAAATCTTGACTAATATCTCCTTGGGTTAGCAAAGTCCATAAATTGACTGTTTTGGCTTGACCACGACCATTCCGATCGAAGCGCAGCAGTTTAATGCGGCGCACATCAGCAGTGGGTTTGATCCCACCAGCCGCTGAGATGGCTTGGGTCACAGTGGGAAGGCTGAGGTTGACGTTAACGTTTTGGTTGCTGCCAGAAGTGTTGGCTTCACCCTTAATGTTATAGGTGCCTGGTCGGTTTACTTGACCAACAACAGCAATTTTAATTGGGTTCAGTACCTGTGGGCCAAAGCTACTGGTGGCCAATTGGCGACTACCAATAGAGCCAATCACTGGATCAGGTGGCAAAAAGATCGTATCGCCATTTTGCAGTACCAAATCTTGATTAGAATCGCCATTGTTCAACAACCGCAGTAGATTGATGGCAATCATTTGAGTGCGACCGGTTTTGGTTTGGCGTTTCACCACAATTTTGCTGGCATCGGCAGAAGCGGTTGCTCCCCCAGCCAACTTCAAAGCCTCAGTGAGAGTCGGTAAACTAATCCGGCCAGCCCCCCCAGCGGCAGGGCCGTCAGCTTTCATGCTATAGGTTCCAGGTTTAGCCACTTCACCAATCACGGCGATTTTAATGGCTATATCTTGGGTACCAATATTAGACTCTGTGGTTCGAGCAATATCTGCGGCGTTTACTTCGGTGGCCGTGGGCACAAAGATGGTGTCGCCATCCCGCAGGGTAATATCTTGGGAAACATCGGCATTTTGTAAGACGGCCAGCAAGTCGAAGTAACCAATGCGATTGCCACGCTGCAATCTTACTCGGCGCAGATTAGAGGTTTGACTGACCCCACCCGCCAACTGTACGGCTTGGCTTAAGGTCGGATATTTACGGGTTTCAGTCAAAGGAATAGTATAGGAACCAGCGCGATTCACTTCCCCAGCGATCGCCACTTGAATTGGTCGAGGAATGAGTAGCCCAACGGTAACATTGGGGGTCCGCACATATCCTCGGTAGGCTTGCTCCAGAATTTTGGAAGCCTCGAACAGGGTTCTACCGGTGACTGGCACTGCACCAATAATGGGCAGGTTCAAAGTACCATCTACCAATACTGGGTACTCACCGCTGTACTCTGGCACATTAAAAACATCAACTCTTACTCGATCGCCAGGGCCGAGGGTATAGGCATTGGGGTTGTTGTAGCGCTGGCGTTGCGGAGCCTGTCGGGGCGCTACGCTGCTGGGCTTGGGTAAAGCTCTGGGCTTAGCCGAGGCGGACTCAGTTAGTCCTAGGACGGTGTAGAGAGGGAGAAAACCCAAACTTAGTAGCAATATTTTACAGAGGAATTTACTTAGCCTAGCAGTGTCGATCATTGGAGTATTAGGTCGGTTAATTTATCTGGTGGGTTTCTTAAGTTTATGCTTTTTTGGGAGGCTTTACCTTCGGCTGTTTGTCGTAGCTTTGGCGATCAAGCTAGAAAATTACCGCAGATGAAAACCATATTCGGCTCAGTCTAGAATTTAGTCTAAAATATTTAAATCGCAAAAAGATGGACAATGATGTGCTTTATTGGTTAATATAAGCATCCGTGAGTTTTGATAATCTCCATGAACGCCCAAGAAATTATGCGATCGATTGAGGCGGAATACCTCAAAAGTGACCTGCCCGAGCTTTACATTGGCGACACCATTAAAGTAGGTGTCAAGATCAAAGAAGGCGACAAGGAGCGGGTTCAGCCCTATGAAGGGATCATTATTGCCAGACGGCATGGTGGTATCAATGAAACCATTACTGTCCGCCGAGTCTTCCAAGGTGTAGGTGTGGAGCGGGTTTTCCTGCTGCATTCCCCTAAGGTAGACACCATTACTGTGGTACGGCGTGGTAAGGTCAGAAGAGCTAAGCTTTTCTATCTTCGCGATCGGGTGGGCAAAGCCACTCGCGTCAAACAGCGTTTCGATCGAGACAAATAGGTCTCGGCTTTCAATTCAGAGGTTGTCTTCAGCCTCTGGCATCTGCGTCCTTAGTTCAGTTGGTAGAACGTTGGTCTCCAAAACCAAATGTCGAGGGTTCGAGTCCTTCAGGGCGCGTTTTAAGTTTAAATTTCCAGTGGCCATGTAGTAACAATCGAGTTTCTGACATCATGGTTAGCACAATAGAAAAATTCAGCCGTGGCATCATTGAAGGTTTTTTTGGCCGACCTTGGAGTTGGCAGACCCGTCAAGATTATGCCAAATTCCTCCACCAACATAATTATCAGTACTACATCTACGCGCCCAAAGCCGATCGATATCTGCGCCGTCAATGGGCAGAACCTTGGCCGGTCGAAGACTTTGCCAATTTGCAACAGCTTGGCCACACCTACCAACAAGCCCAAGTAGCCTGGGGCATTGGCATTACTCCCTTTGAAATTCATCATAACTTTAATGACCAAACTAAAGCCTTGCTTGATGCCAAAATTCGATCGATCAATAGCCTTCAGCCCAATATCTTAGCTATTCTGTTCGACGACATGCGCGGTGACGACAAAAACATTGCCCAGATTCAAGCCGATGTTACCCATCGGATTATGGAACAGAGCACCGCTAGCTCATTTGTGATGTGTCCTACCTACTATTCCACCGACCCAGTTTTAGATCAAGTCTTTGGCGATCGGCCTTCCAACTACTTAGAAACCCTTGGTCAACTCTTAGATCCGACTGTGCAAATTTTTTGGACAGGGGAGAAGGTTTGTTCTAAAAAGTATCCAACAAAGCATTTACAAGAAATTGCCCAACAACTTAGTCGTAAACCCTTTATTTGGGATAACTACCCGGTAAATGATGGTGCCAAACTGTGTAAATTTCTGCATTTACGGCCATTTGGTGAATCTGCTGAGCACTTGGCCACCTGGTCGGCAGGACAAGCCATTAATCCGATGAACCAAGCCTATTTGTCTCAGATTCCTTTAATAACTTTGACAGCGATCGATCAGCAAAACCCCTTATACTCAGCAGCTCGCGATCTTTGTGGTGAAACTTTTGCAGCCTATTTAGTTGAAGATATTGCGGTATTTCAAGATCAAGGATTGGATTCATTGAGTGATCAAAAAAGGAAGAAGTTGATCGATCGCTACACCAACTTCCAAACATCTCATAGCCAAGAACTCGTTGATTGGCTGCAAGGCAAATATCCTTTCGATCCAGCCTGTTTGACTGATTAAATGGTCTTTGGATCTAGTCTTCTTTAATTATGGTAACCGCAAAATTCAAGGGTTGAGTGATGATAAGAATCACTCAACTCTTAAACTTCAATCGTCAACTAAATAATCGGTGCAGCAATATTCCAACTGGTATCAGCCCCACTAATGGAACTTGGGGTTGTCACAGTTCCATTATTAATGAGCCAGATCGCGTTTGCACCATTATCATTACGCCAGAGAATATCTCCTGTTCGATCGCCGTTAAAATCGCCAGTCCCGGCAATTTGCCAAGTATTATCAACATTGGCAATCACCGATGCAGCAGTAATATTTTTACCATTCATTTGCCATAGAGCTACAGTGCCATCAGTATTACGCCAAAGTATATCTGCTTTGCCATCACTGCCAAAGTCATCTATGCCTTCAATTTGCCAGGTATTAGGGACGTTGGCAATCACTGATGGGGAAGTAATATTTTTACCATCCATTTGCCATAGAGCTACAGTGCCGTCAGTATTTCGCCAAAGTATATCAGCCTTATTATCAGCATTGAAATCACCAGTTCCAACAATTTTCCAAGTATTATCAACGTTGGCAATCACTGATGGGGAAGTAATATTCTTACCATCCATTTGCCATAGAGCTACAGTGCCGTCAGTATTTCGCCACAGAATGTCCGTTTTATTATCAGCATTGAAATCACCAATGCTAGCAACTTTCCAAGTATTATCAACATTGGCGATCACTGATGGAGAAGTAATATTTTTACCATCCATTTGCCATAAAGCTACAGTGCCATCAGTATTTCGCCATAGAATGTCAGATTTAGCATCAGCATTAAAATCGCCGGTTCCAGCAATTGTCCATGTGTTGTCAACATTGGCCACGATGTTAGGGGCAGAAATTGTGACTCCATTCATTTGCCAGAGGGCGACAGTACCATTGTTATTCCGCCAGAGGATGTCAGCTTTTTGGTCGTTGCCAAAGTCATTACGAGTGATTTTGTCATCATTCAGGATAGTACCGGTAACAGTGGCAGCAGTGCCGACAGTGTAACCTATACCAGTGGCTAAGGTTAAAGCTACAGTTTCATCGGCTTCTACAGTGGCATCTGTCGTAGGGTCTACAGTTATTGTTGCAGTGGATGCTCCGGCAGCAAAGGTGATTGTGCCCGTGGTCGCTGTGAAGGTGGCAGTACCAGTTTGAGTGTAGTCGGTGCTGAAGGTAGCAGTGCCCCCAACTCCATAGTTGACAGTTAGCGCGTTGGTTGTGACTCCCGATCGGGTAAAGGTATAAACCAGGTTTGTGGTACCGTCTTCGCTTACACCAGTTGGCGGAGCAACAGCCAAAGTTACTTGGGTATCATCATTTAGAATAGTGCCGGTAACAGTGGCAGCGGTGCCGACAGTGTAACCTACACCAGTAGCTAAGGTTAAAGCCACAGTTTCATCTACTTCTACAGTGGTATCTGTCGTAGGGTCAATGGTTACAGTAGCAGTG
>JANNEH010000333.1:0-36006 GCA_031378405.1 Synechococcales cyanobacterium OTE_75_metabat_409
CCTAGTGATGAGAGCTGACCTTCTTTGTTTTGAGACAGCAAATAGCTCATTCGGTCTTGGAGTTCTGGTGAAGGTTTAATGGCTAGTAATTGTTCAGGAGTAGGTTGGCTTGCTAAAACACTCCAGGGAATCATGGATGTGATGAGCATCGGTAGACCATTAGTTCACATCTAGATCTAAGTCCACCGAATCGGGCAAATGGCCATAGTTGATGGTATCTTCGATCGTCCGTTGAATATTTTTGCAAATATTGTCCAACGGCAAATCATTGGGGTCATTACCAAACGGATTCTCAATTTCCACCCCGATCGCCTCAATGCCAAACAGGGTAAAACTTACCAACCCCACCACCGGGATCGTTCCCCACTGCAAATCTCCAACTAGCTTAAACGGTAACAGTAAGCAATAAATTAGTAGCAACTGCTTTAAATGAATCGCATAAGCCAAAGGCATCGGGGTGCGCAAAATTCTCTCACAAGTGCCCAGCGTGTCCACCATGTTATTAATAATGCGTTGCAGCTCATTCATTTGATAAATACCAATATTGCCGCGCCGCTGCTCTCCCTGCAAATAATCACCCAGCCAAAAAGCAATTTGCAACACCGGATTTTGCACGGCATTAAGCTGCTGTAATTGCCCCGACGAAAGAACATTAGCTAACTCCACTTCCAACGGCTGACCACGTAAATAAAGCTTGGTGGCGATCGCAAAAGCTGGTAAAAGTTCTAAAGCCGCAATTTTGCGCTGCCGATCGCCAGGAATCTTTTCATCAATCCCCAACCAAATGATCCGCACCAAGTTGCGAATATTGTTATTCATACTGCCCCAGGCTTTGCGGCCTTCCCAAAATCGATCGTAAGCCGTATTAGTGCGAAACACCAATAATAAGCCCAACACCACCGCTGGCACCGTATCTGCCAAAGACTTCTGAGCCACCGGATACTGATAATAGTGCAACAGTGAAATCAAACCACCGAACACCATACAAACCATCACCCGCCCCATGATTGCCGGAATCACCGAACCCTTGGCTGTAAAAACACTACTCAGCCAATTACTTTTTTCCCACTTCATTATTTGCCAGCACTCAGAATAAACCCCAGCCCTAATAATACCCCGCTGACAAAATGTAGGCGAACTGCCAGGTATTTACAGGTTCTGACAATTTCTGGCCGATCGTGGTTAATGGCCACAAACCGGCAAAGCTGAAAAGCGATCGGTATTCCCAACAATGCCCATAGAGTCGTCAACGGAAACAGGCCAGTTGCCACCAATCCCAACAGCAAAATATAACTCAGCACCGTTGAACCAGTGAGAATACTAGAACTCAGCTTAGTACCCCACCTCACCACCGGTGACTTCTTGCCCGCTGCTAGATCATCGGCCACCTGATGAAAATGGGAGCAAAATAAAATCAGACTGGTCAAAATACCCACAATGTTACTAGCAGCCAGATTGATCAGCGAAAAACTCTGGGTCTGGCTATAGTAGGCAGCAGTGAGTGCCAACGGCCCAAAGCAAATAAAACAAATAATTTCACCCAAACCCAAATATCCCAACCGAAAAGGCGGTCCTTGGTAGGTGTAGCCCAAAAAACAACAGAGCGCCACAATGCCTATCACTGTCCAGTCGCCCTGCGCCCAACACAGACTGGCCACGCCCATAATGCCGCCGACTAACAACAGGTTGCTGAGCCAGAACATCAAATTGCGGTTGCCAGTCAAATTCACCACCGACTCAGCCTTGTGTTGATCAATACCAGTATCTGCATCGAACACATCATTGCTGATATTGATCCAAGCCACGATCGCAATCGCCGAGAGCAAAAAAGTGGCAAAGACTCCCCCCTGAAAATGGCCACTCTCGGCCACAGCGATCGCTGTTCCCACTCCGATCGGCACCACGGCCACCGTATACATAGGCGGCTTAATCGCCGCCAGCCATAGCTTCTGCCGCGAAGGAGTGGGTTGTTTAAGCAGTTCTGTGGTGGTCATAAATTTAGGCTGGGAAACGTTGTTCACAGTTGTTCATGTTTTGCCCGAGGTTCCCAGAGTACAATATAAGCGCGAAATCGCAGCCTGCAATGCTCTCTGTGATTGCTTCAGGTCACTAACTAGCTATAGCACAATTGTTCATTTGCCCTGAGCGAGCGTTGCAAAACCTTAAAAAAACTTTATTTCGCTGGCATGACCGTTACTTCTCACCGGTATCTTTTATCTGATGACAGCAAGGCAATTGCCGCTTTGCTGAAGACTTATAGTGCCCGGTCTACCCACCAAATTATTAGCCTCGAATTTGCCTTGCCCGCGATCGATCCCCTGATTGCTTTACAAGCCTTAACAACTAAATCTCAAGCCTATTTTTACTGGGAACAAGCAGATCGAGCGATCGCCATGATTGGCAGTGCTGCCACTTTTAGTTTTGCTGGTGCCGATCGCTTTGTCCTGGCGCAAAAATATTGCCAAGCATTAGTAAATACCGTCGCCAATCGCGCCCGTAACTCCAAACCAGCTCTATATTGTCATTTCCCTTTCTTTGATGCACCCACTAAGCCCTTAGACCCTTTTGCCGTCAGTCATCTCTGTTTACCCCAATGGCAAATCGATCGCCAGGGTGAGCAAACTACCTTGATTGTCAATGTGCCAGTCAACCGCTCACCCGAGTTAGCTGGTGAAGAAATTGTCACCGTGATCGATCGGTTAGAACGCTTAGCAGGACAAAATTTATTAGCCATCATTCCCAGCTCCACCAGTAAACTCAACTTGACTGGCCGGGAGGAACTAGAAGATTCGATGAGACTAGCCCTGCAAGCTATCAAGCAACAACAAATCCAAAAAATCGTGTTAGCCCACACCGCCAACGTCACGGCTAACCAAGATTTTTCGATTCCGAGATCTTTGGCTAATTTGCGCGATCAACATCCCCACTGTTATACCTTCGCCACCAGTGATGGTTTGGGCAACTGTTTTATGGGTGCCAGCCCCGAAAGACTAGTAACAGTGCGCAATGGTTTGTTGATCGCCGATGCCTTAGCCGGTTCGGCAGCGCGTGGCCGATCGCCCTTGCTCGATCGGCAGCTCGGTCAACAGTTAATGGCTGACCCCAAAGAGCAGCACGAACACCGCCTAGTCCGTGACTTTATCGCCAACTCCTTAGTAGAATTGGGTCTACATCCCCAATGGTCGGCGGCACCTCGGCTACTGCAACTGGCCAATATTCAGCATCTTTGGACTCCAATTCGCGCAGTATTACCCCAAAATGTTTCACCGTTAGCAGTAGTGGGGGCTTTGCATCCCACCCCAGCAGTCGCCGGTTTACCGCGAGATCTGGCCTGTGCCAAGATTCAGGAATACGAAAAAGTCGATCGAACCCTATATGCTGCGCCATTGGGGTGGATAGATCTAGATGGAGACTGTGAATTTGTGGTGGGAATTCGATCGGCCTTAATTACCGGTGATCAGGCCAGACTATATGCCGGAGCTGGAATTGTAGCTGGTTCTCAGATCCAGCGAGAAGTAGCCGAAATTCAGCTCAAGTTTCAGCCGCTCTACCAATCGTTAAGTATTTGAGGAGATCTGAATAAATAATGTAAAAATGACCAGGTGATTGTCCTCGGCTACTAGCAGCAGAATAAACCAGCGGTAGAGAATATTAATTATGCCTAATAGAAAAGAACTGCGGAAGCAAAAACAAACAGCAACGAGTCAGATCTCCAATATCGATCGGCTTCTGGATCAATTACAAAAATTGATTCAGAAAAAGAACTATCGGCAAGCGATCGAGAAAG
Source organism: Synechococcales cyanobacterium OTE_75_metabat_409 (assembly GCA_031378405.1). Classification (GTDB taxonomy): domain Bacteria; phylum Cyanobacteriota; class Cyanobacteriia; order Cyanobacteriales; family Chamaesiphonaceae; genus JAAFHZ01. The sequence goes on from JANNEH010000333.1 coordinate 3,788, forward strand.
TTAAAAACATCAGCAAAATGCATCCTGATGTCAAAATCAGCCCATCGGAGGCCGAGATTTGGGCATGGCAAGGACAACAGGAATACAGCCAATCGCAGTATCGACAAGCCCTGGTTTCATTGCGTCACGCGGTGGGACTGGGCTGTGGGGCAGAGTCACACTATTGGTTGGCCAAGACTCTATTGACCCTTGGTGACCTAGATGAAGCCTTAGTTACGATGCGTAGTGCCTTTGAAGATAAAGTATTAACCACAGACTTTGCTGGGTCTTATCTGAAGCTATTATTGATGAAAGGAGCAACCTCTGAGGTTGTAGAGTTACTAAAAACCCAATGCGATCGGTTTAGCGCTACTCAACTGCACTGGGTCAAGGGATTTTTATCTTTACAAGCCGAAAACCTAACAGCAGCACTTAACCATTTCCAAAAAATGGATAGTCCAGCAACCCCTGGAGATTTCCCTGCTGCCTGGATTGCTTATACCCAACAACAGCTAGGGCATTGGGAGTTAGCTGAGAGTGCCTTAGGGTTATCAAAAAAAGATAAATTAAGTACTCCACTGTCCACCCATCCGGTCATTGAGCAATTGGGGCTGGTGCAGGCAGTTTCCCGAGCAGGATCATCTGCTGCGGTCATCCCGATCGACCCACAACAGGGTAAACAACGCACCTTGAGTTTGATTTTGCGGCTGATCCAACTATTAGATGAGTCCAATTATCACCAGGCTGCCCACACCCTGCAAAAACTCCCTCATCCCTGCTTAGATTTTCCCGAAGTAGATGCTTTGCACCGTCAGGTGATGATTTTAGCGGCGGATCATGCCTTGCAAACCGATGCAGTGGATTGTTTGGTAGCTTTCCTGGAAGCAACTGTCTATCAGCCACCTTTTGATGTTCAAGTGGTGTTGAAGCTGCGTTGTGTTTATGAGGGAGCTGATTGTTCGATCCAAGAGGTGAAGCGCTTGCTCAATCATCTGATGGCAGAGGTGAAGAAACTAGCCCAAACCCATCCCCAAAATTGGCCAGAGTCTCAACTTAATTCTACCCTCGCTCATATTCATTGCTGGCTAAGCGATGCTTGGGTAGACAGAGGTTATCAACAGCAGGGATATAAAGAACTTCAGATTGCTGAGCGGCTCTGTCCAAATTCTCCAGAAGTGATCGGGCGGCATGGATTGAGAGCTTATCTACAAGACAATAGTACAAAGGCAACTCTCTTACTGACCCAAGCTTTAGAAGGCGGTTGTAGTACTTCTGAAGTCTACCTAGCACTATTGAGTGAATTGAAAGATCAAGGAGATCTAGACACTATCAAAGATATTCGGCGACGCTTTGGCAAACTGTTTGATGATGAAGAAATTGATACAGTAGAAATTCCTCGCTGGGTCGAAGCATTATTTTCCCAAGATTATCAATCTTTTACAAAATTAATAGCCACCAAAAATAATCAGGATGCTGCTCTGCAAGCATCTCAGATTTTTGTGGCCACCGTAAAGGGGGAACTGACGACAGCGGGCCGCGTAGACTTTGACCTAGCGCAGGCAACCAACCAATGGACACAACTGTTACAGAAGGTTGCGGTTCCCGAGCAAATTCCGGTGATCCAGGCTATCTTCCTAGCAGTGCAGCTTTTTGCCAAGCGACAGAAAGGCATTGCCGCCTTACAGACCGAATACTTACAGCGTTTGTTGAAGATCGCCCCAGAATATCCGGAGGCTCAACTAGCTTATTTTGTACTGTGGGCTGTTAAGGGCGATCGGCCACAACCAATGCAGGCAGAAATTCGTAATTATCTGAGTAAGTCCCCCCAACCCAGCACGGCACTGGCACAGATCCAGTTTCAAGTTCGGCGTTTTGCCCAGACTGAGGCCCTTCGATCGCTGATTGATGAATTTCTCCGGCAAGATGCCCAAAATCCGCAGCTTTTGTTGGCGAAGGCTACTACCTACCCGATCGACAGCAAAAATTATACAGAGCTGAAAGAGCAAGGTTTTGAATTGGCGCGTCGCTTACAAGATACTGCGGCATTACAGATGTACCGAGAGGAGAAAACTATCTACGCTAAAATCGAATCGCAAAAGATGACCAGCACATTTCTACCTGATTTTTTGGCAGGTGACCCTCTAGAGCGGATCAACGTTGCCCAGAAAATGCTGCACAGCATGTTTGGTGATGATATCCCCCCAGAAGCCATGGCCAAAATGTTGCCAGAGTTAATGCGAATTTTGTCAGAAGATCTGATGGATGATGATGAGGACTACTATGAAGATGATGATAATGACGACGACTATGATTTCAAGCCTAGACCTTTGTTTGGGGGTATACCGGTTCCACCTTCTGCCAAGCGACCAACAACCAAGAAGCGGCGCAAATAGAAGTACCCCAAAGCCTAGTTGCGGCGATCGCCAAAGGCGCAAGCGACTTATGCTGAGCCACGCCGTTCGCGTAGCGTTGCCTTTGGCAATAGTAAGCTATCGAGATTTTTAATTAAATGCACTACATCAACATCAGGAACATTGACTTATGCAAGACAACTACATCCTGTTAGGGATTTCACCTGGAGCAAGCCCCACTGAAGTTAAATCAGCTTATCATAGCAAGCTAAAAGAATTTCCGGCTCATCAGCATCCCCAAGAATTCAAGGCGATTCGGGCTGCCTACGAAGCAATTCGCCAAAATGCTCAACAAAACAACGAAGATTTTTTGAAGATTGCGTCCACCGACATTAATCTACACCCAAAATTGCTCCAAGACCTGCGGGAGAAAGTCCTGGCTGAAACCAAAGTCAGTTTAGATGATCTACTACGACTAACGTTTTAGAAATGACATTTTACCAGTTATTTTAGTTAATTATTATGACCACATCACCCAAAGAATCACCCAGAGAACTTACCGCCCAGAACACCAAACTACGGCGAGAACAAGAGCAGCTAATTCAGAACTTGTTAGGCGTTCTCGATGATTTGGATCGAGCTTGTGAACATTGGCAACAAGCGGCACAAGATCAGGCTGAGATGGCGGTTAAACCTACTAATTTGCGTACTCCTCCCAGCCCCTCGCCCCATCTTTGGTGGCGATTACAGCATTGGTTGCGGTCTTGGCTCAGAAAATTATTCGGTATTTATCCGAATAACATAACTCCGCCTACTATGACAAATACCTCTGGCACTAGCGAAGCGATCGAAATAGTCGAAAGTGCCCACGAGGGCGTAGAGATGATTAGGCGATCGCTGCTAGATGTTTTGCGCCAGCAGCAAGTTATTCCACTAGAAGTACTGGGGCAACCCTTCGATCCAGCACAGATGTACGCATTGGGTCGCCAAGAATGCGAGAATGCCGCAGAAAATACCGTAGTGCAAGAAGTAGTCCGGGGTTATTTGTGGCAAAATCGAATACTGCGAGAATCGCAAGTGATGGTGGCAGTGAAGCCTAAGCCATGAGAAACACCGAAAAACCAATAAATTTATATATAGATACAGGTAATAGTATTATGAGCAAAGCAGTAGGAATTGATTTGGGCACCACCAATTCGGTAGTGGCAGCAATTACTGATGGCCAACCTTGGGTCATTCCAGATGAAAACGGCGAAGCGATCTTACCTTCCTGTGTCGGCTTGGGGGCTGATGGCAAATTGCTAGTCGGGCAAGAAGGCATCAGGCAATATGCCGCAGCACCAGAACGCACCATTAAATCGATCAAGCGCCAGATGGGCACTAGTCAAAAAACCAGTCTGGGCGATCGAGAATACCTTCCCCAAGAGATCTCCGCGATTATTCTACGCACTTTGAAGCAACGAGCCGAAGCAGCTTTGGGCGAAGAGGTCACCCAAGCAGTAATTACAGTCCCAGCCTTTTTTACCGATGCCCAAAGACAGGCCACCAAAGAGGCCGGAGAAATCGCTGGCTTTGAAGTGCTCCAAGTACTGAATGAACCCACTGCTGCTGCCCTGACCTACGACTTTCGCAACGAAGAATCAGAAACAGTACTAGTTTACGACTTGGGTGGTGGAACTTTTGATGTCTCGATCGTGGAAATTACTGGCGAGGTGACCGAGGTTTTAGCTAGTCATGGCAATAATCGTTTGGGTGGTGACGACTTCGATCGACGTTTGCAATTGCACTTGGCAGATCTGTTTCGCCAAAAGCACAATGTCGCTGTCCCCGAAGAACCTACGGTACAGGCTAGACTACTGCGGGCAGCAGAGCAAGCCAAGATCGAACTCAGTGAACATGTCTTCACCACCATCCGGGAACCCTTTTTGGTTAGCCAGAATAAAAAAGCTCTCCATTTGGAAACAGAGCTATCGCGGGAAACATTGGAAAGTTTGTTAGAACCACTGCTCAAAGAAACTCTCGAAGCGATCGATCGAGCCTTAGCTGATGCCTCGATGCAGGCAACTGACCTCGATCGGGTGATTTTGGTTGGTGGTTCGACCCGGATTCCGTTGGTGCAAAATCTAGTAGAGAAGCATTTAGGTCAGTCTCCGGTAGATGGAATTGAACCAGATTTGTGTGTGGCATTGGGTGCAGCGATTCAGGCCGGCGTGTTATCTGGTGAGTCGATCGAGTCTATTTTGGTGGATGTAATTCCTCACTCTCTAGGCATTGCGGCAGCCGTAGATACGGCTTTTGGCACAAGGCCAGGGATTTTCTGTGTCATTATTCCCCGCAATAGTGTGGTGCCAGTATCCCGTTCTGATGTTTATTCCACAATGCTGGATAATCAAAAAGCCGTTGAAATAGAGGTTTATCAAGGAGAGAATGTAATCGCCAAGGAAAATGTCCCCCTCGGTTCTTTTCGCATCGAAGATTTACCGCCTCAACCGGCAGGATCAATTCAAATAGAAGTCCATTTTGATTTTGATCACAATGGCATTTTGGCAGTGACGGCAACAGAAAAGGGTAAGGGGCAACAAGGTACTCTCATTGTCGAAAATGCGGCTACTAGTCGCTTATCAAGTCATGAGTTAAGAAAGTCTAGAGATGAAATTGATTCACTGTTTGATGTAGACGTAGTAGATCTAGAAGAAGAAGATTCAGAGACGTAAAAAAGTTGCTCCAGCTCGTATATCAGAACTGATATGACCGAACTGATGAATGGGCTGGAGTGCTAATGGATCGATCTCCAGTAGAACGGCTGTGCTGGATAGTATTGATGTTTTTCAAGCAAATTTTGTATAATACAATCACGAGGTGAATTATGTCAGAAGAAAGATTAGAACGGATCGAAAGCCAGCTCGGTCAAGTCTTGCAAGCCATAATTGGTATTCAGCCAGCCATATCTGGTATGCAGCAAGAAATAACCGTCATGAAGCAGGACATGACTGCCATCAAGCAGGACATGACCGTCATGAAGCAGGACATAACCGTCATGAAGCAAGATATGACTGCCATGAAGCAGGATATGACTGCCATGAAACAGAATCAGAATGCCCTGCGCGAAGATATCGTAGCTTTGCGTTACCGAATCGATAGTGTGGAAGGAACGCTCAAGGTGGTCATTACCGATGGTTTCCGCAGCCATGATCTATACCTTGACGACATCAACGTCGATTTGGCAAAAAATGAACGACAGACTAGGCGATTAAATCGTCGCGTAGACCGGCTAGAGCGCCATGATGAAGCTTAAAATATGCTTATTACATGGCATTTAGCCAGATTTAGGTCGGACAGATTCCCAAAAACTTAAAATCTCAGCATGGGTGGGCTGGGCATCGATCGCCCCCAATTTAAGCGTAGTCAAAGCTCCCGCTGCTGCCGCATAACCAATTATCTCTGCTGACGACTTATCTGCTCCCAACTGATGCAACAGCCCCGCCACAAAAGCATCCCCAGCCCCCGTAGTATCCACAGCATTCACCACAAATGCCGGTTGTTGACCCATTTGTCCTTGGAGCCAATATTCGCAAATATTTCCTCCATCAGTCACCACAATCCCTTGAGCTTGGGGCAAATATTGCCGCAAATCTTTTGGCAGCGTCACTCCATAGATCAACTCGGCCTCTTCTTTGGCAAACTTAATAAAATCAGCCCGATCGAGCAACTGCCGAACTTGCGGAATTGCCGCTGCTGGGTCTGGCCAAAAATTCGATCGCCAGTTCACATCCACCAAAATTCTTACCCCATTGGCCTGAGCTAACTCCACCGCCCGCCAAGTACTTGCAGCACTAGCCGGATAGGCCAAAGCCAAACTGCCCAACTGCAAAAAATCAGCATTTACAAATAGTTCAGCGGGAACAATCGAAAACTGGGCATCAGCAAATTGCTCAGTTGGTATGCCACCAAAGCCACCAAATATGCGATCGCCATCCCAAGTTCTCACCACTTGTACCTGACGAGTCGGAGCCGTAGGATGACGTTGCAGGCCACTGATATCTACCCCGACAGCCTGGAGTATGCTGGTTAGCTCAATTCCGGGCTGATCATTGCCCACACAGCCCATAAATTTGGATCGATCGCCCATTTTTACCAGACCACAGGCCACATTGGCTGGGGCTCCACCCGCTAAAGGAGTCCAAGAAGTCACCTGATCACTACTGCACCCTATTTGATCGGCCAGTAAATCGAACAGCACTTCGCCTAAGCAAACGACTGTAAACATGATGCACCTGTAGTGGGTAGAATTTTTGACCAATACAACCTAAAGTATAGACGTAAGTATATATACCAGTCTCATTTATGAGTGAAGTAAAAGCGCAGTTGTCGGCGAATCTCTCCGATCGAGAGCTGGAAATTATTGCAGCCATTACTGACGGTCTCACTAACGAAGATATTTCCACTCGCCTGGATATCAGCAAACGTACCGTAGACAACCACGTCAGCAACATTCTCAAAAAAACCAGCACCGATAATCGGGTGGCTTTAGTACGGTGGGCGCTACAGTGGGGCAAGGTTTGTATTGATGAAGTCAACTGCTGCATTCTGCCCACTTCTACTCCCAAGGGCAAAAATGAGTAATCAATTTCTGTTGACCCATTGCTAATATTCTGGTTAGTAAGCTATGATGCAAAACTGACTATGTTTCATGACTTGCAACCTTCAAAGTTGTCCAGTCTAAAGACTAAATCATAGAATTTGTGTTCGGGAAAGATCCTATTTCTAACTGGCATTAGCCAATTGAATATTTCTAGCCACAGACAGCAGGTGTCTTTCAGACTTAATTTCCTGCCGAGGTTAATGCCAGCTATTTGCTGACTTTATTTGTGACCCCGGCTTGCTGCCGGGGTTTGTGTTTGTGGACACCCGAAGATAAAGAACCAGACCACCAACGAGGTTTACCAATGGGGAGAACCCTAGCTAATAAACAAGCGATCGTAGCTGAACTCAAGGACAACTTGAGCACCAGCCAAATGGTGGCGGTTATCGATTACCAAGGTCTGACTGTGGCCGAAATCACTGACCTGCGGCGGCGTTTGCGCCCCAAAGGCGCGATTTGCCAAGTCACCAAAAATACCTTCATGAGCAAGGCGATCGCTGATGATGCAAATTGGCAGCCAGTTTCCGAGTTTCTCTCGGGTGCTTCTGCATTTTTGATCATTCAAAACGATGTGGGTGGCGCGATCAAAGCCTACAGCGAGTTCCAAAAATCTTCCAAGAAAACTACCCTCAAGGGCGGTGTGATGGAAGGCAAGGTGTTGTCAGAAGCTGACGTGAAAGCGATCGGCGACTTGCCATCTAAGGAACAACTCATGGGTCAAATTGCTGGCTCGCTCAATATGGTTACGGCCAAGATTGCGATCGGCGTTCAGGAAGTTACTGCTTCCGTGGCCAGAGGTATTCAGGCGAACGTAGACAAAGGTTAAGCAGTGCTAAGCGCTGTGGTTAAGATCGCCGCTATTTTTTTCATTCACAATATCAAGGACGAATATACATGTCTGCTGCAACCGACAAAATTTTAGACCAGTTGAAAGCGCTTTCCTTATTGGAAGCTGCTGAACTCGTCAAGCAAATCGAAGAAGCCTTTGGCGTTTCTGCTGCTGCTCCTGTAGCTGTGGCTGGTGTAGCTGCTGCTGCTCCTGCTGAAGCTGTAGAAGAAAAAACTGAATTCGATGTAATTCTGGAATCTGTTCCCGATGACAAGAAAATCTCGGTTCTGAAGGTAGTTCGCACCCTGACTGGCTTAGGTCTGAAGGAAGCGAAGGACTTAGTAGAAGCTGCGCCTAAGGCTGTCCGTGAAGGTGTGCCCAAGGATGCTGCCGAAGATGCTAAGAAACAAATCGAAGAAGCTGGCGGTAAGGTTGCAATTAAGTAACCAATAAACCCCAAGTTTAGATATCTCCGCTGTTGTCGCATAGATGATGGCGGAGTGTTTTTAGGACTTCTGTTCATCGAATTCTTTGGGTTTGGGAAATTGATCGAGTCAAGGCAAACGAAAAATTCTTGTTGCTATAGAAATAGACAATGAAGCCAATTATGCCAACCGTGATAGCCGTAGCTAAAGCCGATAAGTTCGCTACAATGGCTGGGAATATATTTTGATATCTGTAATTACTATGCTGCGTCGTCTCTGGGCTATCGCCCTTGCTGTAATATTGTGCTGGGGTTGGCCAGAGCTTGCTCAAGCCACTGAATCATCGGCGATCACGTCTGCTACAGGAAAAACCTATACGAACAGTGAACTCGATCGAGGTGACACCCTGCGCACGGCAGCATTCAATGCCACCAATACCGCTGACTTCGCCACTGCCGAAAAATATTGGACAGAGCTAATTGCCATGTTTCCCGAAAATCCAGCGATCTGGAGTAACCGGGGTAACTCCAGAGTTAGTCAACTGAAGCTCACCGAAGCTGTAGCTGACTTTAATAAATCGATCGAACTTGCCCCTCAACTCACTGATGCCTATCTGAATCGCGGTGCGGCCTGGGAAGGACTGAAAGAATGGGACAAAGCGATCGCCGATTACCAACACATTATTGCAGTGGATGCCAACGATGCCATGGCCTACAATAACCTGGGCAACGCCCATGCCGGTCGGGGAGACTGGACAGAGGCCAAAACCTACTTTTACCATGCCACCGAGCTAGAACCGGGTTTTGCCTTTGCCCGTGCTAACTATGCCCTGGTTTTGTATCAGCTCGGTGAAACTCAAGAGGCAATTCGTCAGATGAAAAATATTGTGCGCAAATATCGCGACTTCCCCGATGTGCGTGCAGCGCTCACTGCCGCTCTCTGGCAAAATGGTGAACGGGGCGAAGCCGAGAGCAATTGGATTGCAGCGGTGGGCTTAGATAGTCGCTACAAAGATCTAGACTGGGTGAAAAACAATCGTCGTTGGCCACCGGCTTCGATCGCAGCTTTAGATCAATTTTTAAACCTGCGTTAATCTGAAGCCTGTGTTAGTCTCTCAAAACCTCAGCCCTCAAAATCATGGATGATTCATCAGGGTTCAATCCCCCCATCAAACCCACCACCGATCTAGCCAAATTGGCTGATCGGAGTCAAGCTTTGAGTGACGAAGTTTACCAGCTCTATAGCCGCTATCTTACTGCTCTGGCTAAAGCCCTGCGCCACCAATCGATTCAAGCTTGTTATCACCTCTGTACCAACTGCTATCCGACCGAATTTTTGCAGTTAGATGCTAGCCAACAACAGCGACTACAGCGCGCCCTGCGCCGAGCCATTACCAACTCGATCGTCGATTTACTCAGTCAGTTACAGCCTATTACCAAAATCCAGAACCCCAGCCAACTCAGTAACTGGCTACAAAACACCGAAGAAGCAATCGGCCAAACCTTACCGGGACTATCGAAAAAAATGAACTACCTGCTCCAACAGGCTAGGGTAGTGCCCCAACAAGTACCGCGTCAACTCATCGAAGCCGCTGTCAAAGCCGATGAAATCAATGATGGTGGCGGTGTCAAGCGGCCAAATATCTTGAGTGTATTGGTAGAAAAAGATGCTAAAGACTCATCCGAAACTACCGTCATAATTCCGGTTCATGTGACATTTTTGCGACTGACTGAAATTGAGTTTGCTGATATTGAACTGAGCAAACTGCGTCAACAGATGCATGAAATGCGATCGAAAGTCACCGATCTGCGCCGCACCTATCAGCATCGTCAACGTCAAGCTCAATCCGTGGCTGCCGAGGCCGCTTGGCATCAAAGCTGGTTTGGAGCCGCAGATCCTGAGCCACCAGCATCCCCCACAACATAAACGAAATTTATGTATAGCTTAAATTTTCACTGAATTCCATTAGGCGATAGTATGATATGCCTAACAAACTTTTTTAGTGTGAAATTGTGAGTATGCCTGCTGCTCTCCAAATTGGAGATACATCGATTCCTGCCGATCGACTGCCTACCTTGTTAGAGCAGTATCGTTTAGTGCCGCAACTGGCGCGAGAGATGATTTTAGACCGGGCAATTGCCGACCATCGAATTTCGGAAGATGAGCAAATGGAAGCAATTAAACGCTTCTATCAGCAAAACCAGCTCAATACCGATCAAGATTTAGAAAAATGGCTCCAGCAGCAGCGCCTCAGTAGAGAGGGCCTAGTGACGCTCATTGAACGCGAACTGCGCCTACAAAAATTCAAAACTGCTAAGTGGAAACACCTGGTAGAGTCCCATTTTGTCCAACGCAAACCCCAAATTGACCAAGTGGTGTTCTCGATGATTCGGGTCAAAGATGTTGATGTGGCCGAAGAAATTTATTTCCGCATTCTGTCTCAAGAAGCAACCTTCCCAGAGCTAGCTCCCCGCTATTCCAATGGCATCGAAGCCAAAACCAAAGGAATTAGTGGGCCAGTCGAACTAGGTAGACTAGATGCGACCCTAGCTAGTGCCTTAGTTATTGCTCAACCCGAAGAAGTTTTGGCACCAATGAACATCAGCGGCTGGTGGGTAGTAATTCAACTAGAATCGTTGATTTCAGCGGAGTTAGATGATCCGACTCGTCAGCGTCTGACCGAAGAACTTTTCACCCTGTGGATCAATGAACAGACCCAGCAAACCATGGCTACTGAAACAGAACCGCAACTGATTGCAGTTTAGATTCCCTAACTTACCCCTATGACCAGCCAGAACTCTACCACCCCCAACACTGCCATCAGTGGCCACGATATCTACGCTTTTTTGGCCACCCTCTCGCCCTTCGATCGGCTGCCCCAAAATGAACTGCGCAACTGTGTGAGCAAGCTCAAGCCCCTGCGCTTTCGCATGGGGCAAAAGATGCAGATCAAAAACCAAATGCCTCAGAATGTATCAATTATTTTTAACGGCAAAGTGCGATCGATCGGCATTGATCCTAGCAACAACAAAACCCAACCCCTAAAAATTTTGGAGGCAGGTGAGATCTTAGGCTGGCCGAGCTTGATCCGAGGCATTCCCTGCGAAACGGCGGTGGCTTCCGAAGAAACCATTTGTTTTGTGTTACCAGCCACTGAGTTTATCCGGCTGCTAAATCAGTACCCAGAAATGGCGGAGGGTTTCAATACCCCCAGTATTGCCGAAGTCTATGACTTGGTGACCCAGTACTGGCTCAAATCCAATCAGATCGCCCCCAAAAGCAAAAATACTTACCAGCTAGTACGCAGTGCTTGGCAAAATGCGGAAATAGCCAGTAGCTTTGAGCCTAACTCTCACCGAATCTGGTTCGATAGTCGGGCAGAAGCCTCTGAACAGGGTACCCCCCTCAAAGTTTCTCCTGATCCCCATAGTCAATCTCGCTTAGTAGGCATCGATGCCGAACTGCTTTCGATCGCCGAAGATTTGGCTGGTGTGGAAGACTCCGCTGTTTTTGAAATCACCCCCACTGCGCTGGTTGATTATGCCCCAGAAATGGATTTTCAAGTTACTAACAGCGAGTTTGCCTTTCCCCAAACCGAGCTGATAGTCGAAAATACCAAAGGCCGCTACCCATTTGTGCGTGGCCAAGGTCTACGGAATGGTATTTTGGCCTGCTTCCAAATGCTGAGTATGTATTTGGGCATTAAATATCGCCGCGACACCGTGCAGCGAATTATTGACATGCAGTTGGCTCGCAATGGTCAGGCTTCTTTGCAACTCTGCGCCGCCATTGCCGATGTATTGGGGCTAATGGGCAGGCTGATGGAAATTCCGGCCAACCAAATCTGTCGGATCAGTCAACCGGCAATTATGCCTTGGCAGGGCAGTTACGCGGTAGTCTATGCCGCGAGCGAAAGTCAGGTGATTTTGGGTGTGCCAGAAGAAGGCATTCAAAAACTTAGCTTTCAGCAGTTTCTGCGGATTGTGGGCGATGCCAAAGCGCCTTTGCAGTTGTTGATTTTGCAAGAAACCAAAAATGTCCAGCGGGAGAAATTTGGTCTGGGTTGGTTTGTTCCCTACCTAACTCCAGAAACTAAAGTACTAGTAGAAGTACTAGTAGCTTCTTTCTTTGTCCAGTTGTTTGGGTTGGCTAATCCGTTACTGATTCAGGTAATTATCGATAAAGTCTTGACCAACAATAGTCCAGCAAGTTTGCAGTCCTTTGTGATTTTGTTGATTGGGGTGGCCTTTTTTGAGAATATTCTTACCGGCTTGCGATCGATTGCTTTTGCCAATGCCACTAACCGGATTGATCTGGCGCTAGCCGCAAAAATTATCGATCACCTGTTTCATTTACCCCTGAGCTACTTCGATCGACGAGCGGTGGGGGAACTCTCAACCCGGATTGCTGAACTCGATCGAATTCGACAGTTTTTCACCAACACCGCTCTTACCACTGTCTTGGATGCTGGCTTTTCGGTGATGTACATCGTGGTGATGCTATTCTATAGCCCCTTCTTAACAGCGGTAGCACTGTGCATTGTGCCGTTGTTCGTGATTTTGAGTGTAATTGTCTCGCCGATCGTCCGGCGGCAGTTGCGCGAAAAAGCTGAGCGCAACGCCCAAAACCAATCTTTCCTAGTAGAAGCCCTAGGGGGCATTTATACCGTCAAAGCCCAAAGTATGGAGCGCCGTACCCGCAACCAGTGGCAAACTTTTTACGATCGGTATATCGCCGCCAGTTTTAATGGCACCTTGACCTACACCATGGCTAGTTCCACCAGCAACTTCCTGAACCAGCTCTCCGGAGTATTGGTGCTCTGGGCAGGTGCTTCGTTGGTACTAGAAGGCAAACTGACTTTGGGGCAATTGATTGCCTTCCGGATTATTGCGGGCTATGTAACTGGGCCATTACTCAGGCTGTTGACTATTTGGCAGAACTTCCAAGAGACTGCCCTGTCGATCGAACGCCTCAGCGACGTGGTTGATGCCACCCTAGAAGTAGATGATGACAATCGCTTCAACGTACCCATGCCCCTGATTCGCGGCAAGGTAATCTTTGAAGATGTGACGTTCCAGTTTGGCAGTCAGGGCAGACCCCAGCTCAACCATATCAATGCCGAGTTTAATACTGGCTCGTTTATTGGCATAGTTGGTCAAAGTGGTTCTGGTAAAAGCACCATGATGAAGCTACTGCCTCGGCTCTATGAGCCTACCAAGGGGCGGATTTTAATCGACAACTACGACATTAACAAAGTAGAGCTGTACTCACTGCGCTCGCAGGTGGGGATTGTCTCACAAGATCCGCTGTTGTTTGAAGGCACAGTCCAAGACAACATCGCGATTAACTATCCCGATGCCGAAGCCGAAGAAATTGTTCAAGCCGCCAAAATTGCGGTAGCGCACGATTTTATTATGACCCTGCCCAATGGCTATAATACCCGCGTGGGTGAAAGGGGTTCTAACTTATCTGGTGGCCAAAAGCAACGGATTGCGATCGCCCGCACTATTCTGCAACGCCCCCGCCTATTGATTTTAGATGAAGCCACTAGTGCCTTAGATTATGATACTGAGCGGCAGGTTTGTACTAACTTAGTGAACAACTTCCAAGGCATCACTATTTTCTGTATCACTCACCGGCTGCGGACTGTGCAGTCTGCCGATCAAATCTTGGTGATGGATCGGGGGATGGTAGCAGAGCTTGGCACCCACCAAGAGCTATTGGCTAAGCGAGGCATTTATTACTGTCTCAGTAATGACCAAGAAGTCACGATGTCTAGCAACGGGGCAGTACCTCAGTAGCCCTCACAGACCAATAGCAATATGGTTCACTAAACCTGTAGCAAAGCTACAGGTTTTTTGCGTAAATCTACAGTTGACACTCTGGATACAAGAAATGGCGGATGTTCCAACCCACCGATCCATGTCACATTATTTCTAGTGCGATCTGTGTCACTCATCCGGAGCGACCCAACGCAGCGGCAGCAGTCTTTACAATTACATCCCCTGGGTTTCCTTATGAGCCTCGAACAACCAGCTAAGCTAAAATTTCCAGTCTGGGCTTTTCTCAATCAGCCGTTATTTCATCCCAAATTCAAGGTGGTTTTAAACCCCCTCCGCTTCCAGCAGTTGTATCAAATGCAGTTTTTAGAGCGCTGCCTCTGTAAGCAATCCCCCCGTCGCACCAACTTTTCCCGCTAACTTCTGCTGCTCAGCTTCAGGAGCAGGCATTCCCACACCAAGCGGGGTTGCACATAGGCCAACAGTTGACGACGACTGTCTTCGATCGCCGCCACCAAACCAGCATCTTGCCACTGCTGCCAGTAACGAAACTGCAAATACTCCAGCAGGGCAAGCTGGCCGATATTATCTACATCTCGATCGATAATTTTAGCTAGCCCCAGAGCAGCAGCGATACTGTCGATCGGCTGTAACAAAGCCTCTTTTAGTTCTGCCACCACCATGGACAGGTTGGCTGCTAGCTCGATCGACTGACCAGGACTGCCTGGAGCCAGTGCCATCAAAGCGGCATCCTGCACAATATCAGTTCGTCCCAAGTTAGTTAAAATCTGGGTGACCGCCTCTAGGCTTAACCGCCGAAAAGGAATTCGCTGACAGCGTGAGATCAAGGTTGGTAACAACAGCGCCATATTGTCAGTTAGTAAAATTAATGTGGCGGCACCGGGTTCTTCCAAGGTCTTGAGTAAAGCATTGGCTGCACCTTCGGCCATAGTTTCGGCTTGTTCAATCACCACTATGGCTCGATCGACAGTTAAAGGCGGCTGTGATAAAAATTGAGTGATTTGGCGGATTTGGTCGATCCTAATTTGGGGTGGTGCTTTCTTTTTGATGCCAGCAGCGGCGGCCTCGGCAGCAGTCAACAAATTACCCTGATGTTGGTAAGTGGGTGCTACCCACAGTAAATCTGGGTGGTTGCCCTGGCGAATTTTTTGTCGAGTAGCGGCAATTTTGCTGTGGTCATTTAGATGGGCGCAGAGTTGCATCTCGACCCAACAGCGCGCTACTAGGGCTTTGCCGATGCCCGCCTGCCCAAAAAATAAATAGGCTGGTGCTAGACGCTGGCGTTGCACGGCCTGAGTAAGCAATTCGATCGCCGCTAGGTGCCCATAAATCGGCTGAAAGTAGTCGTCAGTGCCCATAAAAATCTCATGCCCGCACAGATGTAAAGTGTTATGATCTTCCAGGAAGTTGCGCTAAACTCCGCTGCTGCTGAGTTTGCGCTGAAGCCATTATCACTTTTTTGACTCGTTAGTACTCCATGGTTTTCTGGAAAAGTCTGTTTAGTGTCGCAGAGAGTAGTAACGAAGCGCCGAAGCTATCGAATAGCGCAATGATTCCCATTCAGACCGTCGGCTTTGACCCACCTGGTAACAACCCGATCGTACTGAGCCTTAGCCGCGACCTAGACCTCTATGAATTAGAGGAACTCTGTGATGCAGTTGGTTGGTCGCGCCGCCCCTTGCGCAAGCTACGCAAAGCTCTACAAAACAGCTTTTTGGTGGTATCAATGTGGGAAATTAGAGGTAAAACTCGCCGGATGATTGGCTTTGCTCGGGCCACCTCCGATGGAGCCTTCAATGCCACTATTTGGGATGTGGTCGTTCATCCAGATTTTCAGGGCAAACGGATGGGCAAAGCTCTAATGAAGTATCTGATCAAGAAAATTCGCAGCGAAGACATCAGCAACATTACATTATTTGCTGACGCACATGTGGTAGGATTCTACGACGGTATGGGTTTCGTGCAAGATCCTGAAGGCATTAAGGGCATGTTTTGGTACCCAGATTAGTTTGCGTGGTTTTAGGGAATACTAGTTATAGCTGAAATATTTGTTGCCAAGTGGTCAATTTTTTGTAAATGATCTTGTTCCTATACGCAGGAACCAACTTCAGACTATGATTACTACAACTTTTCTGTTTGTGACGGACTAGTGTAGGAACTTCTGAGTGATGATCGACCGTCTAGATAAGAAATTATCCAAGACTCTATATAGCGCTTCAATCACAATTGACAGCAGCAGTCTAACGTAACACGATCCATGAGGATAATTAGTGGAAGCCAGAAAAACAGATAGCACCAGACGGCCACCTAGTAGTCTTACTGCCGAAGTATTACGCCGTAGACCAACCAGAAAGCATCGGCCTTTGTCTTGGTTGTGGCTGGGGCTTTTCGGAGTTGGGATGACTTCCGCAGTAGGTGGGGCAATGGTAGCAGCTTCTCTGTCTAGCACTCCCCTACAACAACGCTTGCTCAGCGCTGCTGAAGCCAGTGTGTTTCGCAAAGGAAATTCTTTTGCTCGTGGTACTCTGCAAGTGCCCGAAGTTAGCAAGCCAGTAAATATTCTGTTGCTAGGCATCAAGACTAATCTTTCAGATATTCGTAATGGGGATGGCACTGAGCGCCGCAAAGCAGGCTACGATGCCGAATCTGACTCTTTACAAGGCTTGTCAGATACGATGATGCTAATTCGGTTCGATCCAGCTACTAAGCGAATGGTGGTATTGGGTATCCAACGTGATACTAAGGTGGAATTCAATGGTCGATCGGTAAAAATTAATGCGATCGATCAAGAGGGCGGTGTCGCCCAGGCAGCCAAAGTGGTCAGCAATACTTTGCAAGGGGTAGAGATCGATCGCTATGTGCGGATGAACAACTTTGGGGTGGAAAAACTGATCGATGCCCTGGGTGGATTAACTGTGACGGTACCTAAAGATATTAAGTATCAAGACGATGCTCAGCATTTTTATATCAATCTCAAAGCTGGTAAGCAGCACTTAGATGGCACCAAACTCTTGGGTTTTATGCGCTTTCGCAAAGATGCCAATGGTGATGTAGGCCGGATGCAGCGCCAGCAAGTAGTGCTGAAGGCGATGATCGAGCAGTGGGTCAACCCGATCACAGTGACTCGGATTCCCCAGTTGATGTCGATCGTCAAAAGTCATGTAGATACAAATTTAACAGTAGAAGAAATCATTGCCCTGGGTGGCTTTGCTTCTAGCCATGGTAAGAGCAAGGTACAGACTCTAATGTTGCCCGGAGACTATAACGGCGATGGCAAACATGGCACCAGCTATTGGTTACCTAGCGAAGAAGGGATCAAGAACATGATGGCGCAGTATTTTGACCATGGGGAAGTAGATAATACTCCGATTTCTCCTCAACGTCTGCGGGTGAAGGTGCAAGATACTGGCTACTATCCCGATGCTACTCAGCGTTTTATTAAGCGTCTAGAAAAAGAAGGCTATAAAAATGTCCACCTCGATAAAGATCCGAAAGCTTTGAAAGAAAACCTCGACACCACTAAAATCATCATCCAACATGGTGGTTCAGTTAATGGTGATGAAATGAAGCAAAAGCTCAGTCTGGGTGAAGTAGAAGTTGGTACTTCTGGTGATATTTATTCTGATATCACGATTAAGTTGGGCAAGGATTGGTCACAGAAAAAATAATTTAACGATACAATCAAGCTATCGGTTGTCTACTGTGGAACAGTGAGAATTGATTATGGAAATGTTTCAACAAGACTAGGAATTATCTGCTCCATCCATAAAACCGATTATTGTGCGCGTTGAGCATAGTCCCGAAACCTTTCCATATCTGCTTGCAACGTCCCTTCTACCGCCTTGCGAATAAAATCATTGTTCATCAACAAAGCCAAAAAACCCGGGACAGAATAGCCCACCGTCAGCTTCACAATACTGCTTTCACCTCGATCGTAAAAACGGACTGCCCCTCGGTTAGGCAACCCATCCACCGACTCCCACTGAATAATTTGGTGAGTCGTAGTCTTGACAATTTTCGAGAGCCAAGTGAACTCCAAAGTATTAGTCGCCAACTTCCAGCGCGACAAATCCGGATTTTCTTCCAAAATTTTCACCGAATCGATCCACTTCATCCAAGTTGGCATTAGTTCCAAATCAGACCACATATCCCAAGACGAGGTGATCGGGATAGCAACTTCAATTTGGACGGTATGCTCTAGCCATTCAGACATTTTTTTGTGCCAATTAAGATTAAACGAAGCTTAAACAGAAGTTACTAGTGGTTGCAATAGATCGGCAACAGCCAAAATAGCCGCTGCCGCCTGTTTGCCAGAAATCGTCGCTCCTTCCATACTATCAATGTAATCTTGAGCTGTGTAGCTGCCCGCCAAAAAGAAATTCTTAATCGGCGTAGCTTGGGTGGGACGAAAAGGGTCCATACCCGGTTTCTCTCGATATAAAGACTGAGCTAGCTTCACCACACTCGACCAAGTCATCTTCAGCTCCCGCGCTGCCGGGAATAAATCATGGATTTGACCCAGAGCGTATTGGACAATTTCTTCATTGCTCATCGGAATAAATTTATCGCCAGGAGTCAGAACTAGTTGGATGAGTGAGCCTTCGCCCTCCTTGTAAAAATCACGGGGACTAGTCAAAGCCAAATCAGCAAAACAAGAAAAATCTACATCGGCACTATAGAGCAAATTATCTAAGCCAGCAGCCCGATCAAGCTGTTGTCGCTGCTGAGCATCTTGTAATTCTGTCACCCAACCATCAAAGCGCAGTTGCACCGTGGCCACTGGTACAGCTTCTAATGCAAATATTTTTTCAAAGAACTCCTGTTGCCGCCAAGGTGTGGGGATCGCGCGCTGGATACCAGGTACATCTAGGGCACACACATAGGCATCGGCAGTAATAGTTTCGAGGCGATCGCCATCGGCAATCACAAACCCAGTAATTTGGCTATCGGTATATTTAATTTCTCGCAGTTGACGACGAGTGTGAATTTTCACCCCTCGATCGGTCAAGTACTTCAGCAGTGGAGTATGCAGATATTCATTGGGTGAACCAGCCAACATATTTAGCTTAGAAGCCTCGGTCTTAGAGGCAAACATCATAAAGATGGTCAACATACAGCGAGCGGAAATATGCTCGGTATCAATAAAGCCTAATGCCAGGGCGATCGGGTCCCACATCCGGCGCAGGCTATGGTTGTTGCCCCCATGTTTGCGAAACCAATCAGCAAAACTAATGTTATCCAGAGCGCGGATCATTTTCATGCCGCTTTCATAGCTCAGTAAGCCCACTACGATTGGGCTAGTACCCAGAGCCAAAGCATTTTGCAGCTTATCTAACCAGGTGAGTTGGCCGGTAGTAAAAAATGCTTTAAGGCCATGAAAGGGCGCACCGAGGAAAAAGCGAAAATCTAGTTGACCAACTTCACCGCCTTTGTTCACAAAGTTATGAACATGTTCTTTGGGTAAAAGATACTCAAAAGCCCCGATTTTCTTCATCAGGGCGAATAAATTAAAATAATTATTGAAAAAGACATGTAGACCCATCTCGATATGGTTGCCATCGGGATCGATCCAACTGCTAACCTTGCCGCCCACAAATGGCCGCGATTCAAAAATCTCTATTTGGTGTCCGGCATCTGCCAGCTCTACTGCTGTGGACAATCCTGCCAACCCGGCACCAACGATCGCAATCCGCATGTGTGTCTCTAATGTTTGTTTCCGTCTGCTTTACAAATTGTAAAAGTTTTTGGTGCAGAAAACAAATTGCGGATATCTGGGAGTCTTACGATTTGGATTGGAACTTGACTTCGCGCTTTTCGCCCGGAGCGCCTAGTTCACCCAATTGGGTGTTGTTTTTGGTCACAACAATGCCACCAGCGTTACCAGTAGTCAAAATTAACTCATGCTTAGCTGTCCAGGTTTTGGCATTGCCAGCGATCAGGCTACCCTCAAAAGCTGGTTTGCCATCTACTACTACTTTTACCCAGGAAGTAGTCTTGGCGCTGATTTCTAGTTCTAGTGGCTGGCCTAGCGCGGCACCCATTATATGGGATTGATTCGCTAGCGTTTCAGCAGTCGGGATGGCTGCCAGTTTGGTCTCAGCTACCGCCGGTAGCTTTTGAGCAGCTTCAATGTTCTGCACTGAATTATTCAGGGCATGAGAGAGAGCACTGACAGCGGCCAGCAGCATCACAATGTATGAAATGTACAGATGGATTGGACGAATTTGGGGACGGGTAAAACCGTCCCACCGATTACTTTGGAGAGGCACGATCTGCATTTGATTGGCCGGAACACTCTTGGCTAGGTCTAAGGCATTTACCCCCAAACTTTCACCATATTTTTTGATCATGCCTTGAATGTAAACCGGCTCTGGTAAAACACTCATCTGCCCTTCTTCCAGTGCCCGGATCAGGCGTGGTTGAATTCTGGTTCTCTCGGCCACCTCTTCGATCGATAGTGATTGCTCTTGGCGCAATAGGCGGAGGCTACAGCCGATATCTTGTAAGGTGGCAATTTTTTCTGCGGTGGGGCTATGGTCTGTCATGTGCTGGGATTTCCAGGGAATGTCTGGCAGTAAAAGGACGGGAGAAAAAATTGAGGAGTTGAGATGTAATTGATGTTACTAACTAAGAGATTATCTTAGAGGGAGAAATACAAATTTGAACGACAAATTTTTTTTTTCTTGGTTAGTGTGGGGTTATTTGGTAATTCAGTATCGTAGATAACCATTTTGTTTCTGTTGGTAGCAGAATGCGATACTGGCCACGAGGTAATAGAACTGTCGGTAAGTGGAGCAGAATCTCGCCGATGGCAGTGCGATCTAATTTTAGAACGGGATGGCCAAGTAACTCGGCAACTCTGCGTATCTGTCTATTTCTACCTTCTCGTAAAAGAATCTGTAATCGGGTGTTGTGCTGATCTGCATTCAGCACTTTGACTTGGGCGGGCAGAGTCTGCTTCCCATCTAGATCTACACCCACTCGCCACCGGTCTAATATTCGATCGGTAGGATGACCAGCTACCCAGACCTCATAGGTTTTAGCAACCTGATGGCGGGGGTGGGTCAGTAAACAGGTAAATTGACCATCGTTGGTCAGCAGTAGCGCCCCAGTAGAATCGGTATCTAGCCGACCTACCGGGTGAGTGCCTTGACGCAAATCGGGCGGCAACAAGTCTAACACCGTCGATCGACCCTGGGGATCGGCACAGGTAGAGACAACTCCGGCAGGTTTATTGAGCAAGAAGTAATAGCGTTGGGGACGAGCTTGCAAAACCTCTCCATCGATCGCGATCCGATCAACTTCGGGATCAGCGCTGTCACCAAGGGTGGCAACTCGATCGTTCACTGTAACTCGTCGATCACGGATTAGCTCCTCGGCTCGACGGCGGGAAGCAACTCCCCACTGAGACAAAATCTTTTGCAGTCTAGCTGCCATGGCAGATCGACCTATAACTATAGTTCCCAAGATTCTACCGGAAAACAGCTAAGATAGAAGATCGGTTCTCGCTTAAGCTGGAGATTAAAATTATCAGAGATAAAAACTTTGTTAGAGGTAGAAATTGCGTCCTAAACCTTTAAGCTCTAAGCCCCAGGGCATCATTAGCTCGCTCCTGGCACCGGCTTGTGCGGCCTGGTTGCGTACCCAAGTCAGTGAAATAGAGAGTTTAGATATTCAAATATCTGCTGGCGATCGACAGATCTTGACTGGAGCGATTCCGGCAGTCACGATTATAGCCACCAAAACGGTCTATCAGGGCATTTCTTTACAGAGTATTAAGCTTTTGGCCGATCAGATCGAAATTAATTTAGGTCAGGTGATCAGAGGTAAGCCCCTGCGCTTACTGCAACCAATTGCCGTGGAGGCCATCGCTACTATTGCCGAGGCCGATCTGCTGTCTTCTTTAACGGCTCCGCTGTTGGCTGATGCTGTGAATGAATTAATTGCCCAGGCTATTGAGCTACCGATCAGTGATTGGTCGCTCACCTGGCAATCGGTGCAAATTGCTGCCGAAAAATTGACCTTACAAGGACAGGTACAGCAAGCTAGTAGCTTGGTGCCGATTGTTATTTGCACAGGGATCACTTTGCGTGAAGGACGAATCATTCACTTAGATCCTTTAGTGGTGCAATGTGATTTGTTGGCTGGTAAGTCGATCGAGTCTTACTCGATCGATCTGGGGAGCGAGGTAGATCTGCGGGAGCTGATTCTGGGGATCGGTGAGTTGCATTGTGCCGGACAAATCCAAATTCGCCCGTGATGATCAAAGCTTGAGGCTAAGATAGAAGGATTGTTGTTACGATCCCCGCATGTTTGCAAACCGACCCGACTCACTCTGGCATCAACTACGTAATTCTTGGCCGCAGAATTTGGGTGAACGTTTGCCCGGTTCTGGCAATACCATTGCTTTATTACTAGCAATGGTAATCGGGAGTTGTACTGGCGCGACAGTGGTGCTGTTTCGGTTCTTGATCGATCGAATTCATGACTTGGCTTTTGAAGGCTTAGATAATTGGTTAGGTGGCAGCCGCGAACTATGGATTTTAACGATTCCAGTTTTGGGTGGTATCGCCGTCGGGTTGCTACGGTGGTACTGGCGCGATCTGGGTCAAAATTTGGCGGGGATGTTGAATGCGACCCAAACTGGTGAACAACTTCAGCCCCAACGGGGACTAATTAAAATGTTGGCGGCGGCGATTTCGTTGGGTACCGGGGCTTCTTTGGGGCCAGAAGGGCCAAGTGTGGAAATCGGAGCGAATTTTGGGGTGTTGATTGCCCAAGTGCTGCGGGTATCGCAAGAACGGCAGCGACTATTGCTAGCGGCGGGGGCGGCGGCTGGGGTGGCTGCGGGTTTCAATTCACCGATCGCTGGGGTATTTTTTGCTTTGGAAGTAGTATTGGTCAACACCCTAGAAACTTCCGCAGTAAGCGTGGTGGTGTTAGCCGCCGTGAGTTCTTCTTTGATTGAGCAAGTGGGAGTAGGTTCACAGCCTGCTTTTAAGCTGCCGGTATATGAAGTGCGATCGGCAGGAGAATTGCCCTTATATATGGGATTGGGGATTGGGATTAGTTTGCTCTCTTATGCTTTAAAAATTGCGATTCAGAGTTCGCGGGACTTTTTTCAGGGGCGTTACTTGCCGATCATGGCCAAGTTGCCGATCGGGGTCACGCCTGTCATCGGCGGACTGCTGGTGGGGCTGGTCGCCCTGAAGTTCCCCCAGATTTTGGGCATTGGCTATGAAACAGTAGAGGCGATGCTCCAAGATGTGGGTTTTTCTTTGGTGCTGTTAAGCTCGTTGGTGGTAGTCAAGTTAGTGATGACGGCAATCAGTCTGGGGAGTGGCTTAGTAGGGGGACTCTTTGCCCCAGCAATGTTTTTGGGAGCCTGCATGGGCACATCTTATGCAAAAGCTTTGGTATTAATTATCCCCCAGTTAGACGATGCGATCGCCGCCCCGCCCGCCTATGCCATGGTGGGGATGGCCGCGATGCTAGCCACTACCGCCCGTGCGCCCCTGACTGCCATTTTATTAATGTTTGAGCTGACTCGCGATTACCGCATTGTGCTGCCTCTGATGGCTTGTGTGAGCTTGAGCATGTTGCTAGTCGATCGACTACCCGCACCTATCCACCCAGAAAAACCAGCAGCCCAACCTGCCGAGCCGCTAGATTTACTCACCGAGACCAAAAACCTGTTGATCGATCGGCTGCAAGTCAGTGAAGTGATGAATACCACCTGGGCTACCCTATCGGGAAATACGACCATTTTAGTTACGGCTGAGCTATTTTTGACCAAGCATTACCGCAGCGCCCTGGTGATAAATGATGCTAATTTGCCCATGGGGATTGTGACGATCGAAGATATCAATCGGGTACTAAGTAATACTGGCTATTTGCCACTGCAAGATCGCTTACTCAGTGAAATTTGTAGCCAGCCGATTATCTATGCCCACCCAGAAGAAATTGTAGCTACCGCTCTCGATCGAATGGCGGGGCGGGGGCTACATCAGTTGCCAGTGGTGGCCAAAGAAAAACCCACTGAAATTGTGGGAGTACTAGACCGAGAAAGTATTGGGATGGCCTGTAGTATGGCGATTACCCGCACTCACTTGGCCAAACATCAAACTGATTCTTCCTTAGCGACGCTAAGTAAACGACCAGCAGCAGATTAATCTTCATCTTCTTCGTCTCCGCCCACCTGGCGGAGACGAATATGTTTGCGGCCTAAAGTGATTTCAAAAGCATCACCTTCTTTTAAGCCCATGCGCTTGGTATAGGCTGCACCAATCAGCATGTTGCCATTGGACTGGACAGTTACCTTGTTGCTAGGAGCACGACCACCGCGACCATTAGGGTTTTGTTTGCCATCTAATTGAATTCCTTCAGCATCAATCAGAGCATTGTAGAATTTCATCAAGTTAGCGCGTTCAACACCATTCTTGGTTTCAGTAGAATAGCCACACTGACGAGCTTTCTCTTTGGTGCTAATATTGCCCAAATCTCGAACTTTTTGTAATAGTTCTTCGCCAGTGAGGATTGGCAAGGCGGTAGGAGTAGCAGCAGCTTTCTTTTTACTCATTGAATACAAGTTGAGGGGTAAGGTTTACTTTGCTAGCAAGTCAAACTATCGTGAGCGACACATTACTGATTTTCGTACAGATGAGTTAGTCAGATGAGTTTTAGGCTATAGATAGCGACTACCAGTCATCGAAACTATCTTACACCTAAAGTATCACAATTGTTTGTTTTAATTTCATTGAAAAAGTTTTTTTTTAGCCATGTTTTTTTTAAATTCAGATTCTTTGAGGTAAAAACTGCCCCACAGTGATATTAGCTGGTTATTGATGGGAGCTAATTTCACCAGGTATATTAGAGAGAGCTTTTCTATTTTTTAGCTTTTATTTGTGAAATTAACTACGCGCGGTCATTACAGTGTCAAAGCCCTGCTGGACTTGAGCTTGCAGCCCGGTTACGGCCCGGCTTCGGTCCAGTCGATCGCCAAACGGCAGGCACTCCCCGCTCCTTACCTAGAAAAATTATTAATTGCCATGCGGCAAGCCGGACTAGTTGCCTCAGTCAGAGGAGCACAAGGGGGCTATCGGTTAGCCAAAAAGCCTGGTCAAATTTTTGTAGGAGATATCTTAGCCGCCGTAGGAGAATCGATCGAGCCGATCTTATTGGCGATTACTGAGCCAGAGTTAGCCGCCGATTGGGTGATGATATCTTTGTGGCAAAAGCTGCAAACCAAGATGCAGGTGGCAGTAAACAGTGTCTCGTTGGCCGACTTATATTATGATGCCCGCAGTTGGCAAGCCGCTCAGGGAGAGGAGAGTAATTACACAGTGTGACAGTTGATGCAAAATTTTTAACGGATTACTCTTTTCAGGATGTCTAATTGGATACTATAATTTAAAACACCTTAATCCCTAGAATCGAAGCCAGCTAACCTTATCGTAGTGTATTGCGATTTTAGTAGCTTTAGTTTGTGGGTATCTCGCTACCCCGGTTCTAAAATGGCGGTAATTTTCGAAGATTCAAATTTAGCGGCATCCTTCCAACTCTTGCTGTTTGTGGATGATCGGTACTGTAGCACCCCAGAATATTATGAAATTCTGACTTACCTCGATAAAAATGGGGTCAAGTCACGACTGAAAATTATTGATGTGAGTGAACAGCCCGGATTGGCTGAATATTTTAAACTGGTAGCCACTCCCACTTTAATTAAGCTATCTCCGTCTCCTAAGCAAGTCTTTTCGGGTTCTAGCTTGGCGGCAGAGCTAGAAAACTGGCTGCCCTCCTGGCTGGATGATTGCGGTGAAGATTTGCAGTCGGAAATTTTGCCTGCGCCAGATATGGCCGACCACAATGTAGAAACAGCTCCAAATATCACTCAAATTCAGGAAATGCTGCAACTGGCTGATGAGGTATTTCGGCTCCGCCAACAGCGGCAAGAATTGCAGGAACAGTTGCGATTTAAGGAACAAGCGATCAGCATTTTGGCACATGATTTGCGCAATCCCCTGACAGCCGCTAATTTAGCCCTTGATACCCTGGCGATCGCCAAAGACCCCAACGATTTGCGGGTGGCACATTTACAGCCAGAGCTAATGCAAAAACTGGTCAGACGCGCCAAAGAACAGGTGATGATTGTCGATCAATTGGTATCAGATATTTTACAGTTGTCCCAGGGAGCGGTAGCCGAAATTACGATTATTCCCCACCGTTTTGATATCAAAGATCTGTTGGTGGCTTCAATCCGGCAAATGGCCGAAACATTGCAGCAGAGAGAGCAACAGCTCTCCACCGATATTCCCCAAGATTTGCCCATGGTGTACGCCGATATTGAGCGCATTCGTCAAGTGGTCGTTAATTTATTAGATAACGCGATCAAATACACTCCCCAAGGTGGCCGCATCAAAGTGGTTGCACTACACCGCACCAGTCAAAAGATTCAGATCAGTATTATGGATAATGGCATCAGCATTCCAGCTAGCGATTATGACTTAATCTTTCAAAAATACTATCGGTTAAAACGCGATGAGACGGAAGATGGGTATGGTTTGGGATTACCCCTGTGCAAAAGCATTGTCCATGCCCATTTTGGCCAGATTTGGGTAGAATCTTCACATCTCGGCAACAGTTTTCATTTCACGTTGCCGGTGTACTTTCGATAAGTTTGATCGATGAGTTTGGTCGATAAGTTTAGCCCTCCCGCTCTGCCAAGGCCAACCATTTTTCGGTGGTGTTATCGATCGATTTCACCAATTTTTCCATTTCGGCAGTGAGACGGGTTAAATCAGTATAACTAGCGATCGCCAGTTGCTCATTCAATTTTGTTTTGGTGGTTTCGAGTTGAGCAATTTTACTTTCGAGAGAAGCTAGATCGCGTTTTTCCCAGGCCGAAAGAGGCTTATTTTTCTGGGTATTAGGAGCTTTTGTGGTGATTTCTTTAACCACTTTGGCGATCACTGGCGCGGGAGTTTTGGCCTGTTGATATTCTAAATAAACCGAGTAATTACCAGGATATTCGGTGACTTGGCCTTGGCCTTCTAAGGCCAGAATTTTTTCCACTGTGCGATCGAGGAAATACCGATCGTGGGAAACCACCAAAACACAGCCCGGAAACTCCATCAGATATTCTTCTAATACACTCAGGGTTTGGATATCTAAGTCATTAGTGGGTTCATCTAAAATCAGCAAATTGGGAGCTTCTAGTAATACTCGCAGCAGATATAGGCGGCGTTTTTCACCCCCAGAAAGGGCATGAAGTGGCGAATATTGCTGGTTGGGGGTAAACAAAAATCTTTCTAGCATTTGGCTAGCACTAATTTGGCTACCATCACCGGTTTGCAGGTATTCCCCCACTTCTTTTAAGTAGTCGATCGCCCGCATATTTTGGTCGGCAGCGGCCAGTAACTCGCTAGAATATTGGTCGAAGTAGCCAATGTGAACAGTACTGCCAATTTCTACCTGGCCGCTATCTGGCTCGGTGCGACCAGTGATGATATTTAGTAAGGTAGATTTGCCCATGCCATTACCACCCACGATGCCTACTCGATCGCCAGGAATAAACTCATAGGTGAAGTCTGCTAAAATCGACCGCTCTCCATAGGATTTTTGGATATTTTTTAGCTCTACGACTTTTTTGCCCAAGCGGCGACTGCTGGCCGATAGTTCCACCTTGCCAATGGTTGCGATCTTTTCGCGGGCTTGGATATCTTCGATTCGTCCAATGCGGGCTTTTTGCTTGGTTTGCCGACCTTGCGGGCCACGACTGAGCCACTCTAACTCCCGCCGCAAAATACCAGATTGCTTTTGTTGGGTACTAGCTGCTGAGGCTTCCATTTCAGATTTTTTGGTTAAATAGTAACTGTAGTTACCACTATAGGTATAGAGCTGTGCTCGATCGATTTCAATAATGCGTTGGGTTACCCGATCCAGAAAATACCGATCGTGGGTGATCAGCAAAACAGCGCCACGATAGCGTTGGAGATAACTCTGTAACCACTCTACCGACAAAGCGTCAAGATGGTTGGTTGGCTCATCCATCAACAGGGCATCGGGTTCGGCGACTAGGGCAGCAGCCAGCGCCACCCGCTTCCGATAACCGCCCGAGAGTTGCCCCATTTTGGCTGTGAAGTCAGTAATGCCAAGCTGGGTCAAAATTATTTTGGCGCGAGCTTCTAAATCCCAAGCACCAGCGTTATCCATTTCTTGAGTCAAACTAGTTAACTGTCCCAGTAGTGCCGCATCGGTCGGACTATGAGCCAGAGCATCAGAGACTTCTTCATAGGCTTGTACTAATTGCGCCGCTGTACCACTGTCGGCAAAAACTTGCTCTAGCAGAGTCTTTTCTTCATCGACGATCGGCTGTTGGGGTAAATAAATAATTCGTGCGCTAGGATCAATTTGGATCTGACCGCCATCGATCGGTTCTTTGCCAGCAATGGCTTTGAGTAGGGTCGATTTACCCGAGCCATTTAGCCCGATCAACCCCACTTTTTCGCCAGACTCTAAGCTGAAACTCGCATCTTTTAAGATTTCTTTGATGCCAAAGTCTTTTTGCACTGATTGCAGGGTAAAAATAGTCATAGGGAAAAGAATTATGAAGGTCTACAAGACCGATCTGATGAGACCGTCGGACGCATATCTTTGATACACGTCAAAAGCCATTATAATGATGCCTGAGCTAATAAGAGTTTATGCAACCCATTGCCATTGATACCATCTTGCAACAGCGCTATCGAGTTTTAAAATCGATCGGCGAGGGGGGCTTTGGACGCACTTATTTGGCGACTGACCAAAGTAGATTTGGCGAACAGTGTGCGGTCAAAGAACTCTGCATGTCATCGCGATCCCGCTCCAGGCTGAGCAAAGCCAGAGAATTTTTTCAACAGGAAGCAGCTTTGCTGTACCAGTTGCAGCATCCCCAAATTCCGCGTTTTTGGGCAACTTTTGAAGAACGCGATCGAATGTTTTTGGTGCAAGATTTTGTGCCTGGTCGCACTTATGAGCAGTTGTTAGGCGATCGAGCTGCTCACAACCAAGCCTTTACCGAAGCAGAAGTCTGGCGATTTTTATTGCAAGTATTGCCCGTCTTGGGGTACATCCATAGTAAGGGAGTAGTCCATCAAGATATCGCTCCCGATAATATTATTCTCCGAGAGAACGACTTACTGCCAGTATTAATCGATTTCGGTGTGGTTAAGCAACTGGCTAATCGCCTGCAAGGTGAGCAGACTGCCCTAGCCACCGTAAATGTCGGGAAACCTGGTTATGCGCCAGTCGAACAATTGGGCAGTGGCTACGCTTATCCCAATAGCGATTTATACGCTTTAGCGGTGACGGCCTTAGTGCTGTTGACCGGTCGGCCAGCGGTAGATTTGTTTGAAGGAGAACGAGTGAATTGGGCTTGGCGCAACTGGGTAAGTATTAGTGATGGCTTAGCTAATGTGTTGGGTAAAATGCTGAGCTATCAACCGCTCGATCGCTATCAATCGGCAGTGGAAGTGTTTCAGGCGCTACAGTCGATCAGTATTCCTACCGATCGCACCGAGCAGTATCAACCCATCAGCGTTTCTAAAATTCACGGCATTCCAGATGTCATTCGTCCAGACCATGGAGCAATCAGAACTCCCACTACGGTCAGAAAAGTCTACACAGCCCTGACCCAATTTGATGTGAAATCGGTTTGGGAAAAGCCCCAGGTGGTGATCCCCCTATTTTTGGGTGTGGCCATCTTGTCCTTTGCGGCCAGTATGGCATTGACGACCTCCTTCAGCAAATCTGAAGAAGAACCAGTGGTGGTTAGCTCACCATCCCCTTCCCAGCAGCCCTTAGTCAGTCCTCGTAATCGCGATAATACCAACAAGTCGATCGAGTTAGTGGCCGGTCAGACGGTAATTCACAAAGGTCAAGTCAGTGGGATGCAAGAAGTCTCATATGATTTTTATGGCACTCAAGGCCAAGACATGACTATTTCGATCGACAATCGCAATTTGTTGGTCACTGTCCTCAATCCCAATGGATTGCCGGTAGATACCGATGCCATTCGCACCCCAAGCTGGCATGGCAAGATTTTGGTTACGGGCAAACATGCCATTGCGATCAAAGCGCTGGCCGGAGCCAAGGGCGATGCCTTCGACTACCGCCTGAGTGGCTCTTTGGCTCTGAATTCCAGTAGTACAGCTCCTACTGTCGCTCCCCCTTTAGATAATCGTCCAGCCCAGAGTCCGGTGACAAGTAATCCCACTAATGAGATTCCGAATATCGTACCTGCTGGTGCAACTCCGCGCCCAGTGCCGATCAATATTCCCAGTACCCGCTCTTTTGAGAAATCTCCTGAATCATCGCCAGCAGAAAAAACAACTGAGAGTAAAACTAGCTCCGAAAGTAGTAAATCACCAGAAACTGTTACACCTAGTGCCAGCTTTAGTACCAGTCCCAGTTCTGAGTCGAGTATTGAACCCAGCAAAACCTCCAGTCCTGTCGAAACTTCATCACCGCCCTAATGCCATTTTTACTTATTGCCAGCACTGATACCGAAGTGGGCAAGACTTTTACTACCTGTGCTCTCGCGGCATATTATCAAACTTATTTCCCCCACAAAAAATTGGGAATCATGAAATTGATTCAGTGTGGTATTGGTGATCGCGAGCTATATGCCAATTTGTTTGCACTAGATCAATCTCCTAGTGAGCTGAATCCGCTATATTTTGACGCTCCTTTGGCTCCGCCGATCGCAGCGGAACGGACTGGTCAATCGATCGATTTAACTACAGCATGGCAAAGTTTGCAAAGTCTACAGCAGCGCTGTGATTTGGTGCTAATTGAGGGTTTGGGGGGCTTGGGTACCCCTGTCACCGCCGAGCTAACTCTGGCCGATATTGCTCACGAATGGCGGCTACCAATTGTGTTGGTGGTGCCGGTAAAATTGGGATCGATCGGTCAAGCAGTAGCGAACACGGCACTGGCCAAGCAGGCTGGGGTGGATCTACGTGGGTTGATTCTCAACTGCACCACATCAATGACCGATCAAGATATTGCCGATTTTACCCCGACAGATTTGCTGGTTAATCTCACTCGCAAACCGGTGTTGGGCTGTTTGCCCTATTTAGCAGCGGCACATTCAATAAAGAATCTGGCTCAAGCAGCGACCAATTTGGAATGGGAGTTAATTTTGTGATTACTGGTACCACGAAGTTATTGGGGGTAATGGGCTACCCGATCGAGCATTCTTTATCGCCGGTAATACAAAATGCTGCTCTCCAGCATTTGGCTGCCGACTATGCCTATGTACCTTTTTCTGTTCCACCGCCTGAGTTGACAATAGTTATGCAGGGTCTGCGGGCGATCGATTGCCGGGGTTTTAATGTGACAATTCCCCACAAACAAACGGTGATGGAATATTTGACAGAGATTTCAGATGTGGCCAAGTCGATCGGGGCAGTAAATACAGTATGGGCCACCGAGCAGGGCTGGGCAGGCACAAATACTGACATCATTGGTTTTTTGGCTCCGCTGCGGTCTTTGCCGCAACCAACTAAGGTGGTAATTTTGGGTGGCGGTGGGGCAGCACGGGCAGTAATAGCGGGCTGTTTGGAGCTGGGTTGCCAAGAAATTTGGGTAGTGGGTCGCGATCTGATTAAGTTGGCGGCTTTGCGGGCGAGCTGGCCACAGATCCAGTTGCAGGAGTGGTCGAAGTTAGATGAGTTACTTCTGCTGGCAGATTTAGTGGTAAATTGCACCCCGATCGGGATGTTTCCTCAGGTAAATACTAGTCCCTTGTCAATGGAGCAGATGGAGTCACTGCGACCAAGCACGATTGTCTATGACTTAATCTATACTCCTCGTCCTACTTGGTTGTTGCAGATGGCTGAGCAGCGTGGTTGTGTATCGATCGATGGTGTCGATATGTTGGTGGGTCAGGGAGCGGCGGCGCTAGAGTTATGGTTGGGGCAAGCTGCGCCGGTGGAGTTAATGCGGGTATCTTTGATCGAGGCTTTAGCTAAGAAAAATCGATAGCTTCACGACCTGCGAGACAACTTTTGAAAGTTGTTGTCAAAGTGCAAAACCTTTGCTATGATGGCAAAGCTGCCGAAATAACTTTCTGATTCGCCGAGATAGCTCAGTTGGTAGAGCAGAGGACTGAAAATCCTCGTGTCACGAGTTCAAGTCTCGTTCTTGGCATCA
>JANNEH010000267.1:0-9944 GCA_031378405.1 Synechococcales cyanobacterium OTE_75_metabat_409
ATTTATGTTTGCAACGAATGTGGCGGGGAATCTAGCCAATGGTTTGGCAAATGCTCGGCCTGCGGCACTTTCAACTCCATGGTAGAACAGTTGCCCACCACCACCAAAGCTGCCAGTGGCCGAATTGTCAGCCGTGCCACCATCCAAACCAGTGCCCCCCAGTCGCGAGCTGCTGTTACTTTACCCCAGATTAGTGATAGTGAAGAACAGCGCTGGAGTTCTGGTTATGGGGAGTTCGATCGAGTGCTAGGTGGTGGCATCGTGCCAGGATCTTTGGTGTTAATTGGTGGTGATCCAGGGATCGGTAAATCTACACTGCTCTTACAAACTGCCAATGAGTTAGCCAAGCAATATCGGGTGCTGTACGTCTGCGGTGAGGAATCTGGGAAACAAATTAAGCTGCGAGCAGGCAGACTGGGGGTGGACTGCCAAAGTTCTAACCTGTATATTTTGGCAGAAACTGATATGGATGATGTGGTGCAGGAAATCACCTCACTGAAGCCCCATGTGGCGATTATTGACAGTATCCAAACCGTTTATCTGCCCAGCTTATCTTCCGCCGCTGGTTCGGTAGCCCAAGTAAGAGAATGTACGGCTTCGCTGATGCAAATCGCTAAACGCCAAGATACCAGTATGTTTTTGGTGGGTCATGTGACCAAAGAAGGGGCGATCGCTGGTCCGAAAGTATTAGAGCATTTGGTAGATACGGTGTTGTATTTTGAAGGCGATCGATTTGCGGTGCATCGATTACTGCGATCGGTAAAAAATCGTTTCGGAGCCACCCATGAGATCGGAGTATTTGAGATGGTGGATAAAGGGTTAGTAGAAGTCACTAATCCTTCTCAGCTATTTTTGGGAAATATTGAGGATCAGTCTTCCGGGAGTTCGATTGTGGTGGCCTGCGAGGGCACCAGACCTTTGGTGGTGGAGTTACAGGCATTGGTGAGTCCTACCAGCTATCCATCACCCCGGCGGGCAGGAACCGGGATAGATTACAACCGCCTGGTGCAAATTTTGGCAGTATTGGAAAAAAGGGTGGGAATTCCGCTCTCTAAATTAGATGCTTATCTGTCGGTGGCGGGGGGGTTGAATGTGAATGAGCCAGCGGTAGATTTGGGGATGGCGATCGCCATTGTGGCTAGTTTCCGCGATCGCACGGTGACTCCCCACACAGTGGCAATTGGTGAGGTGGGTTTAGGGGGGCAGATTCGATCGGTTTCGCAGTTGGAGTTAAGGCTCAAGGAGGCGGTAAAACTGGGGTTTAAGCGGGCGATCGTGCCCAAGAGTCAATCTTTACCCACTATTCCAGGTCTGGAGTTGGTGCCAGTGGCGAAGTTGTTAGATGCGATTATTGCGGCGTTACCTGCTAATTAGCAGATTTACCTGTCGAAATAATGTGGATATCTACATTTTTGAGCAGCCGCAAGATTTTTTGTACTAAAGAACCATGCCACAAGATTTGCCAGCGGGACTTTTGACTTTCACCGATCACAATTTGGGTGATGTAATATTTTTGAGCCGTATGGGCAATTGCTTTGATCACATTGTAATCTTGCACTCGTAGAAATTCCCCACTAAATTCTTGGCAGAGCCGCTCACAGTTTTCAATGTGTAAGCTTTCTTCTTTAGTTAAGAACCGATCGGGGTCAACTACGAACAGCACATAAAATTGAGCGTGCATATACCCGGCAATCCGCGCCCCTCGGCGCAGCAGTTGTAAAGAATTAGGATAAGTTGAAACACATACTAGCACTCGCTCATGGACATTACAAAATGTCTGCGCTGCTGCACCGTTAGACTGCTCAGTGTCTTCGATATTATCGGCCACTTCCCGTAAAGCTAACTCTCGCAAAGCTACTAAATTACGCCGCTGAAAAAAATTATTTAAGGATTGATCTATTTTAGCTAGCGCATAAATTTTGCCATCTCGCAGCCGCTCCTGCAAAGTCTCAGGTGTGACATCTATCACTACTACTTCATCAGCATCTTCCAGAACTCGATCGGGGATGCGTTCTCGCACCACCACACCAGTAAGTTGAGCCACAGTATCATTCAGGCTTTCTAGATGTTGAATATTTACCGTGGAATAAACGTCTATTCCAGCAGTTAAAATTTTCTCTACATCTTGATAACGTTTTTCGTGGGCAGAGCCAGGAATATTGGTGTGGGCTAGCTCATCTATTAATACAAGCTGTGGCCGACGACAAAGAATTGCCGTCATATCCATTTCAGTGAGAGTAGTTCCTTGCCAGGTGATCTGCTGGCGAGGAATTTGCTCAAGACCGATCGATTTAGCAGCAGTTTCAGTACGGTTATGGGTTTCTAGTAAGCCAATCACCACATCAATCCCAGTAGCTAAGAGCCGTTGCCCTTCTTCTAGCATCCGATAGGTTTTACCTACCCCCGGACTCATGCCAATGAATATTTTGTGTTTGCCACGATGATTCATCTGCATTACCTGCGAGAGCTAATTAAATTATCTAAAGCCAGGTTTAGTTTCAGCACGTTCACGCCAGGTTCACCAAAAGTCCCTAAAAAACGTTGATCGGTGTTTTGTTGAATTAATGCTGTTAATTGTGTGGCTGGGATCTGACGAGCTTTGGCAACTCGTGAAATTTGGGCGATTGCAGATTCAAGAGTAATGTGAGGATCAAGGCTAGAACCAGAGGTGTAGATAAGGTCAGCAGTGGGTTTAATGCCAGCTTGTTGCAATCTGGGTAAATCACCCATGATCGCCTTGCTGGGGTCAGGGTCGCTTTTTCCTTGAATGCGATCAAGCAGCGCCGGATTGCTAGGAGCTAAATTGCTGGCTCCAGAAACACCGGTTTTTAGTACACCTGCTTGGTCTTTTTGCGGATTAGCGGTGCTGTAGCTGGTGGAGCTGGGGCGACTGTTGAAATACTTGTCACTGGTAAACGGCTGACCAATTAAAGCCGAGCCAACGATTTGACCCTGGGCATTTTTCAAGAGACTGCCGTTGGCCTGGTAGGGAAAGGCGACTTGGCTAATTCCTAAAATAGTAAATGGATAAATAACAGCTACTAATACCCAAAGAACTAGGGTCGATCGAATAGCTCTACTAATTTCGCGGATAGGATTCATAATTTAAAACCTTTCGGGTTGAAACATCACAACAAACAAATAGCCAGATAGAATGACCGAAAGCAGTATTAATAGACTAAGAGCAGTGGCTTGATAGGGCGTGAAGATATTATTGTCAGTGGCGGCTAGTACGGTAGAAGCCAAAGCTAAGTTTAGCAGCACTGCCCAAAACAAATAGCTAGGGTGCTTGCGTCCAGCTTGCCAAAGCTTACGTAAATCAGTGGAGATTATGGGTTTCATAGTTAGGTGATAGGAATTAGGACATCGATAATTTTGATGGCGATAAAGGGAGCAATCACACCCCCCAATCCATAGATTAAAATATTTCGTTGCAGAAGTTGATCGGCAGTTAAAGGGCGGAATTTAACGCCATTGAGCGCCAGCGGAATTAAAGCGGGGATGATGAGAGCGTTGTAGATCAGTGCATCTAAGATGGCAGACTGCGGACTTTTCAGACCCATGATATTGAGTGATTCAATGCCAGCAGCAGCAAAGATCGTGGGAATAATTGCAAAGTATTTAGCAATATCGTTAGCGATCGAGAACGTAGTTAAAGCCCCCCGCGTAATTAAAAGCTGTTTACCGATCGCCACCAAATCAATGAGTTTAGTCGGATCAGAGTCTAAATCCACCATATTGGCTGCTTCTTTGGCAGCCTGAGTGCCAGAGTTCATTGCTACCCCCACATTGGCTTGGGCTAAGGCTGGGGCATCATTAGTGCCATCACCTGTCATAGCAACCAATTTTCCTTGAGCTTGCTCTCGCCGAATCACCTCGATTTTGTCTTCGGGGGTAGCCTCGGCAATAAAGTCATCTACTCCTGCTTCTTGGGCAATTACTGAGGCTGTAATACTGTTGTCGCCAGTTAACATAATAGTTTTCACTCCCATGCGGCGGAGCTGATCAAATCGCTCCCGTAGACCAGTTTTGACAATATCTTTGAGGTAAATCACCCCATATAAATCACCGTTTTGGCAAACTCCCAAAGGAGTGCCCCCCAGCCGAGAAACCCACTCGTAAGCTTCATCAAATTCAGGTGGAATATGGCCACCTCGGGAACGGACAAAGCCGCGAATTGCGTCGATCGCTCCTTTGCGCAACTCTATACCCTGGGGCGAATCGGTGCCGCTCATGCGAGTCCGGGCAGAAAAATCAATACCGATCGCCTGAGATTTATCAAAATCTACAACTGCTCCCAATTTTTCGGCTAGCTGGACAATCGACTTACCTTCGGGGGTTTCATCAAACAAGCTAGCCATTAGCGACACCTGAGCAACCTCTAGTTCTGAGTGGCCATTAACCGGCAAAAACTGATCAGCCAAACGATTGCCTAGAGTAATTGTGCCGGTTTTATCTAACACCAGGGTATTCACATCACCGCAGGCTTCTACCGCTCTGCCCGAGGTGGCGATCACGTTAAACTGTGCCACCCGATTCATGCCCGCAATACCGATCGCGCTTAATAAACCGCCAATAGTGGTAGGAATTAGTGCTACTAGTAGAGATACCAAAATAGCGATCGTAATTGGTGTTTTTACATAGTTAGCTAAGGGCAACAGGGTAGCCACTACAATCAAAAATACCTGAGTTAACACCGCCAATAATACCGTCAAAGCAATTTCGTTAGGAGTTTTGGTACGCTTGGCTCCTTCTACTAAAGCAATCATTCGATCAATAAACCCCTGTCCGGGATCAGCCGTAATCCGAATAATTAATTCATCGGAAACAACTCGGGTGCCGCCAGTTACCGAACTAGCAATATCAGTTCCAGGCTGTTTGAGCACCGGGGCTGATTCCCCGGTAATTGCTGATTCATCTACTGAAGCCACACCAATAACTACTTCCCCATCAGCCGGGATGGTTTCACCAATAATCACTTTAACTTGATCACCCTTGCGTAAAGCTGTGGAACTGACTTGCTGAATAGTCCCATCGGGTAAAACTTGATTGGCAATAGTATCCGATCGAGTCCCTTTTAAAGCCGCCGCCTGGGCTTTGCCTCGTCCTTCAGCAACCGCCTCAGCAAAGTTAGCGAATAATACGGTAAAAAACAAAATAATTGTAATCAATCCATTCAGTAACCGTTGTTGACTATTATCACCTTGAACTGTACCAAATAGATTGGGATCAACAGTAACTAGAAAAGTAATGATGGTGCTGATCCACACCATGAACATTACGGGGTTTTGTACTGCAATGCGGGGATCAAGCTTCTTGAAAGCATTCCATACCGCCTGAGAATATAGCTGGGATTTCTGAGCATCAGCCCGTCGAGAAGATTTATTAGTCAAAATTAAGCTCCACGCATTAGTTGAAAGGCTTCAGCGATCGGTCCTAAAGCCAAAATTGGAAAGAAAGTTAAAGCACCCATAATTAACAGCACTCCAGCAGTTACTCCGGTAAACAGCACCGTATCAGTGCGCAGCGTTCCGACAGTAGCAGGAACCGGCTGCTTGCGCGAGATGCCCTCGGCCAATAGCAACAGAGCAGTGATGGGAATATAGCGACCACCCAGCATACTCACCGAGGTACTCAGATTCCACCATAAAGCAGTGGGTGCAGGCTGGCTATCAGCTAAACCCTCAAAACCAGATCCGTTGTTGGCAGCAGCAGAAGCGTACTCATACATCACCTGGGTCAGCCCATGAAAACCCGGATTACTGATTCCTGTTAGTTGTTCTGGGAAAGCAAAAGCGATCGCTCCGGGCAGCAAGATAAAAATCGGATGGATCAACAAAATCAAAAAACTGGTTAATACCACTTCATTTTTTTCAATCTTGCGCCCCAAAAATTCCGGAGTCCGCCCTACCATCAAACCAGTCACAAACACCGCCAAAATTAGGTAAGCAAACAAATAGGCCGTGCCAGTCCCTTGACCACCCCAGACAATTTGCAAGAACATATTAGCCAGCAGCACAAATCCTCCCGCAGGCATAAAGGAATCGTGCATAGCGTTAACTGCGCCGCACATAGTACCAGTAGTAGTCACCGCATACAACGCCGATTGTGCCCAACCAAATCGCACTTCTTTACCCTCTAAATTGGGTTGAGTACTGCCCAACAAAGAGTTAACCAAAGGATTACCCTGATATTCACCGATCGCTGTCACACCGATAAACACCAAGTAAATAGCGAATACCATCCCAAACACTAGCCAAGCTTGCTTGCGGTTGTTGGCAATAACACCATAGGCATAAATCAAAGAAGAAGGAATAGCGATCATCCCTAGAATCTGGAGCAAATTGGTAAAGCCATTAGGATTCTCGAAAGGGTGGGCAGAATTAATGGCAAAAAAGCCCCCGCCATTTTCTCCTAGCTCCTTGAGGATCTCGAAATGAGCTACAGGGCCAAGAGCGATTGCCTGACTCACCTGGGGATTTTCTAGGGTCGGCACCACTAACGCTCCATTCAGGGTTTCTGGAGTACCAGCGGCAACCAGCAATATTGAACCAACTATCCCGATCGGTAGCAAAATCCGAGTGATGGCTAGGGTCATATCTACATAAAAGTTGCCCAGAGGTCGGCCAGTTAATCCTCGGATAAAAGCGATCGCCACCGCAATGCCAGTAGCGGCTGAAGTGAAAAACATAAAGCCCAAGCCCAGCATCTGCACAAAGTAGCTATAGGTGGTTTCTCCAGAGTAGTGCTGCTGATTGGTATTGGTCACAAAAGAAATAGTGGTGTGCAATGCTGTATCCCAGGTGGGCATTCCCAAACCAGTTGGGTTCAAGGGGAGAATGCTCTGTAGCATGAGCATTGCGAATAGGCCGATTGCCATCATTAAGTTACTAAATAACACGGCTCTAGCATATTGCCAACCAGTCATCTGAGATTTAGGCTGAATGCCACTTAGTCTGAAAATTAACCTCTCTACTGGATATATCAAAGCATCCAGCACTGTTTTCTGACCCAGATAGACTTTAGCAATATATCCCCCTAAGAGCGGAGTAATCACCACGATTATCACTAGAGTTAAGCCGATTTGTATCCATCCCTGTAGCATAGGTCAAGATTCCTTATTAACATTACAATTATCGCAACTGAGGGCATTGTGGCGCAGTTTTAGCTAGTTGCCAAGGTATAAGTTGTTGTTTAGTACCGTTTTCCCTGGTGCTATCTGAGTTGTATTGACAATTTCAATAAGCGTGTTTAGTTAGCGTTTAGATGCTGTTTAGCCCAATCTATATCTGATTATTACCAAAGCAGCAAGATTCTCGATACACTAAAGTTAATGCCATTTTAGTTGTGATGCTTATGACATCAGTAAACCCATCTCCTCCAGCACGGTCAAATCGATCTCTGCAAAAATCACGTTGGTACCACTTAACTACCAAATCAACCTTGTTTTGGGCTACTGCTGGGTTATTTGGGCTAGTATTCACGATCGAGATGCTCACTCCCCCAGACTATGTAATGGGTTATTTATACGTTAGTCCCATCTTGTTCGCCAAACCTCGCCTCAGCCGCATGACCACTTGGCAGCTCACTGCGATCGCCATCTTCCTCACCCTCTTGAATATCTGGGTTCCTGGCAATGAGCTAATTCAACCAGCGATGGTGGTCAATCGCCTCACAACCGTTGTAGCCTTGATCGTCACCGGGATTTTGAGCAACCATAATCGCCAAATTCAGCAAACCCTGGCACAGCAACAAGCTAAACTACAAATGCAAGAAAAACTAGCCAGCATTCGAGCAGACTTCGCTTCTACCCTGGCTCATGACCTCAAAACTCCTTTGCTAGGAGGTATCGAAACACTCAAAGCATTTTATCAAGAGCGCTTTGGGGCAGTACAGCTCAAACAAAAAAGTGTGTTAGAAACATTGATTCGCAGTCAAGAAACTAGTCTCCAACTCATTGAAACTCTACTAGATATCTACCGTAATGATAGTGAGGGTTTACAACTACAATGTGTACCGATCGATCTGGCTAATTTGGCAGAATTAACGACTGCTACACTACTAGATCTAGCTGCTAGTCGCCGAGTGCATTTATCTCTAAACTACGGAGAATCTGAATTCCGCCAATTTTTGTGGGTCAGTGGCGATGCCCTACAACTCCAGCGGGTATTTAGCAATTTGCTAACCAATGCTATTAATCACTCTCCTCGCGGTGCCAAGGTAGAGGTCGTACTGGGCAGCCAAGCTGGTCAACAAGTGGTTAAAATCATTGATGCGGGAGCAGGCATTCAGCTCAATGAGATGCCTCATTTGTTTGAGCGTTTTTACCAAGGAGAGAGCGATCG
The DNA here is from genome assembly GCA_031378405.1 of Synechococcales cyanobacterium OTE_75_metabat_409. Taxonomy (GTDB): domain Bacteria; phylum Cyanobacteriota; class Cyanobacteriia; order Cyanobacteriales; family Chamaesiphonaceae; genus JAAFHZ01. The sequence goes on from JANNEH010000267.1 coordinate 8,346, forward strand.
ACAGGCCAGTGGTTCTGGTCTGGGTTTATATCTGGCACGTCAAATCGTAGAAGCACATGCAGGCAGCATCTGGGCAGAAAACCACTCGCCCCAAGGAGCAATTTTTGGCTTTCGCTTGCCTGCAATCATCCATACCCCCAATCCCAAAACCGAATATGTCTCAAGATCATCTCAAAATTTTGTTAGTTGAAGACGATGAGCTGTTTCGTCTGGGTTTGCAGGTGCGCCTACGACAAGAATCTAGTATTGAGGTTTTAATAGAAGCCCATGATGGAGAAACCGCGATCGACTTGGCCAAACAGCAGACTTTTGATTTGGTGTTATTAGATATTGGCTTACCGGGTTTGGGCGGCATTGAAACCTGTCGGCAACTCAAGCAAAATCATCCAAACCTGCCGATTTTAGTGCTCACTTCTCACCATGAACGAGTTCTAATTACCCGCTTAGTAGCGGCAGGGGCGCAAGGCTACTGCCTAAAAGGAGTCGCTGCCGCAAATCTGGTTTTAGCAATGCAGTCGGTCATTGCTGGCGCTTCTTGGTGGGATGCGAAAGCCACTGCTGAAATTCATACGCTGTTTCAAAATAACTCGGTAGATCAACAGCTTCCAACCAATGCCTTAACTCGGCGAGAGCAAGAAATTCTGGTGCTGATTGCTGCCGACAAAACTAATCAAGAGATTGCTGAAATTCTTTACATCACGCCAGGTACAGTGCGTGTTCATGTTCATGCCATTTTGCACAAATTGGGGGTGGCCGATCGAAGACAAGCAATCATTACAGCCACCCAAAATAATCTTTTGGATAGTGACATATCCTAGTTTCCCGCCAACCCGACTCTCACCTGACCTGCACGTAGAGAGCGGGCTTCTGGGTCTTTGGCTACACAGTTCATCGGCTGGGTATCCCCATAGCCTCCCTGTGCTTTACTTCCCTAGATATTCCTAATTTATTAGACGACTGCCTGCGACTTCCGGCCAGGGACATTTTTCTTGACTTTCTGCAAAGACTTCATATATCATCCATACTTATTAAATAAATCTACGGTATCTTGGTAAGGATATAGTAGATTGTCAATCCGGTGAAAGAAAATGAAGCTAGCAGCCATTATTAATCAGTCAGTCAGAATATTTTTAGTGGGTGCAGTCATAGCCCTAACGGCCTGCACCGCCAATAAAACTGCTGGAGAGAAAGAGCTAAAGCCAAGAGTGGAAATCACCTTAGTTTCTTTCGCCGTCACCAAAACTGCTCATGAGGCGCTAATTCCTAAATTTGTGGCTAAATGGCAACAAGAACATGGTCAAAAAGTAACTTTCAAACAAAGCTATGGCGGTTCTGGTAGCCAAACACGGGCGGTGATCGATGGGTTGGCCGCTGATGTTGTGCATTTGTCTTTGGCTGGGGATACCCAAAAAATCGAAAAAGCTGGCCTGATTCAGCCTGGATGGGAAAAAGAATTCCCTAACGATAGTATTGTTTCTCGATCGGTCGCAGTACTAGTCACCAGGCCGGGCAACCCGAAAGGCATTAAAAACTGGGCGGATTTGGCCAAGGATGGGATCAAAGTAATTACTGCGAATCCCAAAACTTCTGGGGTGGCCA
>JANNEH010000015.1:0-22558 GCA_031378405.1 Synechococcales cyanobacterium OTE_75_metabat_409
CAAAAGTGAATCCTGGATGAAATATTTTACTTTGAGGTAAAAAAGCTGAATACTTTGTCAGATAATAGTTTGAAGCAATTTTTGTTTTCGATATTGTTTTTCATCCTCGATTCACAATTGGGTGAGATTCTGGGTACACAACATTGAAGTAATTCAAACAAGCCATGAAACTTACCAGCCTAAGCTTTTTAATCACAGGAGCTGCAATGCTGCTGGCTTCTTGTAGTAGCGGCGAAAAAGCTGCTCAGTCTCCTAGTAATAATGCGGTGATAGATTCAGCAGCATCAACATCTCCAACCATAAAGTCAGAAGCCCCTGCTCCAAAAAGCAATAAGGGTGGTCAGGTTGTAGAGTCAGGGAAATATCATTTGGAGCTAGTTACCGAAAAGTCAGCTAGCGAAACCCATCTAGATATATATTTGCAAAAAGGCAGTGACCATCAAGCTATTACCGATGCCAAGATCTCTGGAGAGGTGCAGTCTCCTGATGGTCAATCGAAAACAGTCACTTTTACTTATGATGCTGAGGGCAAGCACTATGCAGTGGTCTTTCCTGGTAAGACAGCAGGGGCCTACCAGCTAAAGATTACTGCTGTTATTGGTGGTGATAAGGCAGATGGTCGGTTCAGCTTCGATCGATAGCATCGGTTTGGCCGAATTACTAGTATCCACCAGTCAGTTAATTTCCCAAGGTTTAAACGGTAGAATAACATGAAAAAACTAATCACTTCGCTTGCTCTTGGTGGCGGATTACTCCTAATCACAACAGCTTGTGCTACAAACAAATTAGACACTAGTGCCAGCCAAACTCCGGCTGCTAACGTCAAGTCGGATGATACCAAGTTAGCTGAAGGTGGGCATGGTAATCATGGCGGCATGACAACGCCAGCAACTTCTGGAGCCGAGACTACCACGGCTAAATTGACCACTGACAATATTCAGGCTGGAGCTGAAACGAAGTTAATTATTGATGTTAAAGCTAAAAGTGGCGGATCGATCGACCAGTTTGAAACTTTCCAAACTAAGCTAATGCACCTAATTGTAGTTAGTGATGATCTGCAAACCTTCAGCCACATCCACCCCGTCTACAAACAAAAAGGCCGCTTTGAAGTCCAAGCTAGTTTTCCTCAAGGCGGTAACTACACCTTAATCAGCGACTACAAGCCAGTCGGTCAAACTGAGCAGGTATCACTAATGCAGGTCAAGGTAGCTGGTAAACCTGCCATGCCATCTAAAGTGGATTTTACAACGGCTAAGTCGATCGACAATACCAAAGTCCAATTGACTGCCAATAACCTCAAAGCCGGTCAAGAAAACATGCTGGCCTTTAAACTACAACAGTCTGACGGTCAGCCAGTTACCGACCTAAAACCCTACTTGGGCGAAAAAGGACATCTGGTAATCATGAAAAATTCGACTCCATTAACTCGTGCCGACTACATTCATGCTCATGCGGCCCAACATGCTGGTAGTAGTGGTGATGAGGTTCACTTTATGACCACCTTTCCAAAAGCTGGCAAATACAAAGTGTGGGGGCAGTTTAACCGCAATGGCAAAATTGTAACCGCCGACTTCTGGGTGAATGTCTCTTAGCAAATTACCAATTCACATCAATTATGATCGGCTTCTAAAATTATGCATTTCTCCTCTCGCACTAAAGCCCTTGCCCTACTTAGCTTAATAAATTGCTGGATCTTTTTAGCTCCAGCAGCTTTAAGTCATGGTGGTCATGGTAACGAGTTTAGTGATCAAGAAAAAACCGGCAGCAGCGATGTGAAAATTGAGGCTGAAACTGCTCAACGGATCGGAGTAAAAGTCTCTCCTGTTCAAAAACAAAGCCTGAAAGTAGAAATTGTAGCTACTGGCCAAATTGAGCTGCTACCCAATCAAAAAGTTGAAGTTACGGCACCCATTAAAGGCAAAATTCTTCAGTTGTTGGTGCAGCCCGGAACCAGAGTTAAAGCTGGTCAGGCCGTAGCTACTATGACCAGCCCAGAGTTAGGAGATCTACGGGTAGCAGCTCAGGAGAAAAAAAGTGAGGCCATAGCAAGTTTGCAGCAAGCCCAGGCAGACCTACAATTGGCTCAAGACAGCTATGGCAAAATCCAACAAATTGCTAAGGCTGAACAAGAGCAGGCTCTCAGTCAACTTGCAGCCGCCCAGTCTCGGTTAACCAGAGAGCAGCAGTTGGTCAGAAAAGGCTCGATCGTCCAAGTAGCAAAAACTAACTATCAGCGCCAGCAGCAAGTTTCTAAAGCAGAAATTGCTGCTGCTCAAATTGAAGTCAAGGTAGCACTCGATCGCTACCAAAAAGACGCAGAATTAGCGGCTGGCGGTGCCTTACCTCGTCGCCAGGTATTAGAATCTCAGGCTAAATTAGCTGAGGCGCGCACAGCTCTAGCTAAAGCCCAAAGTCAACCTGGATTACTACAAGCCGAAACCGAACTACGTAAAGCTGAAACTGACTTGCCATTGAGGGAATTACACGATGCCGAAAAGCAAGTAGCAGAAGCCAAAGGCCAACTGTCCAAAGCCGTCAACCAGAAATCTCTGGTAGAAGCTGATACCCAACTGCGCAAATCTCAATCTGCTGTCACCGCCGCCCAAAACCGCCAAAATTTGAGTACTGCTACCTACAACACCCGCATTTCTCAACTTGGTAATGGGGACAATCAAAATGGCATCATCACTATCAAGTCAGCGATCGACGGCACTGTGGCTGATAGAGATATCACCACTGGCCAATCTGTGGCTGATGCTGGTGCCAAATTAATGACTATTACTAACGATCAGCAAGTAATAGCTACAGCCAATATCTATGAAAAAGATTTAGGCAGAGTTAAACTTGGTCAAGATGCCCGAGTAAAAGTCGGTAGCGAAGTTTTTGAGAGCAATATCAGCCGTATTGGCACCACAGTAGATGGTCAGAGCCGGGTAGTACCTGTCCAAGTTGCTCTCAGTAATAGTAGCGGCTCCCTCAAACCCGGCATGTTTGCCGAGCTGCGCCTATCAACTGATGAAAGTACATCTTCCCTATTAGCAGTTCCCAGCGCCGCAGTGGTTGAAGCTGACGGTAAAAAAATAGTTTATGTTCAAAACGGCAATGCTTATCAACCAGTCACTGTTACCCTTGGCCAAACCGTAGGCGATTTGGTAGAAGTGAAATCGGGACTATTTGCTGGAGATAAAGTAGTAACACAACGCGCTCCCCAGCTCTATGCCCAATCACTTAAAGCTCCGGCCAAAGCTGATCAACATGCCGCAGGTGGTGAAAGCAAAGCAGCATCAGGGATGTCGATTGCTGGATTTAAAATCCCATTTAATCCTTGGTGGTTAGCCATTCCCGGAGTTTTAGCGATCGGTGGTGGCGCTTGGGGGTTAGTCAAAGGAAATAAACGAAATCAGCTCGACGGTGAAGAAGTGGCAGAACATAATGCTGGTCTAAAGAATCCCAATGAATTGGTATCAACTATTCTTGATCCCACTATTGATGTTCCAGCCGTAGTTTCAAATCATGGTGATAGCCCAAACCCAAATATTCCAGCTAACAATCTCAAGACTGAAGTAGATCCCAAAGATCCTCCCTCTAACTCAGATGAATCTATACTCCCTATTGCCAACTAATTACCGTGCTAAATAACATTGTAAAATGGTCGATCGAGCGCCGTTGGTTAGTTGTGCTCATTTCTCTAGCTATCAGTATTTGGGGCTTCCGGGTTCTGGGTCAAATGCCACTGGATGTATTTCCTAACTTCGCCCCACCCCAAGTAGAAATCCAGGTAGATGCCGAAGGGTTAGCTCCAGAAGAGGTCGAATCTTTAGTTACCAGGCCGATCGAGAGCGCCATTAACGGTACACCGGGTCTAACATCTCTACGCTCTTCTTCAGCAGTGGGCATTGCTTCGGTCAAAGCCGTGTTTGGCTGGGATGTTGATATTTACCGTGCCCGTCAGCTCGTCACTGAGCGTCTTCAACGGGTGAATAGCTTATTACCAAAAGGCGTTAAACAGCCTGAAATATTACCGGTAAACTCTCCCCTCGGTTGGACAATCAAATATGCCTTCACCAGCAAAGATGGCGACATGATGGAATTGTGGCGCACCATCAATTGGGATGTGCGCAATCGTCTATTGAGTGTGCCAGGGGTGAGTAATGTGTTCCTCTATGGTGGTGATGAGCGCCAGTATCAGGTGTTGGTCGATCCCGATCGGCTGAAATCTTACAATATTTCTTTGGCTGACTTAAATAAGGCCGTCCAGGGCACCAACTCTAATGCTCCTGGTGGGTTTGCTACTACACCTGATCAAGAATTCCTGATCAAAGGTTTGGGGCGATTAGAATCGATCGAGCAGCTTAAAAAATCAGTAGTCAAAGCCGACAAAGGTGCACCGGTATTATTAGAACAAGTAGCTACAGTTCAAATTGGGCCGGGGCTGCGGCGTGGTGATGGGATCTTTCAAGGCAAACGAGCAGTGATTCTCACTGTGACCAAGCAACCAACCGGTGATACTCCGACTGTGGTAAAGGCGATCGAAGCGGCAATGGCCGAACTCAAAACCGGCTTACCTGCTGGTGTAAATTTCACCAAAACCTTCGATCAAAATTTGTTTATTGAGGCTTCAGTAAAAAACGTTGAAGAAGCTCTACGGGATGGAGCGATCATTGTCTCGGTGATTCTGATTGCATTTTTGCTGAATTGGCGAACTGTAGTAATTAGCCTCAGTGCTTTGCCAGTATCATTGCTACTAGGAATGTTGATTTTGAGCTGGACGGGTCAAGGCATTAATACGATGACTCTGGGTGGATTGGTAGTGGCGATCGGTTCGGTAGTAGATGATGCGATTGTAGATATGGAAAATGTCTATCGGCGACTGCGCGAAAATCAGGTGGCCGCCCATCCCCAGCCACCTTTTGAAGTGGTCTTTGCTGGATCGGTAGAAGTTCGGGTCAGCGTGTTATTTTCAACAATTATTATTGCAGTAGTCTTTGCCCCAATTTTTGTGCTTTCTGGGGTAGAAGGCCGAATTTTTACACCCATGGGTCTGACCTATTTGCTCTCTATTTTGGCTTCGACCTTGGTAGCCTTAACACTCACTCCCGCTCTTTGTGCGTTATTGCTGGTCGGTCGTCCATTACCCAGTGCTGAAACTCCGATCGAGCGCTGGGCACACCGAGTATACCTACCACTATTAAATTTAGCAATGCAAACGCCTAAGCTAATTTTGGGCATATCTCTGGCCGGTTTTATGGCCGCAATGGTGATTTTGCCGGGGCTAGGTAAAGTTTTTCTGCCAGAGTTTCAAGATCGCGCCCTGGTTAATGCCGTGACACTGTTTCCAGGACAATCTTTGGCAGCGACCAACCAATCGGCAATTGCAGTGATGGATGCGCTGAAAAATGATAAGCGCTTCGACAGCCTACAGTTTCGATCGGGTTTTGCCTCTGGAGACCCCGATGTAGGTGGGGTAAACTTCGGTGAATTAGATGTCCAAATTAGTGAAGAAGGCTCAATCGATCGAGAGAAAACTGTCGCAGCATTGCGCCAGGAGCTAGAAAAATTACCAGGTGTCGCCAGCAGTGTCGGGGGTTTTATTTCCCATCGCATGGATGAGATTTTGTCTGGGGTGCGGAGTGCGATCGCTGTAAAAATTTATGGCCCTGAATTGGATCAACTCAGAACTTTGGGCAAACAGGTACAAGTTGTGATGTCTAGTATTGCTGGCATTACAGATTTACAGCTAGAACCCCAGGTGCCAGTTAAACAGGTACAGGTGAAGTTCGATCGAGATGCGGCGGCTCGTTATGGTTTAACTATCGGTGATTTGGCAGAGACGATCGAAACTGGTTTCAGTGGCCGCACAGTTTCTCAGGTATTAGAAAAACAGCAGACTTTTAACTTAGTGGTGCGCTTGCCAGACAGCTTTCGCCAAAACCCAGAATCGATCGGCAACTTTTTAATTGACACACCCGCTGGCCAAAAGATCCCGTTATCTCAGGTGGCCAAGATTGAATATGGTTTTGGCCCGAGCACGATTAACCGTGATAACGTCTCTCGCCTAATTGTGGTTTCAGCTAATACCAGTGGTCGAGATCTGGGAGCAATTATTGCCGATGTGCGCGCTAATGTGCAGAAGATTTCTTTACCTGCTGGCTACTATGTGCAGTTTGGTGGTCAGTTTCAGGCGCAGGAACAAGCTACTCAAACGCTGTTACTTTCTGGGGCGGCTGCTTTAGTAGTAATTGCGGTCTTAATTTATTTTGCGGTGAAATCGATCAGTGGCACCATTATGATTTTGCTAAACTTGCCACTGGCTTTAATTGGTGGGGTGATTTCGGTAGCGATGAGCGGCGGGATTATTTCAGTGGCTTCGATGGTGGGGTTCATTACCCTGTTTGGCGTGGCGACCCGGAATGGGCTGTTGTTGGTAGAAAACTATAATATGCGCTTAGCGACGGGAATGTCTTTAAAAGAAACTATCATTGAAGGTTCCATGGAGCGATTGGTAGCTATCTTGCTCACTGCTTTGTCATCGGCATTGGGGATGGTGCCGATCATTATTGGGTCGGGAGCAGGCAAAGAAATTTTACAGCCCTTAGCTATAGTAGTTCTCGGGGGTTTATTTACTTCTACGGCGTTAACTTTGTTGGTGTTACCAGCTCTGTATTCACAGTTTGGTCGCTGGTTTAATCAATAGTTTGTTGGTCGCTCCAGACCCACTGAATTTTTTAAAGTCAATTTCAAAATGATAGAATATCTGCATACCCATAATTTCAATGGGTTTTAGAGTGTGAGATCTCAATTATGTTCAAGCAATCCGTTTCATTGGTTTTACTTACATTGTCTTTGGGCGGTCTGGTGGGCTGCAAAAGCAAGGTTGAAGATAAACCCAAAAATAGCAGCGCAATGACTGCGACTAGTAATAACAAACCATTAGCTGTCGGTGCTGTCCCAGCAGGCACCACCATTAGCACCGATTTACAGCAAGAGCTTTCGACCGGCAAAAATAAAAATAATGACAAGTTCTCAATCAAAATCAAGAATGGCTCAGTCAGCAAGTACCCAGCCTTCAAAGATGCCACGATCGAGGGACATATAGAAAAGGTGGTGAAAGCCACCAAGGGCAAAAAAACCGAATTGGACTTGGTGTTTGATGATGTCAAGCTCAAAAATGGTGAATTAATTCCGATCGAAGCCGAGCTAGTCAACACTCAAATTGAATCCAAGACTAAAGGCCAGTTTCTGAAAAATGCCGGCATTATTCTGGGTGGTACCGTAGCTGGTCATTTCATTGGAGACAAAACCAATTTTAAACATGGCAAAATGGCTGGTGCCGCAGCCGCCACTGCCTTCGTCCTCTCCAGCCCTGGTGGTGAGGTGGTACTTAAGAAAGGCACCGACATTCAACTTAAGCTCAAAGCCAACCTAGATCCAAACTAGGAGCTAGACTCATCAAAGCAAAAGCCGCCCTGGATATCTGGGGCGGCTTTGGTATGCCAAATACAAATTAGGCGGGAGTTTGGCAGCAAAATCGCATCTTTAATAAGCAATGCTAACAACAACAATTTGGCTAAATGCAAATTCTTTGCTACCATTGTCATTCGGCGGGTGATTAGCTCAACGGTAGAGCAGTTGACTCTTAATCAATTGGTTCCGAGTTCGAATCTCGGATTACCCATACGCCCCAGTAAACTTAGCGAAAATTATCTGGGTTTAGTCTATATTGAGCCGGTACATTTACCGGATTGCCAATACGATCACCAGTCCCACCATCGGTTGGAGATAAAAATGGTCGCAGGTCTAGGCCACTGCTGCGGCTTACCCGGTTACGGCGACTACCCGTGACACCACCCAAGATATTATCGCTGCCATTACCCGCAAAAGTGTTGACCCCCTCGGTTTGTTGGCCACTGTCAGCCATGGTCAGGTTGCGAAATACTCTGTCTCTGGTGGCGATCGGGTCTTGCCGTGAGGGAACGGTAAACACAATTCGACAAAACTGATTTTTTTCGGTGGTCACACAGACAATATTTTGCTGATTTTGGATACCTGTGCGCAGTTCTTGCAGGCCATCCGATCGATAGGACTCCAACCTTCTGGCAATTTCACCGCAACGACGCTGAGAATTCCAGGCAGTACCCATGTCTCCAGGGACAGCCCAAGGGTAAGCTTCATCCGGGCGAGATTGGGGACGATAGACTACTGTGAGCTGGCCATTGACGTTATCACAAGTAAAACGAGTAGAGCTATTGTTAACTTGGTCGCTTCTTTGAGTACTTGGTTGACCATTAGTCTGGCTGGGGTTACTAGTCCGAGGATTGGTCTGGGTCGTAGGAGCGCCAGGGGTATTCTGAGAATTTGTTTGAGGCGCACCAGGATTACGGTTTTGCTGGGTGGTAGGTGCGCCACTGCGCCCGTCTCTTTCAATTCTAGATTCGCCCCAGGCAGCGTTGGCACTCAAAACCAGGGTGAGAGACAGACCGAGTAAAGCTAAGGAGTTATTCATAACAGAGCCTTCAGTGGATTGAATAGAGAACGGGTAACTTGCATTAGTAGATTGGGACTCGATCGACTAGCAAAAAGTTTCTCAAATTGTCCGGATTTAGCCCCCAGTCGCTGGAATGGCTTAACAAAGCTTTATACTCTGTCTTATTTGCCGTATACTACGGAACAATAAGCTTTTTTGATTTTGAGGAGATCGGTAAGGATGTCGGAGGCCACACAGCGGCTAACTATACCCAAAGAATTTGTGGGGCCACCAGATAGTTTAAACACCAATGTCTTCATGTTTTTCGGCGCGTTGGTGCTAGTATTTTTTTCCACTGTAGGCTACTGGCAGTTTGATCTGCCAGGCTGGCTGTGCTTTTCATTGAATGTTTTGGCATTACACATGGCTGGTACGGTCATTCATGATGCCTCACACAACGCAGCTCACCCAGACCGAATCATGAACTCGATTATGGGGCATGGCAGTGCGCTGATGCTGGGATTTGCTTTCCCGGTGTTTACGCGGGTTCACATTCAGCACCATGCCAATGTCAACGATCCAGAAAACGACCCCGATCACTTTGTTTCGACCGGTGGTCCGCTGTGGATGATTGCCGCCAGATTTTTTTATCATGAAGTCTACTTTTTTCAGCGCCGTCTCTGGAAAAAATATGAACTGCTAGAATGGTTCCTCAGCCGCCTGGTGGTTGCAGTGATCATCACAGTGGCAATTCAATATGGTTTTATTGGCTACATTTTAAACTATTGGTTCTCTCCAGCTTTAGTGGTGGGTATTGCTCTTGGTCTATTTTTTGACTATTTGCCCCATCGACCCTTCAAAGAACGCAGTCGCTGGAAAAATGCTCGGGTGTATCCTAGCCCGATCATCAACTTATTGATTTTTGGCCAAAATTACCACTTAGTACACCACCTTTGGCCTTCAATTCCTTGGTATAAGTACCAAACGGCTTACCGCTACATGCAACCGTTATTGGATGAAAAAGGCTGTCACCAGTCCCTGGGTCTATTGCAGGGTAAAGATATGCTCCACTTTATCTACGATGTGTTTTTGGGAATTCGTTTTCATCCCAAGAAAACTCCAGAAAGCTAAACTTGCGATCAGCAAAGAAGTATATTAGTATTATCCCAGGTTGATTTGAATCTGGGATTTTTGCTATGCCACCATCTTCTACTAAAAAATCGGGAACCAAGAAAGCAGCGATCGATCAACAGATCAATCCCCCAGAAACTGCTCCAAAGATCCAGAAATTGCAATATCCGCCGCTTAAGTCGATCGATCTAGATCCCCAAGATTGGCTCTGGGCAACCTGGCGAGATTTTCAGCCCCTACCTTGGCCTGAACCAAAACCTTTTGACTTAAATGACTGTCTGCAAAGGTTCCAGAAAATCGGTAAAAAATTTCGTTGGCAATGGGATTGGTCTAAAGCACAAATTGCACCAACCATTACCCCCGCAGAGGCGCACTTTTGGCTAATGGCGATGCTGTCTCCAGTGGATGTAGCAACTTCGCAAGAGATCGCACCCTGGTTAGCAAACCAGAATTTTACTGGCGAAGTAGATCCGACCATCATGTCCGAAGACTTGGCTCGCTACCTGCCCGCTGAAGCAATTATTGTTTACCAGACTTTGTTTGGTATTACGGAGATCGCCAAATATCCACTGGATGCCAATGCTTTTTATAATGGTTTTCGTTGTTATGTTTTGCCTTATTTGTCGATCGAAGAACGAAACCAACTACGGCAAGCTATTACCCCTCAACTCAGCAAGATTCAATATTCTACCGATTACTACAAAGCTCCAGCCCGCGTAGTTTTTCTAGGAGCCTTAATCGGCATGAAAACCGAGCTAGAATTATTGACTGCTCAGCTTCCCGACAATTTTTACAACGGTCGCGAATGGAGTGGCGATCACTATCACCAAACCCAGCGAGTAATTTTTGGGTTTCAAGATCCGGCAGTAGTGCAGGCCGAAATGGTGCGATTGCGCTTGTACTTGCACCAGCCAGAGTACGCCAAAGCCTGGTTGGCTCATACTGAATATGCCGCATTGGATTATTTAAAGCAATCGATCGCCATGGCCACCGATAAAAAGATTGCCGCTGAATTATTAGCAGTATTTGCTCTGGTCAAAGCCCCAGAAGCTGCGCCCCATATGCTGGAACTGCTGGGTTCTTCTAAAGCTCCTCAAGTAGCTCGGCAGTGGTTAAACGACTATCCAGAGTATGGGATTGCTGGTTTGATACCATTGGTACTGGGTCGCCATAAATTAGCTGAGGCAGCGATCGATTACCTGCGTAGCCAAAAACGCCAAGGCCGAGCCGACTATATTCAAGCTTGCTTAGTTGATCAAGAATCAGCCGTGCGCGATCGAGTCACCGAGTTGGTCTTGAACTATAGCGAAAAAATCTATGAACCTTTTACGACCAGTAACTTACCCAAAGCCTTGGCCGCATCACTCCCCAAAGCTATAAAGATTGCTTGGATTGACCCAGTAGATCTGCCCCCAATCACGATCGGTGATCACTGTCTCAATCCTGAGCAAATCCAGGCAGTATTGACCGCATTAAAGCAAAGTAAACCAGAACCACATATTGCGATCGGCGATCTGAAACTCCAGTGTGACCCCGTTAGCCTTGATGCCTTTGGCTGGAAGTTGTTTGAATCTTGGTTAGTTACTGGAGCACCAAGCAAAGAAAACTGGGCATTGCTGGCAGTGGGCTGGTTGGGGAATGATACTTCAGCTCTGAAGCTGGCTCCGATGATTAGAGCATGGCCGGGAGAAAGCCAACATGCCCGTGCCGTCATGGGTCTGGAATGTTTACGCGAAATTGGCACTGATACAGCATTGATGCAAATCAATGGGATTGCCCAGAAAGTCAAATTTCAAGGGATCAAAACCCGAGCCAAGGAATGCATGGAAGCGATCGCAGTCGATCGGCGCATGAGCCGCGATGAATTGGAAGACCGGATTGTGCCAGACTGTGGTTTAGATGAGCAGGGCAGTCGGGTGTTAGATTTTGGCGATCGACAGTTTCGGTTGGTCTTGGGCGACAATTTAAAACCGATGATCAAGGATGCTGATCACAAGCTGAAACCTGATTTACCCAAACCTAATAGTAAAGATGATCAAACTAAAGCAGCGGAAGCGATCGCCGATTGGAAGCTGCTAAAAAAGCAGATTGCTGAGGTAGTGAAAATTCAAACCCCACGTCTCGAACAGGCCATGGTACGCGATCGACGGTGGTCAATTCGTGACTTTGAAACATTGCTAGTCGGTCATCCGTTGCTGCTGATTTTATCGCAGCGACTATTGTGGGCTAGCTATAGTGCTGATGGTAAGTTGATCAATACTTTTCGAGTAACGGAAGATCGTAGCTATGCCAATAGCCATGATGATATCTATCAGTTAGGTGATAATGGCAATATTGGCATTGTGCATCCCCTCAGTATTCCGGAGTTAGATAAAAATGCCTGGGGCGAGATCTTTAGTGACTACAATATTATTCAACCTTTTCCACAGCTCGGTCGCCCAGTTTATACTCTGGATACCAATGAACTGGCTGGAGTCGAAATCACTAGGTTTAAAAAGATCAAAATTCCGATTATCTCACTGGTGCGGACATTAGAAAGTCTGGGATGGGAGAGAAGCGGTCTGCACGACCATGGTGATTATTCGATGCACTGTAAGTATTTTCCTGCTGCCCAAGTTACGGCAGTAATTGGGGAGTATGAACAGGTTTTTGTGACTTTGAGTATAGATATTGGGGATGGCTTAGAGGCGATCGATGGTTGTTGCTTTGTGAGCGGAGAATGGCATGGCTGGGATTATCCTGGCTCCCGAGGCAGTACCAAAGAAGTAAAGTTAATTAAGCTGCAAGAGGTGAATTCGATCGTACTTAGTGAAGTCTTGGCCGATCTGCATTTACTCATGACCAAACAAATAAATTTATAAGGTATCAGATCAGCCAAACAGTTTCATACTTCTTTACTAGATAATTCAATCTCCTCAGTACTGGGGAATTTTAAAACGATCTTCCATTCCCCACCTAAAGCCGTTACCACGTTGGCTAGCTTCCCGATCGTGATACTGTCAGGATTATTTTCTAGCTTTGAAACCGCCGATTGTTGAACCCCCAGCCGTTCGGCCAAGTCCGTTTGCGACCACCCCAACTCTTCTCGCAAAAGTCGAATCATATTCACCTGCTTTAATAGATCCTGAGTTCTAGCCTCAATCCTAGCTCTTCGTTCAGGAGATAATTTTTGCATTTCCTCGTCAAAGCTAATCATTCGCTCATGTCCTCCAATTGTTTTAGATGTTCAGCAAACCTTTGCTCAGCCAAAGCCATGTTTTTTTCATACCATTGAGTCTTGAACATCCTCTTGTTGCTCGTAAAGCCAATCTCGAAAAGATGGGTGAAAAATAATTGTCCATTCCATAAAACAAGTATATTCCATTCTGGAATAAAGTCAATCATCTCCGTCTGAAATGAAGTCAACTGGCGATCGAACACCATATTTGCTAGAATATCTAGACCGTCGTGGGACTTTGGTGCGACTTCCGAAATCCACTGTAACTGGCCTTACGCCCGTCGTGCCGCCTCGCCCCGTCGGTAACAGTACCTGCAAAATGCCAAAATCATGAAGCTCATCGAGCAAGTCGAACGCGAAGACTTGGTAATGTTTATCAACGCCTGTCTATCCTGCACTGGTCAGGGTGAGTTTTATGATGAATACAGCTATAGCTACGGTCAAAAAATTTCATTGGATTTCCTGCATGATTATATTCTGGGTAACTATCGGCGACTTTATACTCTGACACTTGCTGCTGGGATCAATCACTTCAACCAAACTCAAATCGTCCTGAAATTATTGGCTACAGGTAAATCGGCATCCAAAGCAGATCGAGAGATCGAGAACCAATTAATCACTGCTACGCTGCAACACTTACCGCCCCAAAGAGCATGGGGTCTACTGCTCCAACTCCGCAAAAAAGGCATCAACAACCGCAGAGCTAGATCGATCGCCCAACACTATATCAATAGTCGAGGTGAAAAACTAGCCTTTCAAGCCGTCAAATATCGGACTAAACTGCGGGCGATCGTTTCTCATTTTCACTTAAAGCTAGAACCAGAAATCAGTAATTTTTTGTTTGGTCGGTGGCAAAAGAGTTTTACTATCGAACTTTTTGAGAAATTTCGCCAAGCTTTTTATAGTGCCAGCGCCATCTATCAACTACCTTTCACAGTGGCTGAAGGATTAGCCATCAAACATCAGATTCCTCGCCAAATATTTCTGGAAAAAATCCAGGGACAAATGACGGCGGGGGAAAAGCTGCGACTGCAAGGTAGCGCTGCTCAAGCAGGGATGGAGTTGTCGATCAATCCCCAACGCTTGTCGCTCACCAAGTTAGCGCTCTATTTGTTATCCCTAGAGCTGCAACAGCGCCAAGAGCAACGACTAAAGTTGTCTGACTGGTTGGCAAAAAGCACGGCTACAGCTTTAAAACATACTCCCCTGCAACTTGGTAAAGTAGCAGCAGTGCTCGATCGAAGCTACTCTAGTTCCGGCTCCCGAGAAAAACGTCGTCGGCCTTTGGGCATTGCCATAGCGGTAGATTCTTTACTCCAACAAGTTTCTCGGGAATACCAAGCTTTTTGGACAGTCGAAATCGATGATTCGCTCATGGTTACCCCCCGAGGTCAAACCAACCTAGCCACTCCCATTTTAGATGCCCTAACTTGGCAACCAGAGTTAATTGTAGTAATTTCTGATGGTTGGGAAAACGACCCACCGGGTGCAGTCGCTGAGCTACTGCGGGTTTACTATGCCAAGCTAGATCCGCAGCGGCAGGTGGAGATCGTCCATTGCAACCCAGTATTTAATGCCAATGACTACGAACTCAAACAAATTAGTCCTCTGGTGCCCACGATCGGCATCCGGGAAGCTGAAGACTTGCCCACAGTCTTGGCTTTTATGCGCTTTGCTGATGGCCGAGGCAGCTTGGCTGAGCTAGAAACCTACTTACTCCAACGTGCTCAAGATATCTTGGCCATCTCTAAGGCTTTTTGATCATGGCTAACTTACTAAAAACCATTAATCTCGATCATCTAGAAATTGCCCCCAGTCAAATTTGGGGAGCGATCCGGTTGGTGCCTTTATTGCGCAAAGATTTTCGTGCAGATTTGCGACTGGCTAAACGTAGTTATAATAGTCAAGTCGTGGTCAGTGTCGATCGCAGCACCTTTTATCATACTTATGTGCCCCATGGCTTAGTTCTAAACTGGAGTGATGATGGCAGCCCGGTAGCGGCACTGGGTGGTCGATTGGGTAATAAATCTACTGATTTTGCTGGAGTTAAAGTAATCCGGCGGATGGCGCAGCGGGAAGATCAAAATTCCTTGCGGTTTTTGCCATTAGAAATGGCCATGGAGGGTTTTATGGGGATGTTTTTTCATGGGCCAACCATTGCTTGGCAAGAATATTCCCGCAGGTCTTGTTCTACCGGACTATCTCCCCGCACCGAGTATTCTATTACTGGTAAATCGATCTCTGATCTTAGTGAAGCTCTGCGCGTGTTTGAAATTCACGAAAATCAGGTGGGAGTATTACTATTTACCGGTGAAATACTGGCTACGGCATTTATTGTAGCCCATCCAGCAGACTATCGAGATCTCCATGAAACTCTACTGACTGATGTCTATGGTGAGACTTTTTATTATTACGGACTATACGGTCAAGCTCAGAAAATGAAGTGTTTAATTGATGACCAAAATATCCACAGTTTAGCTGACCTGCGATCGGCTCTCACCACAATGCGTCAAGAATGGAGTGATTTGCAATCTATCATGGGAATGGATTTATTACAGCGATCGATTCGATCTCAGCAAATTTATCAAGCAGGAGCTTTTAGTTTGCAGCGGTTTATCACAGATTTAGATAAAACCCGTAATAATTATATTGGTGAATCGATCGTGGATGATCGAGGTGACCTACAATATCTAAAAATCTATGGTCTATCAGCAGTTCAGACTCGGAGAGCCTATTTGCTACAAGCACTCGATCGGCATAACTGGCAGCTAGAAAAAGCTGCGATTTCACTAAATGAAACCCTGCCTAGCTTGGTAAAACGAATAGAAAAAGCTGATCTAGGCTATTTGATTAACAACCAAGTACGAGAGCAATCGGCAAAAGCCTTACGCAATATGCTCTGAATGTAGCTACTTTATTATACTCCGTTCGCCGGTGGTGTGACCACCCCGTCAGGCTATGCCTGCCACCCCTCCAAGGGAGGGGAATTAATTAGTTCCCCTCCCTTGGAGGGGTGCCCCGTAGGGGTGGGGTGGTCTTCCCTTGGTTATCTATGTCCTTCGTTGTAAATCTGTCCGGACTATTGATTATAATCAAGGATTTTACACGGCTAACAAACCACTGTGACGGAGGAGCGCAGTCGGCTCTGGTTCTCGGCCTCGGAAAGACTCGAAGACTACAGATGGGGGTTCACTGCCACCCAAAGCCAACACCGTATCTCGGAAACGACGACCAGTGGCTGCTACTGCTTGAGGATCATCTAAGCCAGCGTCTTCAAAAGCAGCAAAAGCATCGGCACTGAGTACCTCCGCCCACTTGTAGCTATAATAGCCCGCCGCATAACCACCAGCAAAAATGTGACCAAAAGAGCACAAGAAGCGATCTTCCGGAATTGGGAGCACTACTGTAGTGGTCTGGGCAATATCTAACCGCAGATCATTAGCTGTGCGACCAGTACCCGCTACGTATTCATGATGCAGAGCAATATCGACCCAACTAAAATGAATCTGGCGCAGCATTACACTACCACTCATAAAGTTCTTAGCAGCCACTAATTTGTCATAATAGTGGTCGGGTAAAGGCTCCCCGGTTTCGTAATGCTTACCCATGCTCAATAGGGTCGATCGATGGTAGCACCAGTTTTCCATAAACTGACTAGGCAGTTCTACGGCATCCCACTCCACATTCCGAATGCCCGAGCAGCCAGGATAGTCTACTGTAGTTAACATATGTTGCAAGCCATGGCCAAACTCATGAAACAGAGTTTCTACTTCGCCAAAACTCATCAGGCTGGGTTTGCCGTCTACTGGTGGGGTTTGGTTACAAACCAAATAAGCCACCGGTAAACGCACGCCTGCCACATCAGTGAACTTCGCCCGCCCAATGCAATCATCCATCCAAGCTCCACCACGTTTTTCACCAGGGCGACTGTAGGGATCTAGATAAAAGTAGGCAATAGCTTCTCCATCTTTGTTGACTTGGAAATACCGTACATCTTCCTGCCAAATTGGTGCTTGACCATCAGCAGCAATGACTTCAATCCCAAACAACTTATTAGCTAGACCAAACAGACCAGATAACACTTGCTCCAAGGGGAAATATGGGCGCAGTTCTTCGTCGTTAAAGTCATATCTCTGTTCTCGCAGTCGCTCTGCCCAAAAAGAAGCATCCCAAGGCTGTAGTTCAGTGACCGTGGCATCTTGACTCTGGGCAAAGCTCAGGAGTTCTTGGCGTTCTTGCTGGGCTGCTGGCAAACTTACTTGGCGTAAAGATTCCAATAAATTCTCTACCGCAGCGACGTTGGGAGCCATTTTGCTGGCCAAGCTCAGTTCCGCAAAACTGCCATACCCCAAGATTTGAGCCATTTCTCGCTTGAGGGTCAAAATTCGTTCAATATTGCCACAGTTATCTCGATCGCCACTAGCAGCCCGACCCACAAAGGCTTTATAGACTTTTTCTCGCAGGTGGCGCTGCTTACTGTGTTCCATAAAGGGTACATAGCTCGGATAATCTAGCGTAATCCGCCAAGGCCCATGCTCGGGAGTAGCAGCTTCTTGACCACCGGCTCGACTGGCTTGGGCGGCTTGTGCCAACAAACTTGGCGGTAGACCAGCGATATCAGCCAGATCAGTCAAATCTAAAGTAAAGTCCTTGGTGGCATCCAACACATTGTTAGAAAACTGGGTGGCCAGCTCAGCTAGCTCTAGCTGAATGGCATTGAATCGATCGGCTTGCTCACCAGTCAAGCCCACCCCAGATAACTCGGCATCCCGAATGCCCGCTGCAATAATCCGCTGCTGAGCCTTGGTCATCCCCGACCAATCGGCACCAGCTCGAATCGCTTTGAGTCCAGCATACAGAGGTTGACTCTGCCCCATGCGCATAAAAAATTTCACCACTTCTGGTTGACTTTCTTCGTAGACCTGGCGCAGTTCAGGGCTGTTTTTTACCCCCATTAAGTGGCCAATAATCCCCCAGGCCCAAGTGAGCTTTTCACTGAGGAGATCCGCAGGTTCAATCAGGCCAGTCCAGGTCGGTTTAAAGTTTTTCTCTAGTTCAGTCAGCTCAGCGTTGACTGTTTGCAGAAGCTGTTCGATCGCCGGGGCAACATGCTCGGGTGAAATCTCAGCAAACGGCGGCAGGCCATGGCCAGTTAAAAGGGGATTAGTCATAAGAGGTTGTCGGTTTAATTCTTGGTTCTTGTCCTAATCTAGCGCACCAGCTCCACCGTATCGCGACCATCGGTGTCGTGAAAATACACCCTAACTTGCTCCTCTTGAGAGGTAGGCAGCCGTTTGCCGATAAAATCTGGCTGGATGGGCAACTGACGATGACCTCGATCGATCAATACGGCTAAGAGAATTCGATCGGGTCGGCCATATTCGGCCAGGGCATTCAATCCAGCGCGAGCGGTGCGACCTTTGTAAATTACGTCATCGACTAACACGATTGTTTTGTTGTTGATATCTACAGCGATCTGGCTGCGGGCAGGGGTGCGAACTTTGTTCGATTGCAGGTCATCGCGGTAGAAAGTAATGTCGATCGTCGATACCGATAAATCTACTCCTTCTAATTCAGCAATTTGTTGACCTAAAGCCTGGGCTAAAGGTACGCCACGAGTATGCACGCCCACTAGAACAACTTCAGACAAATTGCGACAGCGCTCGACAATTTCTGCGGCCATGCGTTTGATGGTACGACGCATTTCTTCGGGGGATAGGATTTCCACGATCTGCGGGTTCGCTGGAGTATTCATAGGGCAAGCTGGGCGCAAGAAAGAAATATTGTAGATCTTAATCGGCTAAACTCAAGTGGCCATCTCTCAGGTTTGCTAAATTACTCGTGGGTCTTTGGATATCTTTACTGTTGATGATTGCCTGGTCGCTCAGTTTGCTGGGAGCCTGTTCGATCGATCTGAGCAGTTATCCCATCTGGTGGAGCTGTGGATTGCTATTGATCAGGACTTTTTTACATACGGGTCTATTTATTACGGCACACGATGCCATGCATGGCAGTATTTGCCTCGATCGACCGCACTGGAATCGATCAATCGGGATTGCCTGCACCACCCTCTATGCGCTACTGCCCTACCAAACTCTACTAACTAAACATCATTTACACCATCAACACCCAGCCACTGAACAAGATCCAGATTTTGCCGATAGCTCCGCTGGCGCCAAAGGCGATCAGGGGTTTTGGAGGTGGTATATCAAGTTTATGGGTGGATATATCGATCGCACCCAAGCCCTGAAGCTGTTGCTAGGAATGGGTGCCATGTTTTCGATCGCCCATTACATCCTGCAAGTTTCTATGCTTAATCTGTTACTGCTGTGGGTACTACCAATTTTGTTCAGCTCCCTACAGCTCTTTTACTTCGGTACTTATTTGCCCCATCGACCAGAGCTATCAATATCCTCATCCAAAACATTTATCCGTAGCAGCAACCTTCATCCCTTTTGGTCACTGCTGACCTGCTACCACTTCGGTTACCACTGGGAACACCACGAATATCCCCACACACCCTGGTATCGATTGCCATCCCTAAAAAAAATGTAAAGATTTGTTTACTTTCGTAACAAAAGTGTAATAAGGTATTATTCAAGATACGAAAAAAGACGCTGACTCAGCGGATAATAAAACTAATTTGTGATACATAAGGAGTCCCTTACCAGCCATGGCATTCACCATCGATTCCGCACGCGGTATTTTCCCCGGCACTCTTGCCGCTGACGCAGTACCTGCTACTATTGCCCGTTTTAACCAACTCAACGCCGAAGATCAACTCGCATTAATTTGGTTTGCCTATGAAGAAATGGGCACCACTATCACCGTTGCAGCTCCCGGCGCAGCCAGCATGATTTTGGCTCAGGGTCTGCTCAACAAAATTAAAGCCATGTCTTTTACTGAGCAGTCTCAGGCCATGTGTGACTTGGCCAACCGTACTGATACTGAAATTTGCCGTGCTTACGGCGTATTTACTCCCAACATTAAACTTGGTTTTTGGTATCAGTTGGGTGAGTGGATGGCAGAAGGTACTGTTGCCCCAATTCCCGAAGGGTACAAGCTTTCAGCTAATGCTGCTGCGATTCTGCAAGCTATTCGGGACTTAGAACAGGGCCAACAAATTACAGTGTTGCGCAACACTGTTGTAGACATGGGCTACGTTGGCGAAGGTACTGTCAAGGTTTCTGAACCAATGGTGCTACCACAACAGGCTAGTGAGCGAACCAAAGTAGCGATCGAAGGTGTAGATAACGCCACCGTATTAAACTACATCAACAACATGAACGCCAATGACTTTGATGCAGTTATTGAACTATTTGCTGCTGATGGTGCCTTGCAACCTCCCTTCCAAAGACCCATTGTTGGTAAGGAAGCTGTTTTCCGTTACCTCCAAGAAGAATGCCAAAACCTGAAGCTCATACCTGAGCGAGGCACTAATGAGCCAGCCGAAGGTAGCTTCAACCAAATTAAAGTCACTGGTAAGGTGCAAACTCCCTGGTTTGGTGCCAATGTAGGTATGAACATGGCTTGGCGCTTTTTGTTAGATCCCCAAGGCAAGATTTTCTTTGTAGCGATCGATTTACTGGCTTCACCTAAAGAGTTGTTGAACTTGATTCGTTAGAATCAGTACAATTTTTGTTTGATCGCTCTCGCCAATCGGTGGGGGCGATTTTTGCAACTTGGGTAAATCTACATAACTCAGCGATTTTTGGTAATATAAAACCTTGGACTTTTGGAATTGCCATGGAAGCCTATTCTTTGCCGACGGAGGTTATTCTCAGTCAATCTCAGGCGACGATCGATAAACTAACGTTAGACTGGACTCCCCAACCCGGTGACTATTTAGATTTAGAGCAATCTACTTATGCGGTATTAGAGCGAAGACATTGTTATCAATACCGAGCCGGACGTTATCGCTTGGCGAAGATTTCTTTGTATGTACAAGCTGCCGATCGACCAAAAGAGCGCAGCCTGATTGAAGGTCGGTGGATCATTGGCGATGCTTCTTGTTTGTATAATGCTCGATCAGAGTTGATGCGTTGTGCCGTATTACCTACTGGCCCTTGTACTGGCTGTAATTTTTATCAGAAATCATAAATCAGAAGTCCGACTTCTTTACCAAATTCTTGCAGTAAGCTGGTTAACGAAAAGAAGTCGGACTTCTGATTTATGATTTATTGTTGCCATAGCGATCGATCAGCATTTGGTGGCACCAACACCCACAAGCTTTTGGGCACCACCTCAAATCGCACGGGCGTAGTCCCTAAGTAATCACCATCAATTTGAATCGGTACTGGCTTGCGGCTGAGAAAACGCATTTGGGTAGCACGATGATATTCAATGCGATTATCCAAATGATGCGATCGAAACAAAATCGACAATAACCGCAACGGTGCTTTGAGCATACTACGGCCCTTAACTATGCAGATATCTAACAAACCATCGTTCACCAACGCATTCATCGTAAACTTAATCACCCCACCATAAAGCTGACTATTACCCACCACGGCCATTAACACCCGTCCTCGAACTTTTTTGTCATCCACATAAATAGTTAAATGCGTCCCCTGATATTGATAAATCATTTGTAGGGCTTGTTTAACATAAGCGATCGCTCCCAAATATTTCTTCTCATGTGGCTGTACCCCCGCCGTCACTGCTGCATCAAAGCCCACCCCTGCCATCAACAAAAAGTAGCGATCAATGGCATCTGCTGATTTTGTAGTGATTCGGCGACGAGGTAACCAACGCATACGCGGTAGGATTGATCGCACTCTTCCCACATCAATTTGACACCATTTGGCCTGTAATAAAGCCGCTGCTGACTGCCTCATATCCATCGGTAAACCCATTTCCCGCGCCCAAATATTTACTGTCCCTGCTGGTAACACTCCTAATGCTGTATTGGTATTCACCAAGCCATTTACCACCTCGTTCACCGTGCCATCACCACCAGCAGCCACCACAATATTAATCCCCTGAGCAGCGGCTTCCCGTGCAATTCTGGTACCATCGCCAGCACATTGAGTTGGTTCAATAGTCACCTTCCAACCTTGAGTTTGCCACAGAATAGTGGCTCGATCGATCGCTGATCGGACGGTTGTTGCTTGTCCCGCAGTGGGATTAAAAATAATGACTACTCGGGGGTGAGGGGAAATTAGAGCGCCTGGATTCATATTTTTTATTCAGATCATCGGAAGGCGGATTCTTTCAATAGCTTCATTTATGTAATAACTTTGATGGGTTCCTTGCTGTAGATTTTGATATGTCTAGCAATCAAAAAGAGCGGGAATGTAACACTGATGGCGATCATGGCTGACAGAATAATATATAGCCACACATAACGAACCCCTACTCGCCGACCTTCGATCACCATAAAAATACAGGCAGCGAAGGCCAGCAACAATAGATCATTAGCAAGGGAAGCCGCAGCGGCGTTTACATAGGCCGCACGCAAGAAGTCCAGAGCAGAAGAGTTACTGGGCTGGGTCATAAAGGATATATTGTTGATCCAGGTAGCTGGCAAAGCAATCAAGGCAATCAGACCATAGATAACACAAATTAGTTTGTCTTGATTAGTCATGATTAGGCTCCTGTATTAGGAATATTTTAATACTCTGAACACTTTCTTTAGCGAGATAGTTACCAACCTGCCCGAAATATTATCATAATGTGCTTTGATTAATTTAGCCTGGGCTGGCTAACAGCAATTCCAAATTCAAAAACACCAACCAGCGTTGTCG
>JANNEH010000045.1:0-9044 GCA_031378405.1 Synechococcales cyanobacterium OTE_75_metabat_409
TTACACAGTTGTCACCAGCCATGTCGGCACCAGCCAAGCTTGGCCCTCTGGATTTACCAGAAACGCCCACATCAACCGCACCAGTAGTTCCCAGTGAAAATGCTCCCGCCAAAGAAACCATCTTGCTGACCCAAACCGGGCAAGCTTCCTGGTATGGCTATGAAGGCGGCACCGTTACCGCCACTGGCGAACGCTACAACCCCCAAGGTATGACAGCAGCTCATCGCACCTTGGCCTTTGGCAGCAAAGTGCGAGTGGTTAATCTCCGCAGTGGCAAATCAGCTATTGTAACCATCAACGATCGAGGCCCTTTTGTGCGGGGACGGATCATTGACTTATCGCAGGCAGCCGCTGAAGCTACCGGCATTAAATCTAGCGGTGTGGGCAATGTCCGCATCGAGGTACTGAGCTATGGCTCAGGCAAACGCAAAGCTCGTCGTTAATTTCTGTCCTTTAACAAATCAACCTGTTTATCTCTATGTTTCATAAACGTCTCTTAGCAACCCTGACCACCGTAATTATTGGGTCAACCTTCGCTCCCACAGCAGTAGTCGCTGAATCTGGTCAAGCATCTTGGTATAGCAGTGGCGGTGGTTATACTGCTGCCCACAAAACCTTGCCTTTCGGTACACGGGTGCGCGTTACCAATAACCGTAATGGTAGATCAGTAGTAGTCGTAATCAACGATCGCGGCCCATTCATTCGGGGGCGAATTATTGATCTTTCCCCAGCCGCAGCATCAGCGATCGGCATCAAATCTAATGGAGTTGGCAGTGTAACCATCCAAGCCTTGGGTCGTGGTTCTTACCGCCGCAGCACTCACAGATAGAGATATGGAAACTTGGCAGACAGCGATCGCCTACACCGATATTCTCTATGAGAAAATGGGCGGGATCGCCAAAATCACCATCAATCGCCCAGAAAAACGCAACGCCTTTCGTCCCCAGACAGTAAGCGAAATGTATGCGGCATTTTGTGATGCTCGGGAAGATCCCCAGATTGGGGTGGTGTTGCTGACCGGGGCGAGTCCCCATACCGATGGCAAATATGCCTTTTGCTCGGGGGGCGACCAAACCGTGCGTACCCATGGCGGCTATGCTGATGCTGCCGGGGTGCCCCGTTTAAATGTTTTAGATTTGCAACGGCTAATTCGATCGATGCCCAAGGTGGTTATTGCCCTAGTAGCAGGCTATGCGATCGGCGGTGGCCATGTTTTACATTTGGTTTGTGATCTCTCGATCGCTGCCGATAATGCCATTTTTGGTCAAACCGGCCCAAAAGTCGGTAGTTTTGATGGTGGTTTCGGAGCCAGTTATCTGGCGCGAGTGGTGGGACAAAAAAAAGCGAGAGAGATTTGGTTTCTCTGTCGCCAATACGATGCCAAGGCTGCTCTTGAAATGGGTTTAGTAAATACAGTGGTGCCAGTAGCCGAACTAGAAAATACTGGGATCACCTGGGCTAAGGAAATATTAGCTAAAAGCCCCTTGGCAATTCGTTGTTTAAAATCGGCTTTCAACGCCGACTGCGATGGTCAGGCTGGGCTGCAAGAACTAGCTGGCAATGCCACCATGCTGTATTACATGACAGCAGAGGGAGCAGAAGGAAAGCAAGCTTTCCTAGATAAGAGAGAACCAGATTTTAGCGAATATCCGTGGTTGCCTTAGCTGCATGAATCGATTGGGAGACAGGTGTTCTGTTGGCCACTGACTGCTTGGCAGTCACCGGAATTGAAGACTGCTCGGCAGTCACCGGAATTGAAGACTTTCCGGCTGGCAGATCTTCTAAGGTCTTCCAAGAGGGCACAAAGGCGGGGAGCGCCAGTTGGCAAGTAGCCCAAGCACCACTTACTGGTACGTTGAACTGTTCGCAGGTACCACCTCGGTGTCCATTTGGCTGATAAAATCGGCAGTTGCGACAAACAGCATTGGAAATTTCGCTGGTATTTTTAGTCTGCATCATAATCTTGGGGGGAACCGGGGTAGGTGGTCTGTTAACCACTTCTTTATTCTGCCCTACTCATCAGCGGGGATCATATCTCTGAGAGGGTTACGATACCTTGATCTAAGCTGGGATCAAGGCTTTTTATTGTTTAGATTGTCTTCACATTTGGTTTACGAGTAGACACATTTGAGGTGGTAGCTACAGACATTCTGCCCAATATGCATACAAAACTTCACCGCCAACATCAGGACAAAAATTATTAGCAAAAAAATCAAATGATTGCATAGCCCCAAGAAGGTTTTAATATAATGGGAGCAGACCTCCACCGTTGTATCAAGGACAGATCATCATGGGACTATTCGATCGAATTAGCAGACTAATGCGCGCTAACGTCAATGACATGGTAAGCAAGGCCGAAGACCCAGAAAAAATTCTGGAGCAGGCGGTACAAGATATGCAGGAAGACTTAGTCCAACTGCGCCAAGCTGTAGCCGGAGCGATCGCTACCCAGAAGCGTTCCGAGCAACAATATAACAAAGCAGTCCAAGATGAAGCCTCTTGGCAACAGAAGGCTCAATTAGCTCTTTCTAAAGGTGATGAAACCCTGGCGAAAGAAGCTTTAGTCCGCAAAAGAACCTATACCGATACGGCCTCTGCCCTCAAAGGTCAGCTTGATAGCCAAGTGGGTCAAATAGAGTTGCTCAAGCGGAATTTAATTCAGCTAGAGAGCAAAATCTCCGAGGCCAAGACCAAAAAAGACATGCTCAAATCTCGCGCTCAAGCCGCCAAGGCTCAAGAGCAATTGCAAGGTGCGGTGGGTCGAATTGGCACTAATAGCTCCATGGCAGCTTTCGAGCGGATGGAGGAAAAAGTCCTCCAACAAGAAGCTCGCTCCCAAGCAGTGGCTGAGTTAGCTGGTTCCGATCTAGAGAGCAAGTTTGCCCAACTCTCTGCCGGTGCAGGAGTAGATGACGAGTTAGAAATGATGAAGCAGCAAATGCTGGGTGGTACCAAGCCAACTCAGAGTGCGCTTCCTGGTACCGCAGCAGCTCCAGCCGCCGCTGCTGCCCCAGCCCAACCAGTAGATGCCGAGATTGAAGAGCTACGGAAACAAATCGACAAGTTATAAGGATGTACCACCGAGAGTCCCCCGATCGATCTTGCCTCGATTGGGAGATTTTTGCTGGTGATACAATTAAAATTTTATGGAGAAAGATTAATGAGTGGTGTGCAGATCATCAGTGACCAACAGTTCAGTACCGAGGTGCTGAGCCAAACCCAGCCCGTGGTGGTATATTTTTGGGCAGATTGGTGTGGGCCATGCAAACTGGTATCCCCCTCGATCGACTGGATCGCGGCGAACTATGCCGATCGATTGCAGGTAGTTAAAATGCCGGTTGATGGCAACCCGGAATCGGTCAAAACCTATTCCGTAGAAGGGGTTCCAGCGCTGCGACTATTTCAGAATGGTCAACTTATTCATGCCTGGGAAGGAGCCATTACTAAGGCCAAGCTAGTGGAAATGCTCGATCGACATTTTTTTACTGCGGCCTAGTGTTTGGCTCAATTCTTAACGACTCAAAGTCCGCATAAATCTTTGCAAACCAGCAAACATGCCAGCGGGCTTGACGGTGCTGTCAGCAGCGGCATCGCCTCCCGCCAAAATGGTGTCTAACTCCTCTCCCAAGGGCTTATGAGATAACTCCGCAATTACCTGGTACTCACCTTCCTTGACTTGCCACACCTGCCACTCTCCTGGAAAACACCGATAAATAATCACCTCGTCTGATAAGGGCTTGATGTAGTAAGCGGTGAGCAAGGTGCTAATAAATCGATCGCGCAATTGCCTAGCTGCATAGCCAATCCCGACGATCGCTGCATCTTCCATTTTGGGCAAAAACAACACCACTGGCCGATCATCTGCATTTAAACAAAGTTTTTCAATTTGCTCCACTTCCACCGCCGAAGGCTCCACTGCCACAAAGATCCGATCTTCGGGCTGCATTTTATCGACGATCGGGCTGCGACTACTGCCCATATCGGCAATTCTAAACTCGGCATTTGGCCAATCGCGCTTAGCTAAAGCTGCTGCTCCCGTATCGGTAAAAAATACCCGCAGAGTAGTACCATATTCCTCAAACATCCTCAAAAACTGCTCGGCAATTCCCATAAAGCGCAGTTCTGGGTAAATAATTTCGGTCGTGATTTTGCGATGACCCGCTTCGATCGCCGCCAGGGTAGCAGTTTGGGCTTGTTCGATCGATTCTTCGAGGTTCTGGGGCAACATGGTGAGGCTAGTCGGCAAAGGATAAACAGCATTTTACTCGATTTTTCACTTACCCGATTTTGCATGGAGAAAACCTGGCACTCCAAAACACTGATTGGCAATTTGACCTTAAAATAGGAGCAGGTCTAAGCTACTTTGGGAGATCATTAATGACGATTGCCGCAGCGGAAGCACCAACTCAATCTATTTCTCCAGGCACAAGTGAGGCTAGCACTTCTAGAGCGATCGGCGAGCATCGGGTCTTGCTCCACGGAATCTCTTGGGAAGGCTACCTGCAAATTCTCGATGCTCTGCCACAGTCTCGTGGCGCTCGATTAACTTACGATGATGGTGTGTTGGAGATTACAGTGCCGTTAGAAATCCATGAATTTTCAGGGCGTTTGATTGAGTGTTTTGTTCGTACTCTAGTTGAACTAATGGGGCTGCGGATCAAAACTATGGGTTCCACAACCATGAACTATCCCAGTTTCAAAAAAGGTGCAGAGCCTGATAATGCCTACTACATTCAAAACCAGCCCCTAGTGAAAGGGCGAAAAGTGGATTTCACTCAAGATCCACCGCCAGATTTAGTGGTGGAAGTCGATATTACCCATACAGATATTGCCAAAAATCAGTTCTATGCCAAGCTGGGGGTTCCAGAGTTTTGGCGATTTGATGGTACTGTTTGGCGGATTTATCAGCTTCAGTCCGGAGAATATACACAAGTAGAAATTAGCCCCACATTTCCGCAGGTGCCCAAAGAACGTTTGTATGCTTTTTTAGACGAAGCCAAAGAAGATGAAGTTGAGGCAGTATATTCGTTACGGGCTTGGTGGCAAGAACAATCTTGACTACTTGCAGGTTTAGCCCTGAGATTCTCGCGCACTACTACTATGAACTCCGAAGATCACTGAGGATTAAGTGATTCAGAGCCGTCTCCAAATCTCGATGCATGGCCTCAGCCGCTTTCTTACTGGATTTACCCGCATAATTAGAAGCCAATAGGGGCGAACCGATCGAAATCCGCACACTGCTACCCCTTTTGGGCAGCGGAGTACTGTACTTAAAGCTAATCGGAATGATCTTGACTTCTTGCTCTGGGACAGCAGTGTGCGCTTGCATCGCAATTCTAGTCAACCCTTTTTTCAGCGGATGCAGTTCGTGATCCCGAAAAATATTGCCCTCCGGAAAAATCGCCAACATTTCTCCCTGCACTAAGATATCGATCGAATAGCGAAAAGTGGCCACGCTGGGGTTATCGGTATCTACCGGAAAACCGCCTAGTCTTCGTACCAGCCAGCCCTGGATTCCCTTCATTTCTGCTTGAGAAGTCATAAACCGAATATCTCGGCCTGTCACATAAGGACCGGCAATATAGGGCACTAGCATCGGGTCCCAGCGCGATCGATGGGTGGGAGCCAAAATAGTAGCACCGCTGTGGGGAATATGTTCTTGCCCAGAGATCTGGATGTGCTTAAAGTAGCGGGGCAAGACAAATTGACCCAAAGGATACGCCAAAGATTTGATAATCGGAGAGAAGCCAGATTTGCGGGGAACGGCTAGGGAGACAGTTTCAGTGGTCATAGAACAGATCAAAAATTGTATCTGTTTCCAGCTTAGGCGGTTCTGGGGCGATTTCTCGATCGATTCAGACAGTTATCAGATTGCCACAAACAGCGAAGCCTCCCGCTGCTGGTGGTCAGGGGAGGCTTCGCTGGGTAAATAGAACTAAAGATTAATCTTCGTAAACACGGCATTCTGCCGCGTCAGGATTTTCTTCACAGAACTGCTGGAGAGAGTTTTTGACGGGCTGTTGGTGAGACTTGGCTGCCAATAGCTCCTCTAGGCTATCTTGGGCAACAGCACAGTTTGCAGAACCGGCTTCGGTTTCACAAAGCATGGCCACCTCTTTTCTGGCGGCTTCGATCCGTTCTTCGAGAGTAATATCTTTGGTGTTTGTCATAGGTCTCCCAGAAAAATTACAGGGGAAATAAAATTGCGGTTGAAAGATTCTGTGGTAAGCAGTCTCGATCGGCGAGGAATGTTTTATTCCACGTCTGTCTATATTAACGCGGGTGACAAGAGACGATCGCAACGATTTGTAAGGATTTGCGGACAAACTCGATCAATTTTTTATGGGTTTTTACTCCAAGAGAGAATTAGTGCGGGTTACAGGCATTACAATTAGTCACAAAAAACAGAGGACAGTTGCCCTCTGTATATTTCTTGATTAGTACCAATTTAACGGTTGTAGTCTACCTTACGGTAAGGAACTGATCTCTCAATATCAATATTTTGAGCAGAAACAGTTTGTGGGGCATTACCAGTCGCACCAACACTCCGAGCCATATTCAAGAAGTTAGCAGGGCTGCCAGCTTTAGGCTGCTGATCTTGAGGAGTGTAAGTTTTGACAGTAGATTGCCAAATTGATTTGGGGAAGCCCAAAATTCTGCGATAGTAGGCATCGTAGCGGGGAGATTTGAGGTTGAAGGGTATTTCGCCAGCACTCCGACCAGGTAATACCCGACGGCGTTGGTAAGGCAGCACATCATAACCAAAAGCATCGGAGTACTCTTTGCTGTTTAGCAAGGCATCTACGAAGCCAACAATTCCCTTAGTTGCTAGGGTAATCGACCAGGCCAATTTCTCTTCGTTGTTGTAAACATCGCGACCTAGTGCTCGTTGGACGGTTTGTTCCACAAAGCGATAGTTGTTGTTCAGGTTGTAGAAGCTGCGTTTGTAGGTGTCCGACAACAGCAAGCCCCGCACAAAATCACGCACTGTAATTTGACCGCTACGCAGTTGAGATTCTAAGAACCGCTCTCTGTCGCTGGCAAAAGCATGAAAAAAGAATTGACGATATCCGGCTTCGATGAGGTCATCAAGGTCGGTAGCAGAAAGAATATTTTCTGTAGAATAGATTCGAGAAGACTCATCACCCGCTACGTCTAAAGAAGCGACGCGCTGGTTTTGAGAAGATGGTTTATATGCTAAAAGAGGAATCGCCACGCCTATAAAACTCCTATTTTTTCTAAGTAATGTACAAATATCTATAAATCATAAGGCTTCGAGGGGTCATCATTCGGTTTAGTTTGATGAAAGATTACATAACTTAACCGAAGCACCAAGAACCTTAACCCAGCAGAGATAGATAAGCTACAGATGGCTCTGCCGTAGAGATTTCGGTATTTTCAGCCACCCGAAACTCGGTGCAAAAAGTGGCGGTACTAAAGCCACCAAAGCGCTTGACAGTGCTAGTGCGAATGCGCAGATCGCCACTGGGAAACGAAAAGCGCTCAATCACGCTCATGCTATCGTATTCAGTGATTAGTACTAAGGAGTCATCCGCATCCATGGAGTACTGGCCAACTACTGGCACGATCTCAGCGTATCCCCGTTCCCGCAGTAATACGCCTTCCCGACCAGCTTGATCAGTGGGCACTAAAGCAAAGACTGTAGAGCCAGTATGGTCTTCATCTTCTTTGTCCCAGCCCATCGAGCCTTCCCAGGTAACATAGGCACCACCGATCGATTGAGCCGGGTCATAGTCGTGCATCTGACAAATTTCGATCACCCGAGGGTCGGTGGCGGGCAAATCAGTAACGTGAATATCAGACTCACCGGTTTCCGATCGACGAAAGGCCAAGTGATGGGTGGTTCGCTGCGATTTCCAGTTGCCGCTGCTTTTCTGGAAAAATTCCATTGCATTCATATATTAAGAGCTGTATTGAGGTGGCTGTGGACTGCTCTCTAGTCTAGCGAGGAACAAGAAATATTTGCTAGAATCAGTGTTCTGCTAGGGTGATTTTTCCATGCCAGCCAGATTGCAGATCAAAGTAGAAGATTGTTCGCCATTGGGTCGATCGATTTTGCAACACATTGCCGATACTGGTACCAGTATGAATCGACTGGCGGAAGAATCGGGGATTCCCCAACCCCGACTAAGAGGTGCTTGTTTTAAAGGGACTTGTCCGACCCCCGAAACTTTACGCAAGCTGGCAAGAGCCATGGGGCGGCATCATTTGGAATTGTATACTTTGGCCTACGAAGGCCGGATCGAGAAGTCGCCGATCGAGGAATCGGAGAATGCCCTGGATGCTTTGATGCGTGATTTATTTGAGACGGCACGAGAGCTGAACCTGAAGGCTCCAGAGCAGCCTGTTTCTAAAGCAAAACTCCGACAGGCTTTGATGATATTGGGGTTTGCCGCAGATTCTACCCAACAGGATTTTTTATCTTCTCAGCCATAAGTCACAGAATTGGAGTGCGAGAACTTTGTCCCAGATCAAATATTAATAATACATATTGACTAAAAAAACTTAATAGTATATAATTACTGTAATCAACCAAATTACTGAGTGCTCTGCCCGCCTTCCAGCTCTACCCAAAATTTCTGTCCCAAGGAGTTACCGATGAAACTTATTGAAGCTAAAGTAGCCGGTCAACCACGCATTGTCAGTACCAAACGCGGCGATCGATCGGTGATGGACTGCCGTACTGCTGATGGCCAATCTCTCACAGTCTGGCGACCCGCTGGCGATGTAGAACTGATGGCCAGAGCCAATGGCGAGCGAGTCACCCTCGCTCAAGATAGCAAAGGGAAAATTTCTTTAGTGGAAACAGCTCGACTGCGAGCCGATCGGGAATGGCAAAGATCTACTGATTTGGGCTTGACAGACCATCGATCGGAACGCACCGCCGAAATTGCCGACTATATTGAACGCTTAGGTAAACTCTACAACTACTGCTATGGAGTCGCTAGCCGCCAGTTTGCCCAGAGTGAAATGGATACACCCCAAATTAAGGATGTATCCACCACGTTGTTTATTCAGACGGT
>JANNEH010000049.1:0-1571 GCA_031378405.1 Synechococcales cyanobacterium OTE_75_metabat_409
GTCGGTGAGGTCGATCGAAACTACTTGCCCGGCCAACTGCAAAAAGCGCCAAACAGTGCCACTGGTGATCACGCCATAGATTGTCTCTATGGCTTGACCTTTGCTGGCGTTGAAGCGCTGGGCTGCAACCATCTCGGCTAAACATTGACCTAGAGCAGGCTTCAAATCCTCCTTTTTGGCTTCTACTAACATGATGACAGGTGCCCTAACATAGAGCTGTTCAGAAGTACGACTCACCAAAAAATCACAAAATCCATTCAGATCAGCGGCGATATCTACATTAAATTCTTCGCCAGAAAATACTCCGATCTGTCCGCCTAGTTGACGTTTAACTTCTAGTAATACCGGATTAATAATACCTTCTGAGCGCGCTTTTTCGCTACCGACTGCCACTGCCCAGGGTACATTTTCTGCGAGAGTTTCGCGTAGTAAAGGGGTGGGAGCTACAGGTGACATGGTGGCAAATAGGTTCGATCGCTCCTCTAAAATTAGCTCAAAATCTTCTACTGCCCGACTGAGAGTAAATTTGCTGTATGGCATGGGTACACTGCATTTGAACTAATCTTAATTAATTTTGGCAGATTTAGGATTATTTTGTGAATATGATTGCTGAGGCTTTTTCGACAACTCTAAGCTTTTGGGTTTCAGATTGTGGGCGAGCAAAAAGTCCGGAATATGGCTCTACTGCAAATAGTTCTTGGGGATAACTGAGTAAATCGCGATCACATATTCCCAATAACTCTGCCTCAGTCTGTGCCCTGCGCATATCTCGCAGAAATATACCAGCGGCATCTATACCCTGACCGATGTAGTTCAGATACATTTTAAGATTGCTGACTCGTCCACGCTCAGGGATTTCTTGAGTGATCTGCATGTGATGGAGTCGATCGATATACTCCCGCACATTCTTTAATGTCACTACTAAAACCGGCTCACCAGCCAATAACTGTCGAACTTGTTGAAAAATCCAAGGATTCCGAATAGCCGCCCGACCAATCATCACTCCGGCTGCTTTGGTTTGAGATAACACGGTGAGAGCTGTTGCAGCGGAACTAATGTTACCATTGGCTAGCACTGGGCAAGATAATCGTTGTACAGCATGAGCAATCAGGTCATAATGCACTATGCCGTGATACATATCTTTGACAGTGCGGCCATGGAGGCTGAGTAGATCAATTTGATGTTTGTCGATTAAGTTCAAGATCTGGTCGAAGTTGGCAGTATCTTCAAAGCCAATTCGCATTTTGACTGTTAATAGTCCATCTACTACTGATCGCAGTTCTCCCAAAATGCGATCGATTTTGTCGGGGTCACGCAATAGTCCACCACCAACATTTTTGCGATAAATCCGGGGGGCAGGGCAGCCCATGTTTAAATCTATTCCGGCGATTTGGTAGTGACTCAATAGTTTTGCTGTGCGCACGAGGTCAGGGATATTTTCGCCGATCATCTGGGCAAAAACTGGGCGACCGGTGGTGTTTTCGGTGATCGATCGAATGATGTGTTTGTCTACAGCAGAGTTTTCGTGAACTCGAAAGTATTCGGTAAAAAAGTAATCTGGGCAACCATAG
>JANNEH010000057.1:0-4919 GCA_031378405.1 Synechococcales cyanobacterium OTE_75_metabat_409
GGTGAGCAATGGCTGTTTGTGAATCTCGCTGAAAATGCTTGTTACCTTACACAGTAAAACCTTGGAAATAGATAACCAATGCTTCTCAACCCACAAGATATCTTGACAAATCTGTACATCAAATAGTAGAAGATAAAAAACCAGAACCAAGCATATTTTGGGTTGCGGCAGATAGAGGACGAACTTTCGGAGAAGGTAAACGACGAGCTTATTACCTTAGTGAAACTTCAACAAATATGGTCTAACCTCATCAAGAAATACTGCAAGACCGATTCTCTTGCAGAGACACTGCGTGAACGACCTTTTGCCGAACCCTACTACTGGGCTGGCTTCAACTGCCAAGAAATGGCTTAAAAACTGTAGACCCAACATAGAAAACGTGTTAGCATGTGCCTAAGACCATTTTCATGTTGGGTTGTTTTGACGTTGATTCCAGAGTTCAACGACTTGGGATACCTCCCACCAGGAATTTACGAAACGAGCTGGCAAGAGTTTATGCAAAGGTTCGCCATCAATCCCCATCGACTGAAACTGGCCACCGGTTTGGCCGCAGCCCTACGGAAGTTTGGGGTAGCTGGTTGTCGAAGAGTAATCATCGGTGGCAGCTTTGTTACTGATAAGGAACAACCTAACGACTTTGATGGTTGGTACAACGATTTCGCCCTCGATCCAGACAAGCTAGATTCTCTATGTGTAGAAAATGTAAACGATCAACAGGTTGTTTTTGGCGGCAGACTATTTGATCTCCCTAACTACGAAGGATTTTTTCAAACCGACCGACAAGGAAGACCAAAAGGTGTAATTGCCCTAGATCCTAAAGAATTCATTACCTAATTAGGAGCCAGTTATGATTCAAAACGAACGTCAATATAAAATCACTCAGACCAAATTAAGAGGTTTGGAGCAAGACTTAGCAACATTAGAATCTTCTGGATTTGATTTACATCCTCGGAAGATTCTGGCTCGGAAAAACAGCTTGAACATCCTAATCGGGGAATTACAGCAAGAAATTGCAGAGTATGATCGGCTCAGGAGTGGGAAGGTCACCAATTTCCCGATCGATTCTCTCCAAGATCTGCCACTCGTGATGATCAAGGCTAGGATTGCTGTGGGCATGACTCAGAAGGAACTCGCTGAAAAAATTGGAGTACAAGAACAGCAAATTCAACGATATGAGGCTAATAATTATCGAGCAGTGGGGTTTGATCGGCTTCAAGAAGTGCTTTCTGCATTGGATGTGACAGTTAGCAAAGCTGTAATGCAGCTAGGAAACCGTTAGGGCTAAAATACTCCACAATCGATCGGCGATAAAATCCGAAATTCAAATTACTGATCCATCTAGCCATAAAAATATGCATAGAACATCAGAATCTGATCACTGCCCCAATACGGTTAGCTTAAGCACTAATCTCATCTTACGGGGGAGAACCCTCACTACTAAACTCAAATTGAGCATATCCTCAACCCGATCGAAGGTGGTATAAAATAGTTTAGAAACGAGGTAGAAATACTCGCTCAAATGGTTGTTTACGATAACGTCGATAAATATTAAAATCTTTATCTAGAGTTGCAATGGCAGGGATATTTAATCTTTCAGAAATGGCAATAAGTGATAAATCAGTAAAGTCTGCGGGTAAGTCTTGATAAACTGTGTTAAGTTCTTGAATTCTTTGATAATCTGCTAGAAGCAGATGTTCACATTGGTATACATTGATTAGTAGAGCAGCTAAAAACTCGTTTTGCACTTTTATATTCGGGGAAAATAGCCACATCACTTCTGTAACACAAGCGATTGTTGTGATGAGTTGACTGGTACAGGTACTAAAAAAACTGAGAACTTGTTGGTGATACTTGTCTTTACGGTCATAGAAAGCAACAAGAATTCCAGTATCAACCAAAATCAGGGGATAATTATTCATGTGTTCTTGCGTGATGCCTTGCTTGAATCATGTCAGAAATCGCTTTTTTGCGTACATCTCTATCTGATGCATCTCCCGATCCTTCTAGTAAAAATTCGGGGTAGCCGCCCATTCGTTCTAGAACTGTTTGAGATGAAGTTGAATGATTATTAATAGGTGTTTCTAGAGACGAGATAAATTCCAGAACAACTGAAACTTGACGATCGTTAAGATTGGAAATCGCTTGTAAGAGTTGTTGATGTGGATTAGTCGAGTGCATAATAATTAATTTTCATTGTAATAATTACCAGTTTACCAAATTTTTGAAAATAGTCATGCACGCGCACCTGTAAATAAAAACGATAGCTCCGCTTGCGCCAAAGGCGATCGAGCATACCCTTCGGCTGCCGCGTTCATCCAAAACCCACCTGCCGATGATATTTGTAGGTGGCGCAAACATAATTGCTTTGACCACCTGAGAATTAGAAACGTCAGATTTCAAACTACCAGATTACCGACGACTACAAACAGTATTAAGCATATTTTGGGTTGCGGCAGATAGAGGACGATGAACTTGCTGATCAGAAAAGGTTGTCCAAGTGCCATTTGAACAATTTGCTTCACTACCCATGCGCTTACCGCCCAGATAATAAACGAAGCCAACTTTGTCTGAATTGTTAGTAGTAATCGAGCATAAATCAACATTCACTGTCTGACCTGTAACCGCCGTTCCTGCGTAATAGCCACATGATGACTGACTAGCAGGCGTAGTGGCCGAAGTCCTTAACTGCGGTGATGGTGTTTGCACAATAACACTCGGTGTAATCTTCGCAGGCTCTACACTAGTACCAGTGGGACTAACAGACTGTTGACTGCCAAGAGATGCTGTAGATAACGGACTAGAAGATGGTGATGTAACAATCACCACTTTAGATTCCTGGGGTCGCAGCAACAGAGCTGCCAGCAAAGTGCTAATCAAGGCGGTGATAGCTATAATACCACCGATGAGTGGTAGATTAGATTTTGCTTGAGGGATGGCAATTAGTGGCTCCCGCATTTTGGTCTGAGCCGGAATGCCCTGAGTTGTAGTCATTACAGTCGGGGGTGGTAGCACAACTTGAGTTACCGCAGATTTAGCTTCACTTTGCAGAGCGGCTAAAAACTCCCCTGCTGTTTGATATCGATCGCGAGGGTTGAAAGAAATAGCCTTATTCAGAATATCCACCAATTGTGGACTAGCATGATTACCATCTGTTTGCCAAAGAATATCACTGGTGTGGGGATTAATCTCAAAATCCTGTGGCTGCTTACCAGTCAGTAAGTAAATTGCTGTCATCCCCAGACTATATAGATCGCTACTACAGACTGGTCTGCCTACGGACTGCTCACTAGGCATATATCCCGGTGTACCAATCACGATCGATTGCGTGGGGCGACCCTGAGAATTTATTGCTGCTCCCATTGTTTCCCGTACTGCCCCAAAATCAATCAACACTGGTTGTCGATCCAATAACGTGGCAGGCTGCACTGTCGGTGATTGACGCAAAATAATATTTTCTGGCTTCACATCTCGATGGATTATGCCTTGGGAATGAACATAATCAAATACTGGTAGCAAAGCCATCAAGATTTTCCTTACTTCAGCCTCACTCAACTTACCCTGTTGGCGAATAACAGCACCGAGAGTATCACCATCAACCCATTCTTGGATCAGATAAAATTGCTGATCCATCTGGTTATAGAAGTAGGCATAGAGCATCGGAATCTGACTATGGCCACTGCCCAATGTTTCTAAAATAGCGGCTTCTCTTTGAAAGCGATCCTGCACTAACTGATTAATTTGAGGATTTGCTTGGATTGGTCGCAGGCATTTCACCACACAGAGCCGTCTTGATGGCATGTGGGTATCTTCGGCCAAGAAGGTGTCCCCAAACCCGCCACTACCTAATGTGCGAATGATTTGATATCGATCATTTAGCAATTGGGTCGCCATAAGCTTCATTCCTGAGGTTTACTCATCAAAGTTTATCATTTTCATTAAAAAACGTAAAATTATTTGAAGAAACGGCCTGAATTATCACTCAAGAAATTGTTTTAAAAAAAACAGTGCCCATATAGCCACTGCTTATTCCAAAAATCAATTTTTCTAATTCAGCACTTTATTCTACCGTCACCGACTTAGCCAAATTACGAGGCTGATCTACATCTAAACCGCGCATTGCTGCAATATGATAAGACATTAATTGCATAGGAATTACAGTCAAAACTGGTGATAACAATTCATCCACATCTGGAATTGG
This sequence comes from Synechococcales cyanobacterium OTE_75_metabat_409, assembly GCA_031378405.1. Classification (GTDB taxonomy): domain Bacteria; phylum Cyanobacteriota; class Cyanobacteriia; order Cyanobacteriales; family Chamaesiphonaceae; genus JAAFHZ01. Next base: position 4,199 of record JANNEH010000057.1, read on the forward strand.
CAACACCTTATCAAAGATCTCTGCGGCATCTTTATCTTCCGCCGAGACTACACCATAGAGATGAGAATCGCGAGCTTTGGCCTCTTGGGCATTAGAAATCGCCTTTTCATAGACACTACCTGGTACTGCGACCGCCACTACCGGCACCTTGGCATCGAGTAAAGCGATCGGGCCGTGTTTCATTTCACCAGAGGGATAGCCTTCGGCATGAATGTAGCTGATTTCTTTGAGCTTTAATGCACCTTCTAAAGCGATCGGGAAATTAATCCCCCGCCCTAAAAAGATTACATCCTGAGTATCCAAAAAACTATGAGATAGTTGCTCAATATATTTTTCCTGAGATTCCAAAATAATCTCAATTTGGGATGGCAACTTCTTCAAACCATCAACCATTTCCTGCATTCTTTGAGCAGTAATCGTTTTCCGCCGATAGGAAATTTCTAACGACAAAAAATAGAAAGCCATCAACTGACCCATAAAAGTCTTAGTCGCCGCCACCCCAATTTCAATGCCCGCATGGGTATCAATTACGGTGCCCACCAGACGCGCGATCGCGCTATCAGTCCGATTCGTCACCGCCATTAAGCGAGCCTGCTGTGCCGGGGGTTGACCATGACGGCGAGATTTTTCGATTTCTAATGCAGCCAAAGTATCTGCCGTCTCACCCGATTGAGTAATCCCGATCGTCAGAGTATTGGCCATCAATGGTGGTGGCGCATAG
>JANNEH010000120.1:0-2181 GCA_031378405.1 Synechococcales cyanobacterium OTE_75_metabat_409
GACGGCATTGGAATTTGCTACACCGCCAATAGCGTATGCCGCCGTTCCGCGTGCAAGCGCTTGTTATGCTTTGCCTACAGTCTACATTAGGATCAAAATGCTTTCCATTTTACTATCTTCAAACTGGCAGATAACATTAAAGTTATCTCGCAAAATTTGGACAATCTTGGATGTTGGACAGTTGCCAATGCGAAGATAAATAAATTTTGGCGGATGACCATAGAGAAGACTGCGTTGATGGAAGTCAGAGTCCTTGGAAACAATCACAAAATTGTTTACATTGGCATACTCCCAAATAATTAGATCATCAGTATTGATCAGGCCTAAAGTTTTAACATGCTCTGAGTTAGGATATAGATCCAGAATCCGATAAATGAGACGATCTGAAAGATTTTCGTCTAGTAGAAGTTTCACAGAGATGACACAAATAACTTTTTCTCACGATCCGCAGCAAAAGCGAGGCAAGCTTTAATATCTTCAGGTGTCAGTTCTGAAAAATCCTCAAGGACTTCTTCCTCCGTCATACCACCTGCAAGGTACTCTAGAATATCATTTACAGTAATTCGCATTCCACGAATGCAAGGCTTACCGCTGCGTTTTCCAGATTCAATTGTTATAATACTTTGGTAATCCATGATCATTAATTGGGTTACTCTTAGCCTTAGATTAGTCCTTATTGTACTACATCGACTCAAGGGTAGACAGATGCCTACCCTCTCTTACTTAAACTAATCAGGCAATTATTTGTTTAAGTCAAAAACTCCAACTACCACCGATGGAAATACTGCCCCCCAGTAAACCAACCCCAGAACCTTTTGGTTGTACAGAGGTCTGGAGTTTATTGGTGAGAAGTTTTTGGTAATCAGACACTGAGGCAACTGATGCTGGACTGTCAAAGTCAATTGGTGCGCCAAAGTCCAATGAGACAACACACCCCTTGACAAATTTTTCCCACCCAGCGATTTCTGGCTTGGCAGCAGTTTTTGTGACAGATTCAGAAACAGCACCCGCTAAAGCATCTGCCATAACCTGCATCATCCCTTTCCCAGCAACGGTCATAAATCGTTTATAAGCCTCTTCTGGAGTAGAGGCCGAAGCCGCTGCTGCACTTGCTGTTGAAATTAGCTCGCTCGTTGCTTTTTGAATACCTTCTTCATTCATGAAAATCTCCTTTGCCATTACGATTGGCATAACGGCAAAGCTCACCGGACGCAGATAACCTTTGCAACTCAACCAACCATATTACGGCGTTCCGGTGCAGCGACTTGTTATGCAGCGCAACTTACTGAGAAGATTTATGATTGCCATTGCCTTGAAATTCTAAACGCCACCTTCTAGCTCCTCTATATCATTTAGCATCAGCGGTGCTTGGGCACTATGGCGAACATACAACGCATAAACTGTGTCATCTCGAATCGCAAAAAGTACTCGATACACATTCTTGACTTTCCCATAAAGAAGTTGACGTACTTCTTCTGGGAAAATCTCATGTTCGACTGCTAATGCACAACGCTGGGGCTTCTCTTGTAGAGTAGCTATATTATTCATTAATCCTCGAAACCAACGATCAGCAAACTCAGGATTACGCTCTCGATACCAGCGATAGGCTTGTTCAATCTGAGCTTCCGCAATTGGGGTAATTTCAACCTGAAATGTCATACTTTTGCTGCATTTCTTGAACGAAATCCCCGATGGGGCGAGTTTGACCAGAGTTTAGTTCTTCAAAGCCTTGCCCAATCCCCTCAATTGTCTCCAACTGATCTATCAGTTGGCGTAGTTTGACAGAATCGATTTTGCCAGGATCGAGAAAGGTGACTAGAACTTGGGAGCGATCACTAACATCTTGCGGTAGCTCGGTGAACCGAATTTGCCCATCCTGATAAATGCCTTCGATGGTTTTTAGCATAAGTTGCCGTTGGGTTGGTTTCTCCTTCAATTCTATCAGCTAACTTCAAAGGGCTGGATCTGGAATTCCCGCCTGCTCAAAAGCTTTGCGACGAGATAAGCAACCCTCGCACATGCCGCAGTGTGTGTCACTGTCCTAAGTACAGGACAAAAAGCTTGAAAATGTTGTGAGGATGGGGTTTCATCAGAATTACGAAGTCCATGAGAAACCCCATGAGTCAATATAGCGAATTAAGGAAAGCACTCCAACCCCATCTGGGATGGAATAAAGCCAGA
>JANNEH010000160.1:0-6504 GCA_031378405.1 Synechococcales cyanobacterium OTE_75_metabat_409
AAATCGGTGTTCTTTATGGGTGACAACCTGTTAGAGATCTCTTTAGCCCGGTTCTTGGTGCGCTGTGGTATGACAGTACAAGAAATCGGTATTCCTTATATGGATAAGCGCTATCAGGCTGCCGAACTGGAGTTACTGGAAAAAACCTGTCGAGAAATGGGTTCACCATTGCCCACGATTATGGAAAAACCCGATAATTACAACCAGCTACAGCGAATCTATGAGCTAAAACCAGACTTAGTAATTACTGGTATGGCTCATGCTAATCCGCTAGAAGCACGCGGCATTAACACCAAGTGGTCAGTAGAGTTCACCTTTGCCCAAATGCATGGTTTCACTAATGCCCGAGACATTCTGGAATTGGTCACTCGCCCCCTACGTCGCAATGACAACCTCAAAGATTTAGGTTGGGACAAGTTGATCAAAGAAGAAGCACTGGTTTAGCATGTTGCTAATTTTTTGGATAAAAAGACACTGATAAAAAAGACACTGTGGATATGCTGTATATCTGCGGTGTTTTTCTGTTTCAGATAATATCGATTAATCTTTCATCAATCAATTGCAGCCTTATCGCAAGGTCTCTTTGCGAATCTTCGCCATGAATTTATCAGTATTGCAAATTATCGAGTTGGGGATATTAACGGCAACCACCAGCTACCATTTGATCGCCTCTCAGCAAGAAAACCAACAATTCTCACCTCCCGGCAGCATTATTACAACCACCAATCAACAAAAAATCCATTGGTACGAACAAGGTAACGGTAGCACCATCATCCTCGACAGCAGCCTAGGCGGTGCAGAAGGATACTTGCTGATCGACAAATTAGCTAAATTAGGGCAAGTGATAATATTTGATCGACCTGGCTATGGCTGGAGTCCCAGCAGTTGGCAACCTCGTACTAGCCAACAAATTAACAATGAACTACAAGCTCTTTTGCAAACTGCCAACATTCAGCCGCCCTATATCTTAATTGGCGACTCCTTTGGTAGCTACAATATGCGCCTATTTGCCCATAGCTACTCGGAGCAAGTCGTCGGTTTAATTATGACCGATGGTCTGCACGAAGAACAAATGCTATCTCTGCCTTTTCGGCTACAACTGCTCAAACTCTTCTTTGCTATTTCTTTTCTCTGCGTCAGCATCGGAGCCATGCTGGGTGTGGTGAGGATCGTGGGAGTGTTGGGAATCTTTGAAATTATTAAACCCGAGCTAAAACGCTGTAATCCAGATAGACTCAAACAAGTCAAAAGATCTTTCTATCGATCGAACCATTGGTTCACCATGGCAAGGGAAATGATCAAATTAGATACTAGCGGCAGGCAGTTACGAGTCGCTAACGACCTAGGCTCTTTGCCCGTCGTCAACATCAAAGCGACCACTTTTCTGCGCATTCCTGGCCCGACATTTTTGTGGGGGTGGTTAATGAATCTAGCCAATCAAGCCAGAGACCAGATCCACATTTCCTTAAATGAAGTTTCTACCGATTCACAGCAGTTACCAGCGCCTCATAGTAGCCACTTTGTGTGGGTTGATCAGCCAGAAATTATGGTGGCTGCTGTGGAGTTGGTGATCGATCAAATTAACTCAACGTCAAGAAATATCTAAATCACAACAAAGAGATTCCCGAAAACGGCTGAAACAGACGAGTGGCATAAGAATCTGTCACCCGCAACAACTGTTCATAAGTAGTCTTGCCCGCTTGAGGACGATGAATATCTGCTACTTCGCTGCCATCCAATTAGCCCCCTTGCCCATTTCCACCACCAATGGCACCGCCAATTTCACCGCATTTTCCATAGTTTGAGCAATCAAAGGTTGCAGAATTGCATACTCCGGTTCCGGCATTTCAAAAATCAATTCATCATGCACCTGCAACAGCATTCGCGCCTGATATTGAGGCAGAATCTTGTGCATTTCCACCATTGCCAGCTTAATAATATCGGCGCTAGAACCCTGAATGGGAGCATTGGCAGCTTGACGTAAAGCACTAGAATCATTCAGACCCAAATTGCCCAAAGTATCCAATTGAATCTCCTCGATCGGCACTCCCTTCAGTTTTCGCAACCGGCCACTTTCAAACTGAAAATTACGCCGCCGCCCACAAATAGTTTCTACAAAACCCTGAGAAATCGCTTGTTTTTTCACCCGTTCTAAATAGCGAAAAATTCCTGGGTAGCGCTCATAATATTTCTCGATGAAATCTTTGCCTACCGATACTGGCAAACCCGCTTCTCGCGAAAATTTACCAGCCCCCATGCCATAGATCACCCCAAAGTTAATGATTTTGCCCATGCGTCGTTCTTCACTATCAATTTCGTCCTTCTCAAATATTAGTTTTGCCGTAATAGTATGAATATCTTGCTGAGTTTGATAAGCCTCTAACAACACCGGGTCTGCACTCAAATGTGCCAAAATCCGCAGCTCGATCTGAGAATAGTCGGCAGTGACTAAAATCCAGTCGGCTTGAGGCAAAAAAGCCTTGCGCAGTTGGCGGCTAAACTCAGTGCGGATGGGGATATTCTGTAAATTAGGGTCAGAAGAAGACAGTCGTCCAGTACTGGTCACCGCCTGATTAAAATCAGTGTGTACTCGGCCAGTTTGGGGATGCACTAGCTTGGGCAGGGCATCGGTGTAAGTGGATTTGAGTTTAGAAAGAGTCCGATGCTGCAAGATCAGATCTACGACTGGATGTTGACCCTGGAGTTTTTCCAAAGTGTTCACATCGGTGGAGTAGCCCGTCTTGGTTTTACGGATGCCTTTGGTAGATAAAGCCAGTCGATCGAACAACAATTCGGCCATCTGCTTCGGAGAAGCCAAATTAAAGGTACTATCCGCTGCCTGGTAGGCATCTTCTTCAATAGTGGCCAAAGTGGCTTGCAACTGTGCCGATAGCTCTGCCAGATAATCCACATCGATCCGAATTCCCAGGTCTTCCATCTCCGCCAAAACTGGTTCCAGCGGTTGCTCGATCGTCTGCCACAAATTCAACAATGTCGGCTCCGCAGTCAACTCAGCCAACAACTCCAAATACACCCCTCGGGTAGCATAGACATCCATACCACAGTATTGAGCCACCGCTGGAATGGCGATATCGCTGATGGTCTGGCCTTTGGGCACTAAGTCAGTATAGCTAGTAGATTCAATGCTGAGATAGCGTCTAGCTAAATCAGTCAAATTGTGGGTGCGATCGGGGTCTAGCACATAGCTCATCAGCATCGTATCAGCCACCACCCCCGCTAGCTCGATGCCCTGATGCCGCAGAATTAATCGATCGAACTTGGCATTTTGCAGCACTTTAGGATGAATCGGGCTGGCCAGGATCTTGCTCAGGTGCTGCCAGACCAACTTCAACTCCAGATTTTCGCCAGTGGTGTGACCGATCGCCCTTGGCGCAAGCGGAGCTATCGGAATATAAGCCACCTCATCTAGCTTATTCCCCCAACAACAACCTAGCCCAACTAACTGGGCATCCCTAGCCACCAAAGAGGTAGTTTCAGTATCCCAAGCAACTGGGATATCCCGTTGCTGATCTAAGATTTTAACTAGTTCCCCCAACTCTGTCTCAGTCTGAATAATCCGCACTGATAAAGTCAGAGCTTGCAAAGTAGATACCGGCGCACCCTCATCAAAAAACCACAAATCATCATTACTTTCTGGTTCTGGTTGACCACCCAAGGTCTGGTGGATACTATCGATGGTTTTTAAGAACTTTTGCAGTTCTAACTCCCGCAAAATCGGCATCACTTCCTCGATCTCGAAGCCAGTCAGAGCAGTACTGGCGATGTCGATGCCCAGGGGAATATCGGTGACAATTTTGGCTAAAAACTGGGAGTGAATGGCATCATCACGGCCTGCTTGGAGTTTGACTTGCTTCGCACCGGGAACTTTGTCGATCGATTCATATACTCCAGCCAAAGTATCAAATTGCTTCAACAGATCTACGGCTGTTTTGTCGCCAATTCCCTTTACCCCTGGAATACAGTCTGATTTATCCCCACATAAGGCTTTGTAATCAATAATCTGATCGGGGCGCACCGACATTTTGTCTAGTACTGCCGCCTCATCAAAATCTCTGAAGCTGCCGCTACTGCGCTGGTAGGGGTTACTAGATAAATATAAGACGCTGACTTTTCCGGTGTCGTTGACCAGTTGAAATAGATCTCGATCGCCAGACAGAATTTTGACCTGATAACCGGCGCTGCTAGCTTGCGTAGCCAGCGTACCCAACACGTCATCAGCCTCATAGCCGGGAGCCGTAACCATCGGAATCTTCATGGCAGCCAGCAGCCGATACAAATTTTGGATATCGACAATGAAATCTGCGGGGGTTTCTACTCGATCGGCCTTATAGTTGCTGTCAGCCTCATGGCGAAAAGTGGGAGCGGCCAAATCGAAAGCCACGGCCAAATGTTGGGGCTGTTGACTGGTGATCACTTCCAGCAAAGACTTTAAGAACCCAAAACAAATGCTGGTGGGAATACCGCTGGCCGTCTTCAGTCCACCGTCTTTTTTGGTGTGGGCATGGAAAGAGCGAAAAGCCAAAGAATGACCATCGATAATCAGCAGTTGGGGAGGAGTAGAAGCCATGAGAGTTGAGACAGAACTGCTGTATCAGTCTAGCAAATTCCGAGATTAAAGCAAGCCTCAAAATTTTTGATCACTGGTAAACCTGCCTGGATTCAACAACAAACCGAGGAGATTTGATTCTCCTCGGTTTGTTGAAAGTATTAAAAGACTAGATCCGTTGATCGTGGGGTTCTACGAAGTTAGCAAGAGCGGTATTTAATGTGGTAAACCAAACCGCGATGAGACAAGTCAAAGGAATCTACAGTTGCCATGCCGCTACCGCGTGCTGCCATCGAAGCATTAACCCGCATGTTTAAGCTGTCACCACATCTAGACCAAACGTTTGCTACGGTAGCTAAGCTGTCCCGAGCATTATAATTGGCTTCGCCGTTAAAGGTACGTTGGAAAACTGGGCCGCGACTACCAGCAAAGAAATATTCGGCACGCAGAGTGCCTCTGGTTCCTGGTGCTACATAACCGCGATAATCAGCATCATACAAAGAAACTTGGAAGCCTTGGGGAACTTTAATTGGAATGCTCATGTTGCAGCTTTTCCGGCTTTCATTAGCATTGTTTCCTAGAGCAATGAACTTGTCAAACAAAATAGTCAATTCTTGACCATCAGGGCTAACGCTAACGCTGGCAGAATTTGCTGGGCAGCCATTACCACCGTAGCTAGCACCCCGGATTTCGACTTGGGCGGCAGATGCTGGTGCAGTCATGGAAGGTGCCAATGTGGCGATCGGAGCTGTAACCAAAGTGGTCAGAACGAGTAAGGCTTTTACGGGTTTCATGTTCATAGTGTTATCCAAAAAGTGAAGATTGTTTGTGTTAGAATGTTAAGGATTGTGTCCGGCTGCCAGAGATTACATCTCTATTTGTCGTTTGCAATTGATGGTGGCTCTTAGTTATTAATTAAGTGCCATCAAATGAAAATGAGGATGTAAAAGCCTACGGGCTTAACCTACAGCTTTTACGGTTAGGTTCAATAATCGTAAGAGCTTTTGTTTTTTTCCTTATGTGTTATCAGATGTAGTTTGAATTATAAAGGTTCCCATCTTTTTTAATAAGAAGTTTTGTATAGATCATCGGCAAGATTAGATATCTTTTCCAGTCCAAAAGGTAGATGAGATTATGGAGCTTTTGGGGCTGTTTGTTTCATTGGCAGGAACTGAGGTGCAAGAGCGATATTTGATGTGGTAAACCAGGCCACGACTAGAGAGAGCAACAGAGGATATCGTTGCCATGCCTTTGCCCTGTGCGGTCATCGCAGCATTAACCCGCATATTTACGCTCTCGCCACATTTAGACCAAACATTGGCCATAGTAATTAAGCTATCCCGAGCGGTATAGTTAAGTTCGCCATTAAAGGTGCGTTGAAAGATTGGTCCCCTACTCCCAGCAAAGAAGTATTCGGCTCGGAGCAAGCCTTGAGTCTGGGGGGCAACGTAGCCCCGGTATTCGGCATCATACAAAGAAATTTGAAATCCTGGCGGAACTTTAAACGGAATGCTGATATTACAGCTTTTACGGCTGTGCTTAGGATCATTGCCCAGGGCAATAAATTTATCGAACACAAGGATTAATTCTTGGCCATTGGGGCTAACACTAACGTTAGCTGAACTGGCCGGACAACCATTACCACCATAACTGAGACCCAAAATTTCAATTGGGGCTGGTGCAGCAAAAGCTGAAGAAGTCACAGTGTTGATCGAGGTAGTAATTAAGGTCGCCAGGATCAGTAATGTTTTCAGGGGTTTAGTATTCATGGTTTTATCCAAAAAATGAGGTTGGTTTGCAATACGGTTCGCTTAGGCGAAACATGGTACCCATAATTCTTTTTGGTATCAAGGACAGTTGTTGAAATCCAATGGTAGGGGCGCATTGCATGCGCCCGACCATTGGATTTTAGTATCCATCAATCTCAAAAATTTCCA
>JANNEH010000238.1:0-47544 GCA_031378405.1 Synechococcales cyanobacterium OTE_75_metabat_409
GCTAGAGCGTGGTTATAAGCCTAACTACAATCACCTCGGTACTCACATCGAAGGTTGTGGTGGCCTCTGGGAACAATTCCCTCATCAGGGTCTAGATCCTGTTGGTATTATGGCTGCTGCTAAGAAGCTGTTGAAGTAGACCCTCACCCCCAACCCCTCTCCCAAGTCGGGAGAGGGGAGCCGGAAGAGCACAAATTTGAGCAGAACAAAAATTAAGTTTATTTGATATGAGTACCCCATATTCGATCGTGCTCACCACAGTCAGTAGTCCAGAAGAAGCTGCAAAAATCGCCCAGGTTCTGTTGGCTACAAAGCTAGCGGCCTGCATTCAAGTCCATCAAATCAAAAGCTATTACACCTGGCAAGAAAAAGTCAATATAGATGATGAACAACAGTTGCTGATCAAATGTAATACCCAAGATTTTGCCAAGATACAACAATGCATCCAGGAAAACCATAGCTACGAGATCCCTGAAATTATCCAGATTTTGATCAGTGATGGATTGCCTGAATATTTCCAGTGGATCGATGATGTAACTCAATAGCCTTTTTTCAATTTATCGACGATCGAATCATCATCGATAATACCAGCTTTAAGATTGTATTCAAATCTACACTTTGCTTTACGAAAATATCCACTATAAGAAAGTGATTTCCCTTGTTGCCTATATAAATCTAGCTGTTCTCTGATAATTTGTTCCACAATGTTGAATACGAACTGATAAGCTTCCTCCAACTTATCTGAATCATTGATACTTATTAAATCATTTTCTAAGTATTTATAAATACCATAAGCAAGCAATTCTGTTGCATGACTATTGTACTCTTTTGCTTGCTGAGACTCCTTCTTACTTTGCACATAGCGGTAAATTTTATAAGAATAAATTAGTTGCTGATACACAGGCGAATCTTTTTCACCATTGAATAATCTATGCAATGGATGAACATCATTATTCGCAGCATCAAAAATAGCCTCCATAACTTCATAGATACTATTCTTAGCTGTTTCAGGCTGCTCATAAAAAGTCGAGTACCAAAAGCGCAAGAGCGTATCGCTCTCAATTGTAGACTTCAACTGCTTACTGAGCTGATTAGAAAAGACTTCACCTCGTTTAGTAATATACGCTATGCCATTATTTGCAAATATTTCTTTCGCATACAAATTAAAATCCTTATTACTTACCTTGTCTTTGTAAGATATCGGAGTCTGGGTATTCGTAGCATCTGTGATTTTTTCAACTATTTCAGTATCGCTTGTTTCATATAACCGCACATTAACAAAAACATTCCGAAGGCTATCGATTCTTTTTTTCCGGCTTTCCTTCAAAACTTCATAGATCACCCGAGTAGTTTGTAAGCCATTTACAATGATTGGATTATGAGCAGGTAGAATATATTTCCCACTTTGCAAAGTTGCCGGAATCTCCATTCTTTCACAAATGATAGTCACACCATTGTTCAGGAGCGGGAAATAGATCGCTGAATCTGGGTCTGTTAATGTTCCTTTCATTCTTTGATTTGGCCTAACTTTGAATCCCAAAAAAGAACGAATATTATCAGAGAAAAGAAACTCATAAGTATTGTTAGCCGCTAACTCTTGTTCAACTAAGCTGCATAATTCGTTAGCTTCAATCCGGAAGTTTGCGGCTCTGACATTGCCAACTGAGTAAGTATATAAGCCTTGACCTTGCCGATCGGAAGTTAAAATATTGGAGATTTGAGGATTAAAAACAAACTTAATATCTTTGCGTCTAGCTTGAGCTTTGATAAGCTGGCTGATTTTCTGATAAATTGCTTCGGCATCCCAGATTTCATATTCATCTGGTTTATTATAAGCGAGATAAATATTATTGTTCGCAGCATAGTTGGGATCATTGTTAGCACCGGCATAGATAAAATAATATTTAATTTCAACAATAAACCCATCTTTAGATAGTTGCTGATATTCGTTGATTTTAGGTTGCAACAACTCGGTGTGCAGCTTGTCTATGCCATAAATAAAAAGATCATCTACATCATGGCGAAATTTATCAAGCTGATTCGCTTTTAAACTTTGGCTATTTTTACATTGAAAGACCATTAGTGTATAGTAGCCGCCCTGCTCTACAAATACCGCACCATCTATCCCCCCATCCTTACCCTTGAGATTGTTTTTACCACCCAAATTTTGTCTGATTTGGATGTCATCATATACTTCTTGAAATGGGCGCTCTGTGATGGCTGCGATCGAAAAAATCTCAAAAGATGTGTCTTTATTTACATTAAACTGCTCAGAAATTCTATTTAAGTATCCATTTATAAATAATTGTTGATTATCCATCTTAATCTCAATTGTTTGAGGCTATTTCTTCATGGTAACTTACAAAGTGTATTCCTTTCCTCCATTAATCCTGGCTGATTCTGATATTTAGCATCTTCGATCGCTTTTAGGATGCTTACAAATCTCTCGCGAATTCTTGTAAGACATCCAATAGGGCTGCTTGACCAGCAACTGGCAATAAATCTGTCAAAGGTAATTCTTTACGACCACCACCCAGTGAAATCGTAATTTTACTCAGAATTTCGTTCACATTGTCACCAGTGACCTTACCAGTAGTCACAAAAGGCATCGCTTTCTCGGCCACCACTGTATGGAGCTTGGCATCTTTCAAATACAAATGCCACTTCGCCACATCTAGGTAAACCTTATCTCCAATCTCGCTGGCGAGATTTTCTAGTTGTTCGCTGCTGTTAGCCATCAGAATTCACCGAATAATCTGCAAGTTTAAAATGATATAAAGCATGTACCAGCACGATCGCCAGCCAGCCCAGTGTGACATTAGTAGTCCAATCCCAGTCGGCACGCCAGAGGGTTTTGAGAAACCACATCCCCGAATTGGTGGCAGAAAAAATTCCCACATGAACAGCAAAGTTCATGCGATCATCTAATTTGCGATAATCAGCATCATTTCGATCGGGTATACGCGGCCAACGAGGAGGCATGGGAATTTCATGAAAATCGACACTCACAATATAACATGAGCGGCTTAATTGGGCGGTTGATTCCCTGCTTTAGCGCCCCAGGGGAATTACAGATGCAGATCGATCGCTGGTTGCTGCAAGAATATTTAGCTCACCGACAACCACCCACTCTGCGCTTTTACCAATGGTCACCAGTGGCTATCTCTTTGGGATATCATCAGCGGCGTTACCCGGCAGCTTGGCAGTCGCTGAAATATCAGGAAAAACCCATAGACCTAGTGCGACGACCAACCGGTGGACGGGCAGTTTTGCATCAAGGAGAACTCACCTATAGCATTGTGACTGCTGGGATTCTAGGCTCCAAAATCGCTGCCTATCAGCAGCTCTGTGAATTCCTGATTCAGGGCTGGCGCAAACTCGGGGTGGAATTGACCTATGGAGCCAAAGGCAAAGAATATCGTGACCAAGCCGACTGTTTTGCCACCGCCACCGGGGCAGATTTAGTGCTAGCAGATGGTTACAAGTTGATCGGCAGCGCCCAATTAATTCGCGATGGAGCCTTGCTGCAACATGGCTCGATGCGTCTGCGACCAGACTTGGATTTATTCAACACGGTGTTTGGTGTAAAAACGGCTGCGCCACCGGCTGCAATTCAAATACACAGCACCACAGAAATCACGGCAGCAATCACTGCCGCTGCCGCCGAGGTCTTAAATATTCAATGGCAAGTTCAGCCACTTAGTGATGCTGAGCTAGTCGAAATTCAGGCTTCGTCTTGAGCCTTAGCTTCGATTTTGGCTGGTTCCTTGGTGTCTACTGTCTCAATTTCTTTTTTCAGTTCATTTTGAAAATCGCTAGAAGCATCTTGGAAGCCTTTGATAGCTTTACCAATGCTGCGCCCGATTTCTGGCAATTTCTTTGGTCCAAAAATCAGGAGGGAGATGGCGAAAATTACCGCCATTTCAGGGAGACCGATCCCAAAAAAGTTCATAATAATGACTCTAATCTTTACAGAGTAACGATATCATAGCCTTAGATTGGCTCCACTGTGTTCGATCGGCCCCGAGGATTTTCACGATGGCTATTCTTCCCCGCTTAAATTCAGCTTTTCAGCACCTAATGTCGATTCACTGGTGGATGGCAACTAGCTATCTACTGATGTTTGTGGGTGGCAAATTGATGACCAGTTTGCCCGGAGATTTTCCAGCACATGACCCCATGTATGATTTCCATAAGTCTTTGGGTGTGGTGACCATGGCGCTGTTAACTTGGCGAATTTTAGTTTTGCTGCGGGTCTGGGGCAAAAAGTATTTGAAGCGTAGACCTAAGGTCTCACCACGTTGGTATCTTAATACTGCTTTGCATACAGCAATGTATGTATTGATGTGGGGGGTGCCGGTATCGGGGGTGTTTTTGTCCAATTCCTATCGATCGGGCAACATTAAGCTTTTTGGTTTAATCTTGCTGCCAGATTTTTTCCCGCAAAATTCTATGCTGGCCAAGGAGGCTGGCCATTGGCATGAATTGTTGGCCTATACTTTTTTGTGTGCGATCATTCTCCATGCTCTGTTGCAGTGGAAAGTAGTGAAAGCCAATTGGCGACGGCTTCAGGGGGTTTTTCAGCGCTGGCGATCGGCAGATGCAAAGAAATTATAGGAGCATCTGTTAAACGTTGAAACCTATGTGGTGGGCATTGCCCACCCTACAAATGAATCTATTAGGGGGTAAAGTGATGACCGTCCAAGATATTGTGAGGTCGATCGAACAGTTGTCGATCGAAGACCAAGAAGAGCTTTTTGAGGTAATTTGCCAGCGAAGAATCGAGCAAAAAGAGGCTGAGATTTTAGCTGATCGTGAGGAGTTAAAGCAGGCGATCTCTAATGGAACTGCAAAAAGAGGGAATGTTCATGATTTAATCGCCGATCTGTTAGGGGATTCTGATGGAAGTTATCTGGGGTAGTGGTTTTAAGAGATCATGATGAAGTTTATTGATTATTGATCGCTTTCCCCACCATCGCCGACCAATTGTTCACCCCAAGTTGACCATACTCTTGAACATTGATTGTGCGCTGACAGGCTTCCGGGATATTTAAGAGCTGCACACACAACTCCGCCAAATCAGGGCTACTTACTGCACCATTGGGAGCCTTGGTCAGACTAAAATCTAGCTCCTGACCACCAGGAGCATCCACCACCGCTGCTGGTTGCAGCAACGTATGGGGACGAACACTGCCTGCTAATGCCTGAGCGACATTTCCCTCGGTATCAGAGATCGGTGCCACCACAATCAATTGAGGTAACACCCGATCACCATAGGCCCCGATCGAACACAATTCCAGCTCAAACTCCCCTGGCCGAAAACTGGGATTTAGACCGCCATCGTACTCAAACTTGCTCAGCATGATTTGGATCGAAGATACCTGACGACGTTCTAAGGGCGGCGCATCATTCACAATTTTGGCGCGTTTCACCGGCATGAGGTTACTAAACGGAATCCGTAAATCAGTAAAAGCATTGGCATTGGTATCAAAAGAATAGCCATAGCTGATACCATCCCACTGCTCTGAAGGACGCAGAAATAGCTTGAAGCGCTGTGCTGAACCAGAGCCGCGTACTTTTAAAGAAATCCCCTGATAATTACTAAGATCTAGGGGTGGATTAAAATTTTGGGTGCGAATCGAAGCAAAGCCGCCACCTCGATCGATCGACACATTGCCTTTAAAGAAAGCGCGGCCATTAATGATTTGTAAGCCACTGTCGCTCACTCCGCCCATGACCCCATCATTCACTGCCAACCAACCATTCAGCAAGTCTTGATCGGGTGCGGTGAAGTCGAATAACTCCCGGTTAGTGCTGTTGGGCAGTTCGGGGTTAGCCCGCTGTACAAAAGCGTCCAGATCTAGCTGATTTACCTGGGCGGGACAATAAATTACCGCCTGCACCCCTTGCCAGTCTTCACTAGTCAGATTAGTTGCTGCGCCAACTACCAACTCTAAGCCTTGGGGAAAGATCGATCGAGCTGCTGCTAACTCGGTTGGATCTATGACCAAACGGGGCTGATAGCCTTTCTGCCACAACTGTTTGACAACTCTTTGGCTGAGATGATGGAGCTGACCAACGACCAAGACGGTTTGATTAATTTGCACAAGATTAAAACCAATAGGAGAAAGTTATGTTTAGGTTAGGAGCTGGTTAAATTTTCCCCAGATGGGCATGGAACTATGGTACAAGCAAGCTTAGGGAAACCACCTTACTCACAACCTGCTCTTAACCATTTTTTTGTATGACGAGGTATAGCCCTGCAACTGCTGGAAGTTCTAACCCAACTATTTTAGTAGTAGAAGACGAGAAAAACATTCGCGACCTGATTAGTCAGTTCCTTCGTGGTGAGGGATATCAGGTAGTGGCAGTCAGCGATGGCAACCAGGCGATCGAAATCATCAACCACCGAGATGAAGCCACCCAGATCGATCTGATCGTATTAGATCTAATGTTACCAGGACTCAACGGCATCGATATTTGTCAGTTTCTGCGCCGCCAGGGCAACGATGTGCCTATTTTAATGCTTAGCGCCAAAGGCCGAGAAGCCGATCGAGTGCTCGGTCTAGAAATGGGTGCCGATGATTATTTGGTCAAACCCTTTGGTCTACCAGAACTCCGTGCCCGTTGTCGTGCCCTGTTGCGCCGTACCCTACCGACTACTACCGAATCTGATCTGGAAGAAACCGTGGAGTTTGGCGATATTGCCATCTATCCCCAGCAGTATCGGGTGACCATTAAGGGCGAAGAAATATCTTTATCGCGCAAAGAGTTTGCTCTACTCAGCTTATTTATTCAAAACCCCCGCCGCGTATTTTCCCGAGATTTGTTGATCGATCGAGTCTGGGGTGCCGATTT
The DNA here is from genome assembly GCA_031378405.1 of Synechococcales cyanobacterium OTE_75_metabat_409. GTDB lineage: Bacteria > Cyanobacteriota > Cyanobacteriia > Cyanobacteriales > Chamaesiphonaceae > JAAFHZ01. Next base: position 6,859 of record JANNEH010000238.1, read on the forward strand.
TATGGGCGACACTAAAACTGTAGATGTGCATATTCGCTGGCTGCGCTCCAAAATTGAAGCCGACCCTAGCCATCCAGTGTATTTATTAACTGTGCGGGGTTTTGGTTATCGCTTTGGCTAATCCAATTGTTTGACCAAAGCAAAACCCCCAACAAGTGAGGGTTTCAGCAATTTAGATATCTATCATTTAGAAGAAGAAAGTGGTGCGAACAGTGCCGACAAACTCACTACCTCTATTTAAAGCAGCATTAGGAGTGCTTTCTGGACTAGTAATTAGCAATACACCTGGGGTGATATATAGGTTGTCGCTAACTTTAACTTTATAAAAAGTTTCTAAATGCAAGGTAGTATCAGGATTTACCCGCCCTGCATTACTAGAAGAACTAACTTTAGGTGGGATACCCACCACAAAACCCAGAGTATTACCTTTGCTACCTAAATCAGGGAAAGCAGCAGTAATTGCAGCATTGAAAATATCTGCGCTACCGGTGGCAGAACCACCAGCTTCTACGTTGGCATTAGTTAAACCGACCCAGCCAGACAAAATAAAGCCCGGAGAAACCTTCGATGTAGCCGAGAAGCTGTAGTGGTTTGCGACGGTTGGTGCTCCATTAAAAGGATTGTTAGCAAAAGCACTACCGGTTGCAGCCGTTACCCCTATACCATTGGAATGATAAGACCGGGCAAAAGAAAGACCTAAATCTAAGTTAGAAGATGGTTGGTAGCGCAACTGAGCGATCGCCGCGTAGTTGCCACCAAAGATGCCATTGTTATTAGCTGGATTATTAGCAATACCAGTACCAGGAGCACCGGCAGTAGGTGGAGCACCCAATGGCACGGCATAGCCGATCGAACCAGTGAAGTCTTTGCTAAATTTGTAATCTAGAGTTGCCGCAGTTCCCAAACCACTCTGCCGATAGACAGGGTTAAAACGACCAAACCGCGTGAAAGAACCAACGGCTGCTGGCGCTAGCAGTGGGTTGAATGTATACATGTTTTCGTTAAATTCACTACCAGTAGCATCAACAATCAGTTTAGAACCATTGAATACTGGCAAAGTGTACTGGAGTAAAGAAAGATTGGTGGAATTCCCTTCATCTCCATCCCAACCCAAGCGAGTAGTGTTAGTGCCTGTTCCACCATTTAAGATGTTGACAGGTGGTGTGCCTACGTTTCCAGCGTTAAAAGGAGTATTATTCCGAGATTCTAGGCGGGTGCGGAGGCGGTCTTTGCCAGTAAAGCTGGTATCAAAGTTTAGCCGGACACGGTTGGTCGCAACGATACTACCACCATTGGTATCAGTAGCTGGTCTACCAGTTTGGCTACTGAAGCCACTCACCCCAATAACTACTTCTCCAACTAGCTTGGTAGTAGTAGAGAAAGTGCTGCCACTTTGCAACACAGCAACTTTTTTCTCGACGCTTTCCACCCGGTTGTTGAGAGTGCTGACTTCGCCCATGAAGTTGTTAGTTAGTTCTTTGAGCTGCGACAAATCTGAAGCTGAAATAGTGCCAGGATTTTGAGCGATTTTGGCTTCTAGAGCTTCTAAGCAAGTTACGATACTGCTGGCAAAGTCCGATCGAGAAACGGTTTTATCTAGTTCACCAACTCCGCAGTGATATTTACTATTGATCGATTTTAGTACTTGCATATTGCGATCAGTTGGTAAGACTTCATCGCTTTGAGCAGTTGGTTGAGCAGCAGCAGATACAGTCAAATCTTTGTTAGCCGCCGCATCGGTGGGACTGGAATTTTTCACCGCAGCAGCATCTACTACTGGCAATTCAGTGAGACTAGAACCCTTCACCACTTGAGTTTCAGCAAAAGCTGGGGTGCCAGCGCAAGTAGCGGTCAAGCTTAGTAGTGCTAAATAAAATGTACCGGCCTTAAAATTGGACATACTTTGAAAACTCACACCTATGTAAATTTAGATACTTAACCACGCAAGACTATACTTAAACTTTCGTTGCGAATTCTGTAAATTGGTATACATTATACTTGAGAAAAGAATAATCCAGAACTGAACTGTCAGTCTATTGTATTATAGATACACTACAAATTTATTACATTTTGTCGAAGCTAAGAACCATCAAATGCTCCTGGCAAATATTGGATGAGATGAAGTAGCTCACCACTTTCTAGCCGAGTCGATCGCAAGGCTTGACCAACAAATTCACCCCCTCGGCGCACCAGAGCCACATCAAACCGACAAGCTTGATCGGCCAACTCTGGGTGTAAACCCAAAAACAATTCAGCTCCATGCAAGATTTTGGCTTGCTTACGTGCCGTAATGGCCATCAGGCCATCGGTATCCCAATTGCGCGCACTGCGGGTCTTGACTTCGATAAACAACAACGTGCCATCCACCTTCTCGGCAATTAAATCAATCTCCGCTCGGCGGACTCGCCAACGATAATGCAATACTCGTGCCTGTTTCGTCCCTAGCCACTCGGCCACCAACGCTTCACCTAATTCACCGATCGTAGACATTTCACAGATTCCAGGCTCTAACACCGACTGCCAGCATAACTTAACATAAGGATACGCAACAAATTCTCAAAAACTATGGCCAAGAAAATTAAGTACCCCCACCTGCTGAAATCGAAGTGGACAGCTCAGGAGAAAATGTGGGGCTGGCGACACTTTCAGGTAATTAATCGCCAAAATGACGGTAGCCATGTTTTTGCTGAGATGGAATCTTCTTGTGACCCCAGCGTGCGCTTTTGGGTCAATGCCAAAGCATTGAAAGATCGATCGCAGTGGCAAGCAGGCTGGCAAACTCGCCAAGAAATGGGTGTAGTGCAAAATGGTAACCAAGAGCCAGAAATCATTGAATGCTAGGCCAACTTGCTGTGGCCAGTGAATTCCGCTATGCTGCCCCTCGGGAATAATTGATTTGAAGATTGGCACAAATATATTAGGTCAGGGCAGTAAAACCACATGATCACTAGGTTCCGCTTAATTAATTACCTCTTGCCCAACGTATCGGTCATGGATCGATATATTTTCATTCAGCTTTTGCTGCCTTTTTTGTTTGGCGTGGGCGCTTTTTCTTCGATCGCTACTTCTGTGGGCAGTGTGTTTGAGTTAATTCGCCAAGTCACCCAATCTGGATTGCCGATCGAGATTGCGGTCAAAGTTCTAGCTTTGACCATGCCAGAATTCATTGGTTATTCTTTTCCGATGTCGGTGCTGCTTGCTACCATGATGACTTTTGGCAGACTCTCTGGCGATAGCGAAATTATTGCCATGCGCAGTGCTGGCATTAGTGTTTATCGTTTAGTGGTACCAGCTTTGGTGCTGAGCTTAATGGTGACCATGTTGACTTTTGTTTTACAGGAATCGATCGTTCCTGCCGCCAAGCTAGAAGCCGCATCTACTATGCAACAAGCGCTGAAACAAGAGAAACCCTCTTTTCAGAAAGATAATATTATTTACCCTGATTTTGCCGAAGAAAAACAGCCCGATGGCAGTAAGGTACGTAACTTGGTACGGCTATTTTATGCCCGGCAGTTTAATGGTCAGGAAATGACCGATGTGATGGTGATCGATCGATCGCAAAGCGAAGTTAGTCGGATCATTGATGCAAAATCTGGCAAGTTAGACATTGGCAAAAAAACCTGGGATTTTTCTAACGGCACTGTTTATGAAATCGATCCCAAGTCTAAAAACTCCACCAAAAGCCAGTTTGAGCACCTCCAGGTGAACTTGGGCAAGACTCCATTAGAGATCGGTGCTTTAGAACGTCAGCCCGACCAAATGAATATTACCGAGTCGATCGCCTATCTAGACGTGTTGCGGGCTAAGGCCGATTGGAAGGCGCTGAATACTTTTCAGATCCGGATTCAACAAAAGCTGGCATTGCCTTTTGTTTGTTTGATTTTTGGCATTATTGGGTCAGCGGTAGGTATTCGACCACAGCGGGGCGGCAAGGCGACCAGTTTTGGCGTGAGCCTACTGCTGATTTTTGCTTACTACATCATCATTACGGTGATGGGTGCTATGGGTGAAGTGGGCTATCTATCGCCCTTTTTGGCGGGCTGGATTCCCAATATGCTGGGGGTTGGGGTGGGAATTTATTTGTTGACGAAGACCGCGAGGTAAACCAGCGAAGAGAAGCCGGACTTCTGTTTCGTCTTAGCAACTTAGACATTTAATTGCTTCCAGCAACCCCTTGGCTTTATTCAAGGTTTCTTCATACTCTTTCACTGGGTCAGAGTCTGCCACTAAGCCAGCACCAGCTTGTACCGAGACTTCGTGACCAGTGTTGATCGATCGCACCACCATTGTCCGGAGGGTAATCGCTGTATTTAGCTGCCCCTCAAAGTCGTAGTAGCCATAAACCCCTGAATACAAACTGCGCCGACAGCCTTCTAGTTCATGGATAATTTCCATTGCCCGAATTTTGGGTGCACCGCTGACGGTTCCCGCCGGAAAACAGGCTTCCAGTAAATCCCAGGCAGTTTTATCTGGTGCCAACTCCCCAATCACATTACTCACAATGTGCATCACATGCGAATACCGCTCGATCGACATCATTTCGTCCACTTCTACTGTGCCACTGACACAGACCCGGCCCAGATCATTGCGACCTAAATCTACCAGCATCACATGCTCAGCTACTTCTTTGGGGTCAGCCAAGAGTTCCAAGGCCAACTCATCGTCCTGCTGAGGCGTTGCGCCCCGAGGGCGAGTGCCAGCGATCGGACGCAGAGTTACCTTTGTACCAGTGCCATTATTTTCGGCCTTGACCATTACCTCGGGGCTAGAGCCAATGATCTGCCAGTCCCGAAAATTAAAATAGGCCATATAGGGCGAAGGATTCACTAGCCGCAGCGATCGATATAAATCAAATGGCTCACCCACATAATCGGTACTCAGCCGCTGGGAAATCACCACCTGAAAAATATCCCCAGCGCGAATATGTTCCTTGGCTTTCTCTACACTGGCACAGTACTGCGCTTTGCTAGTATTACTGCGGTAATTTGGTGGTAGTTCCGTAGTTTTGACTGCTGCCGCAGGCGGATGCCAGTTCAAAAACTGAGGTTTGGTGGGTTGTTGGAGCCGATCGACCAAAGATTGCACTCGATCGCTGGCCTGTTGATAGGCCAATTGCAAATCGCCCCCAGCAGCCTTTAGATCGGCATAGGCCACCGCAAAAATCTTGCGCTTCACCTGATCAAAAATCATCAAATGATCTACTTGCATCCAGCAGCCATCGGGCAAATCATCCGCCTGTGCCGGATACACTGGCACCCGTGGTTCGATCCATTTGATTAATTCATAACCCCAAAACCCAAACAGTCCACCAATCCCAGCCGGTAAATCGGGCAATTTCACCGGATGGTAGTCCACCAAACATTGGGTCAAAATTTCTAAGGGATTGCCCACAAATTTCTGTACTGTGCCATCGCGATGAATCTGCTGGATATTTTCACCCCGCGCTTCCAAAACCCACAGCGGATCGCAGCCCAGCAGACTGTAGCGACCGATTTTTTCGCCACCTTCTACCGACTCCAACAAAAAACTGTATTCCGAAGCGCCGCAAACTTTCTGCCAAGCCGAAACCGGGGTATCTAAATCTGCCACCCACTCTTGATAGACTGGAATGAAGTTACTCTGAGCATCACCTGAAGTAGCACCCTGAGTGGCGAAAGAGGCAAATTCTGCGAATTCCGGAAATATCATGATGGCGGGGTTTGAATCTCGAATGAAGAATATATTAAAGGCATGTAGTAGCCATCCTAGCCCATCTTAGCTGCCGATCTGTCTGCTCGATCGCTTCACCTAATATTCCAAGAGATGAATAAGAGACGACCTTCAGTACCAGCAAAGCGTTCGCGGAGCGTCTCCAGTAGGAGAATCAAAATAGCTCCTAAAATTGTTCTTACCCCCCAAGATTGAGGCATCAGTAATGTACCCAAAATCCTTTTGGCTTTATCTCGTCACTCTTTGCTTGGCAGTCATCCCTATTAATTCCGTGGTGGCCGCACCAATTCAGGTGGCAGAAATTAAGTCTGATGCCGATCCTTTAGATTTAGAGCTACTAAAAGATCCCAATATTGTGCGTCGAAATGTCCAAGTAATTACTGCCGATACGATCGCCGACTTCCCCCCTTATCGCAGCTCTATGCCTAGCTTATGGTGGATACAAGATCAGCTCGATCGGGATGCTAAACTGGTATCAAACTGGCTGGTCTACCCCGAAAAAAAACGCATTGATTTGGTGGTAAATCCGCAGTTTTGGAATAATTTGGAATATCTAGAACGCTATAAATTAGTCAATCGCTATGGCCTAGTTGCCCGTAGATATGGCTACAATCTGCGCATTTTCAACCTAAAATTTAACGAAGTCAAGCCGATCGTCGCTTACACTTGTGCCCATAGTGCGACTTCATCAACATGCAATATCAAGTGGGAAGAAAATAGGCAACGGAGCATTAGAGTCAATACTGCAAGGTAGTTCCAGATTTATTTACCAACTAAATACTCAGCGAAATACCCCTATCCCTCAGCTATATCTGGTGTTGCAATCCTCTCGATTAGCGCTGCTGTTACGAATAATACTGATTTTGACTTTTTGTTAAGATACAATAAGCAAGCACCGAGCAATTATTGCTCTGTATTCGTATAGGTCACAGGGTTTGAGGTGATATTCTACGGGAAACTGAATTGTGAATTTATTGTTAAGATATAAATGGAAACAGAAATAAGCATTTAAGCTTAGTTTGTTTAGAAAATAACTTTAAAAGTCCCTTTTAATTGGTTGTGATTTGCTGGCTATGGCCTTGTCATAGTGTGGCCTAACAGCTTGTTCAAAGTGATTTTCATCAATGTTTTCTTAGCTTACTGTTAAGACAAGAGAAGTTAGAGTTGGGTGTAAAGTCACGCTCTATCCTCAGTAGATATTGCTCTTTACCTGTTCATTACTAGTAGTAAATAGCCAAAGATTGATATCGCTAAAACTGTTGAAGTAAGCCCATTGAAAGCTTCATAACCTGCATCTAAACTTCAGGAGGAAATTCATGAGAATCGCCCAAATCGCTCCTTTGTGGGAGCGCGTACCACCCCCAGCTTACGGCGGCATCGAACTAGTTGTCGGTCTGTTGACTGATGAACTGGTAGCGCGCGGTCACGAGGTGACGCTGTTTGCATCTGGCGACTCGATCACTGATGCCAAGCTATCAGCGATACATCACCAAGCTCTACGCCTCGACCCAGATATCAAGGAGTATGGTATTTACGAGATGTTGAATTTGGTCAGTGTTTATGAACGGGCTGAAGAGTTCGATATCATTCACTCCCACATGGGCTGCTCTGCGTTGCCCTATGCCAAGCTTTGCAAAGTACCAACGGTACATACGCTCCACGGTATTTTCACTCGTGATAATGCCAAGATGTATGCCTACGCAAAGGATCAACCATACATCAGCATTTCTAACTCCCAACGGGAGCCAGAACTAGATTTAAACTGTGTTTCGACGGTTTACAACAGTATTCGGGTGAGCGACCACAAGTTTTTTGCCCAGCCCGATGAGCCTCAATATCTGGCTTTTTTGGGGCGGATGTCTCCAGAAAAAGGCCCACATCACGCGATCGAGATTGCCAAGCGAGTTGGTATCCCTCTAAAGATGGCTGGCAAAATTGACCCAGTAGACGAAGAATTCTTTCGGGAGCAAGTTGCCCCCCATATAGACGGTCAGTTCATTCAATTCTTGGGTGAAGCCAATCACTATCAGAAAAATAATTTAATGGGTAATGCCTACGCCACCTTGTTCCCCATCACTTGGCGTGAACCTTTTGGCCTAGTAATGATTGAGTCTATGGCTGCCGGTACCCCGGTGATTGGTATTGAAATGGGTTCAGTCGGTGAAGTGATTGCCAATGGCACCAGCGGCTTTGTCTGCAAAAACGTGGATGAATGCATAGCTGCCGTAGCAAAAGTAGCCAGCCTCGATCGGCAGGCTTGCCGCGACTATGTTTCGCTGAAATTTGGAGTAAAAGCCATGACCGATGGCTATGAAGCGGCTTATCAAGCAGTACTAGAGGAAAAATGGTCAAAAAATGGTCACAGCAAAGCTCGGGTATTGTCTCTGGTCTAACAGGATAATTCTTGACTCCAGCAAAGCCATAGCTTCGGTGGAGAAGTGATGGCTTTGTTTCATGTAAGTAAGTAGAGGTGTTCAGTATGTCACTTATGAGTAGAAAGCATTTACCAGGATTTGCTAAAACCAACCCCCTAGCTCTGAGTTCAATCGATCGATCCCGTCCCGCTATTGCTCTGATTTCTGAGCATGGTGATCCAGCCGCTGAAGTCGGCAAAGAAGCTGCTGGTGGCCAAAATGTCTATGTGCGGCGAGTGGGTGAAGCTTTGGCAGCATTGGGCTACCAGGTAGATATGTTTACTCGTAAGGCCAATCCTTATGACCCGGAAATAGTCCAACATAGCCCCTGTTGCCGCACTATTCGCTTAGTGGCAGGCCCGCAATCGTATGTCTCTAGAGACGAAATGATGCCCTATATGCCGGAGTTTGTCGAGGCATTGCTGAGGTTTCAGGCCAAGAATTCCATGATCTATCAAGCCATTCACACTCATTACTGGATGTCTGGTTGGGTCGGAATGCAGATTCGGCAGCGTTATCCAATCAAACTGGTGCATACCTATCACTCTCTGGGAGCAGTGAAGTATTTATCAGTACCCGAAATCCCCGAAGTAGCAGCGCAAAGACTAGCGGTAGAAAAAGAAATTTTAGAGACCTATGACTGTGTAGTAGCCACCAGTCCGCAAGAAGAAGACGACCTGCGCCGGTTGGTTTCTTTGCTGGGTAATACTCAGGTGATTCCCTGTGGGACTGATGTGGAAAATTTTCAGGTGCTGTCTAAGCGCGAAAGTCGGGAAAACCTGAACATTGATCCTCAAGACAAAGTGATCTTGTATGTGGGGCGCTTTGACCCACGTAAGGGCATCGAAACCTTGGTGCGGGCGGTAGGACAAATTTGTGCCCAGGGTGATGAGGCTAAGCTAGATTTAGACCGACTGAGATTGGTCATTGTGGGTGGCAGCGACCCCAATCAATCGGATGGCCAAGAACGGCAGCGGATTGGGGACTTGGTAGCAGAGCTAGGCATTACCAATAACACCGAGTTTGTGGGGATGGTGGGTCACGATCGATTACCCCTGTATTACTCTGCGGCTGATGTGTGTGTAGTACCTAGTCACTATGAGCCGTTTGGCTTAGTGGCGATCGAAGCAATGGCTTGTGGTACACCAGTAGTGGCCTCAGCAGTGGGTGGTCTAAATTTCACGGTGGTTTCGGAAGAAACTGGCCTGTTGGTACCAGCTCAAGATGTGAATGCTTTTGCCGGGGCGATCAAACGCACTCTAGTCGATCGACTCTGGGCACAAAAAGCCCGCAAGCAAGCTGCTCAAAGAGTCCGCAGCAACTTCAGTTGGTCGGGTGTAGCTTTGCAACTCAGCGATTTATATCGCAAGTTGCTCATTCAGCCACAACTGTTACCCACCATGTCTAGAACCAACAAAATTGCTAATTCCAAAGTTTCTTAAAGCACAGCAGTAGTCAGCCAACAACGCTGACCACTGCTTGCCAAGTACCTCAAAATTGGCTATCCTTTCCTAAGCAACTTCACAGTAGCTGGATATGTCTACTTACACTTCCGAGTCACTCAAAGCCGAACTGCACGATAAGGGCTGGCGGCTTACACCCCAGCGGGAAGTAATTTTACAAATCTTTCAAGATCTAGAAAGCGGTAAGCATCTCAGCGCCGAAGATCTGCAAGGGGTATTAGCTGAGGCCGGTCATCAGATCAGTCTTTCAACGATTTATCGCACGGTAAAAATGATGTCGCGCATGGGAATTTTGCGTGAATTAGAGCTGGCTGAAGGTCATAAGCACTATGAAATCAATAGTCCAGCCCCCCATCATCATCACCATCTAATTTGTGTTTCTTGCAACAAGACGATCGAATTCAAGAACGATTCGATTTTGAAAATTGGTAACAAAACCGCCCAAAAAGAAGGCTATCATCTGCTGGATTGTCAGATGAGTATTCATGCTATTTGTCCGCGCTGTCAGCGTTCGATCGTCTGATCTAGTCTAGCAGTACTAATTACTACTAGGATCGCGTTCTACGTTGCCGCTTTTAATCCAGCCTTCTAGAGTGCCATCACCATTACGGACTTGCACCCAGGTTTTTTCGGTGTTTTCTTGCATGACAGTGACTTTTTCTTTAAAGCCCACACTGCCAACCTTGCTACTGCCATCAGTGGCTTCTTGCCGCAGCGAAACACCCGTTTCCCAAATGACCGTGGCACCATAGGCACCCACTGGTAGTTCTTTTTCCTCTTTTTCTGGTTTTTCAGTAGGCTTGGTTGAAGGAGTTGGCGTTTTTTTGACCACCGGCGGTTTGGGCTTGGGTTTGCCCTCTTCGGCAAATTTAGGTCGCTGCGGACGGGCGCTGAGATTAGTGGTAAAAAAGTAATAGCCACCAGCACCAGCGATCGCGGCTAAAGCAGTTAGACCTAAAATCACGCCCAGAAAAACTTTGATTACGCTGATCATTGCTCACTTGCCTAAAATATTGCCTTGACGAGATGCTAGCCTTGCTCTGCCAGAGTTTGCCCATTCTTGCAAAGAGTTAATTTGCTCTTGGGCGGTGACAGCTAGGGGAATAGTTTGACTAGCAGCTTCCAGAATATCATTTGTGGTAAAGTCTCGGTTCTGACTAAAGCCAATGTGCATGGCTTCTACTAAAATTTGTTCAATCTCAGCACCCGAAAAGCTGGGGGTTTCGGCAGCTAATCGATCGAGGTCAAAGTCGCGGAGGTTCTGTGCCCGCACTTTTTGCAAATGGACAGCAAAGATCGATTTCCGCTCGGTTTGACTGGGCAAACCCACAAAAAAGATTTCATCAAACCGCCCTTTGCGCAGAATTTCTGGAGGCAGGGCTTGAACATTGTTGGCAGTGGCCACCACAAACACCGCAGAGGTTTTCTCGGCCAGCCAGGTAACAACGGTGCTAAAGACCCGATTGGTGGTGCCCGCGTCACCTCTGCTATCTAAGCCCCCAAAGGCTTTATCTATTTCATCAATCCACAGAATGCAGGGCGATAGGGCTTCGGCCAGTTGGATCATTTGGCGGGTGCGGGATTCTGATTCGCCCACGAGTCCGGCAAATAGTCTGCCCACATCTAGTCTGAGCAGCGGTAAGTGCCAATGGTGGGCGATCGCCTTAGCAGTCAAAGATTTGCCGGTGCCCTGAATGCCGACGAGTAAGAGGCCCCGAGGATGAGGAAGGCCATATTGGCGGGCTTTCTCCGAGAAAGAGCCACCCCGGCGCACTAACCATTCTTTGAGGTTATCTAAGCCCCCAATGTCTTCCATTTGAGCACTGGTGGGGTAGAAGTCTAAGATTTGAGTTTGGCGGATGGTTTGACGCTTTTCTTCTAAGATCGATTCCACATCGGTGGGTTCGATCGATTGATGGCTGGCAATCGCTCTTCCCAGTACTCGGCGAACCCGATCGAGCGATAAACCCTGGCTGGCGCGCACTAGGTCATCGATTGCCGCAGTTGCGAGGTTTTGATTGGTGGCTTGTATAAGGCGTTCAATTTCGCTGCGAATCTCGGCGGCGTTGGGCAGGGGAAATTCTAAAATGGTGATGGCTTCGCTCAGGTCGTTGGGGATGCTGATTTGAGGTGCCAAGATCACGATGTTTTTGGGTTCAGCTTTAAATTTGCGCCCCAGATTACGCAGTTTACGGGCAACCGATACGTCTTCTAAGAAGCGATGATAATCCCGCAGAATAAAAATTCCGGGGTCGTTCGGTGCCAGTTTATCAATAAATTCTAGGGCTTGCAGAGGATTCCGTTTGCCGAAGCCTCGATCGTTGGGGTTGCCTTGGTAGCCATCTACAAAGTCCCAGATATATACTGGGCGGTTTTCTAACTGTTTAGCCACTTGCTCGATCGATTTTTCCACGCGCTCTTCTTCGATCGTCGGTACGTAGATCAGCGAGTAGCGGGCGCGAATGAGCAGGGCGAGATCGGTACCAAAGGCCATAGAGATTTGCTGCAAATAAAAGGCGCTGCATCTATCTTAGAGCAGGTGATCAAGGAGTGTTTCTTTTTTCTGTGGATGTTATTATGTGGCTATTGAAATCCCAAATTTATGCAAGTTGTATTTGACTTACCAGATGAAGTTGCTAGTCAGCTTCGGCCATTTGGAGACAAGTTACCCCAAATTCTAAAGTTGGGGTTGCGAGAGTTTCAGGCGATCGATCAAGAAGGTTTTTCTGGGATGGCTGAGGTCTTGGAGTTTTTGGCTGGACTCCCTACTGCGGAAGAAATAATTGCTTTGCGACCTTCTGAATCTTTGCAATCTCGAATTAGTGCTTTGTTAGAAAAGAATAGAACGGAAGGTTTAACGCTGGAGGAGGAGCAGTTGTGGCAAGGCTATGAGTACATTGAGCATATTGTCAGAATGGCTAAAGCTAAAGCCTTTTTAAAGCTGAAGGAATCACAGGTAGGATGAGTAAAACCTATATTCCTATTGCTTTGCGCAGGCAGGTCTATGAACGAGCGCAAGGTTGCTGTGAGTATTGTCTGATCCCTGATGTAGCTACTTTCACTTCTCACGAAATTGACCATATTATTGCCGAGAAGCATGGTGGGCGCACTGAGTCAGAAAATTTAGCGCTATCCTGTGCTGCGTGCAATAAGTACAAGGGAAGTGATCTTGCTTCGATCGACCCAGAAACCGAAGAAATTGTTGCTCTATATCATCCGCGCAAAAATATATGGTCTGAAAATTTTCGTCCGAGTGGAGGTGAATTTGTACCTTTAACGGCTAGTGGTCGAGTCACTACTAGTTTGCTACAGCTCAATCGTAGTGATAGAGTTGAGGAACGCCAGATTCTAATACAGGCTGGATTGATCGAGTTTTAGCGAAGGTGATAATCAAAAATCTTACTGCCAGGTAAAATAGCTATTAGAGTGTATTCGGTTTCGATGAATCTAAAAATCTTGGAACAAATCACGCCATGGCTTTGCACGTCGATTACTAAATGATCAACTGGGTAGATTGGTCGGCCTTCATACAGAGCATTGGCTTTATCGGTGTCGCTAAAATATGCGCCTACATCTGGATGAGAGTGATAGATAATTTTCACCGGATTTTCGGTGTCAATGTTTCTGCTCAAAAATAGGCTGTCTGAAGCAGAAAAGGCGAAGGCTGTGGTGGAATTCCTGGGATAGTCGATGGGATCTATTTGATGCAGTTGATCTTGGATGTTTGGGCAGGCACGGATGCCTTGTTTTAAGATTAAGCCGCAGCATTCGCGGGGATATTGCTCGATCGCCAGCCGATAAATTTCTTGGATGACATTGATCGGGAGGTAATCAACTAATTCTGAATAGCGATCAATACTAGGCATAGGAATGATGATTTTTAGCTTCCTTCAGTCGATAGCCGATGCTATGGACTGTCTCAATTAAATCCTCTGTAGCCCCCGCAGCTTTGAGCTTTTGGCGCAGACTGCGGATGTGAACTTTGACAGTGTGCTCTTCGGGCGGCGACTCCAAAGACCAAACATGATCGAGCATCACACTGCGGCTAAGCACCCGCCGACCATTGCGCAAAAGCAGCTCCAGTAAGCCATATTCCTTGGGAGTCAAATGCAGCAGTGTTTCTTGATAAGTAACTTCATAAGTGCTGGGATTCAGGCGAATCTCTGCCCATTCTAAAATCGGGGGAACTGTGGTACTGCCCCGCCGCAACAATGCTCGGATGCGGGCAAACAGCTTTTGCAGATCTACGGGTTTTACCACATAATCATCGGCACCAGCATCCAGCCCATTAATTTCATCATTTACCGTGTCGCAGGCTGTAAGCATCAGCACTGGCATTTTATGGCCATGCGATCGCAACCGCTGACAAAGAGCAATACCATCAAGTTCTGGTAACATTACATCTAGCAGCAATAAATCGTAGCTCAGAGACTTAGCTTGCTGCCACCCAGCTTCCCCATCAGTAACAATATCAACCACATACCTTTGGTCAGTCAAAGCTTCTGCCAAGGTTTCTGCAAGGCGCAGATCATCTTCAACTAAAAGAATCTTCATGATAGGTAGGGATAGCGCTGTTACTACCGTATTTTAAGCACTTTTCAGCCATTTTCTGGTAATTGCAAATCTTCTTATCATAAAAAGCGATCAATTTATCTGGATAAATATCAAAAATCATAAATAATTGTTAATTTGAGGTTTCCTTTCCGATTTTTTTACTCTTTTCTTACCAGTTTGATTACTTCTATATGAGAGGGTGTGGAATAGTCCATAGAAAATGGCTAAGACATTCTGCCAGATAAAACTAAGCTAAATCACAAGATTTTTATTTTTTTAGTATTACGGAGATATTATGTCCCTTGCTCCTTTGAGTTATATACCCTCTTCGCAAAATCAGCGAGTTGTCAGTTTTGAAGTCTTTGGTGATGAGCAGCCCCGAATTCATAACACCGAGCATCTGCTTTCGCTAGGAGAAATGGATGATTTGATTCACTCAGCATATCGTCAGGTTTACAACGAGCAGCAAATGCTCTCTAGTCATCGACAAACTTTTTTGGAATCTCAACTGCGATCTGGCCAAATCACCGTTCAAGATTTCATGCGTGGCCTGGTATTGTCAGATTCATTTCGGCGGTTGGTATATGATTGCAACAATAATTATCGCTTTGTCCAAATTTGTATTCAACGCATCTTGGGTCGCGAAGTTTACAACGATCGAGAAAAAATGGCCTGGTCAATTGTGCTCGCCACCAAAGGCTTGAATGGTTTTATTACAGCATTAATTAACAGTGAAGAATACCTCAGCAATTTTGGCTTCAGTACAGTTCCCTACCAACGGCGACGGGTTTTAGCATCACAGTCGATCGGCCAAAAACCATTTACTCAAATGGCTCGCTATGATGAATATCATCTGGCAAACATTCCAACTCAAACTTGGAAGGGAGGCCAGGGTGCTTCACGGATAGACTACACCCTATGGGCTTGGCAAAAAACACCCCCAGCAATTTTGGGTCAAGTTGGCAAAGTTATTACCTTTGGTGGCGCGGCTGTGATTGGATTATTGTTTGCAGCCATGTTGCTTGGCTTATAATTTCTTGGAGAAATAATTTCCCTAAAAAATCAGGTGGGCTATGACTAATCTAGGATTCATCGAGATTGGTATTGGCCTACTTTTTTTATTGGTCAGTTATTTCTATTTTTCCCAAGAAGTCACTCTGCGCCGTCAGACCGAAGAATTGTTAAGACAACAGACTAACCGAGAACGGCTAATCACCCAAATTGCTCAACACATTCGCCAATCTTTAGACTTAGAAAAAGTCTTGGCGACTACTGTAACTGAGGTACAACAATTTTTGAAGGCTGATCGAGTATTAATTTACCAGATCTGTCAAGATGGCACTGGTCGGGCAATCAATGAAAGTGTTTTACCGGCTTATCGATCGATTTTGGGTTCGGCTTTTCCGGAAGAAGTTTTTCCCGCACAATATCATCGAGCTTATTCTTTGGGCAAAACCCGAATGATCACTAATGTAGAGCAAGCTGATGTGGAATCTTGCTTAGCAGATTTTGTCCGCCAATTTGGGGTGCAGGCCAAATTAGTGGTGCCAATTATTCAAGAAAATCGCCAGCTACCCGGCTCACCACCATATCTTTGGGGACTATTGATTGCTCATCAATGCAATCGACCGCGCACTTGGGAAGCTTGGGAAGTAGAGTTGATGCAGCAGTTGGCCACCCAGGTAGCGATCGCCATTCAACAATCTGAGCTGCATCAGCAACTGCAAGACTTAAATAACCAACTAGAGCAACGGGTGCAACAACGCACCGCCGAACTAGCTACCCTCAACCTGGCTCTCCGGGACGAAATCAGTGAACGACAGCGCACCGAAATCAAGCTGCGCCATACCAATCACACCCTGCAAACCCTGATTACGGCTTCACCTCGGGCTATTTTTACTCTTGATCGAGAGGGGTTAATTAAGATTTGGAATCCGGCGGCAGAGCAGATGTTTGGCTGGACAGAAGCAGAAGTAATCAATCAGCCCAATCCAATTGCCCTTGATGAACCATTAGAAGACTATTCCACCTTGAGGAACAATGTAATGATTGGGACTACTTATCATCGGGTGGAATTGCGTCGTCACAAAAAAGATGGCACCCCGATCGATATTATTTTTTCCGCAGCACCACTACAAAATAGCGAAGGACAGATCGATGGCTTGGTAGCGGTCATTGCCGATATCACCGCTCAGAAGCAACAAGCAGAACAGGTCAGATTATTGCAATCTGTAGTGGTAAATACCAACGATGCAGTGGTAATAACGGCGGCAGAGCCGATCGATAACCTCGGGCCACAGATTTTGTATGTGAACGAAGCTTTTAGCAAAATTACAGGCTACAGTCCCGAAGAAGTCTTAGGCAAAACCCCCCGCATTTTACAGGGTGATAAGACCGATCAAGCCGAGCTGGCCAGGATTCGATCGGCTTTGGCCCGCTGGGAAGCAGTCACCGTAGAGGTAATTAACTATCGCAAAGATGGCTCAGAATTTTGGAATGAACTTAGCATTGTGCCTGTGGCCGATAAAGATGGTTGGTATACCCACTGGATCGCCATTCAGCGCGATACCACTAGTCGCCGCCAAGCCGAGCAAGCTCTGCGGAAAAGTGAGACCGATCGGTTAGCTTTAGAACGGGAAAAAGAACTGAGCACCCTCAAAGCCAGATTTTTCTCGATGGCCTCCCACGAATTTCGCACTCCGCTCAGTACAGCCTTAGCCGCAGCGCAGTTGCTAGAGAACTCTCAGACTGATTGGGAAAACACCGCCAAGCGCTTGCGCAATCTGCATCGCATTCAAGATGCTGTCAGAAATATGGTGCAGTTATTAGACGACATTTTGACGATTAATCGGGCGGAGGCGAAGGAATTGGCTTTTAATCCACAACCATTGGAATTAAACAATCTCTGCCAGCAATTAATAGAGGAAATGCACTTAAATTCTGGTAAAACTAATCTACTTACTTTTACTTGTATGGGCAAGCCCATACCCTGTTGTTTAGATGAAAAATTGGTGCGATCGATCTTATCTAATTTACTATCTAATGCCATTAAATATTCACCTGGTGGTGAAATGGTGCATCTGAAACTAGAGTTTCAGTTCGATCAAGTGTTATTCCAAGTAACTGATCAAGGCATTGGCATTACAGAGGTCGATCGACAGCAGTTATTTGAACCATTCTATCGAGGCAAGAATGCCCATACTATCCCTGGTACTGGTTTGGGATTAGTAGTAGTCAAAAAATGCGTAGACTTACATCAGGGGAGAATTGATATCACCAGCTCAATCAACAGTGGTACTGTTTGTATCGTAATTCTGCCATCTCTATGCAGAAAAGTCTGATTTCCAAATATGAACAGCACGCTTTGCTAAATATTCTTGCCGTCTAGCTAATGTGCTTTGAGTCCATTCTTCAGCCATAATTCCTTGAGTCAGTTTAAATCCACTTTTTTCATAGGCATCTTTTTTGACTGGATATAGCTCATTACCTATCTGACGATTTGTATTGGGTTCTAAAGGAGTTAGATTCCCAATTCGGTATACCATTTCTTCTGTTTGAACATCGCTGAGATTTTGTCGCCAAGCTAGACTCGGTGATTCAGGTAGAATATGTTCAATAGTAAAACTATCTTCGTTAACATCCATATTTGATGCGTCTAATTCCAGCTTCCATAGAATATAGCGCACTATTTTTTTCTTTTGACCTTTGGTAGGAATAGCAAGAAAAGAAAAGTCTTGCGCAAACTTTTCATCTGCAACATAAACGGTACGTAAATAGTCGAAAACTTGGTGAGGCTTAGTGATTTCACTATTTCCAATTGCAATTGCTACTCTACTATAAATCGTCTCTAATTCACTTGGATTAAGACTACTTACAATGGTATATCTAAATGAAATGATACAAACTAGTTTCAGTAAACGGGTAAAGTCTTCCGGGCGAAATGTATAATATGCAGCGAACAAAGTTGGATAAGCTTGTTCTACCTGAAACAATTCAAGTTCTTGAATAAAAGGTTTGTTGTTTGGAATGTCTCGCCAAAATTCATCATTAGAATTGCCGAGGGCAACAAAAAGACTACTGTATTTTTCTAGTTGGTCAAGTAATTCAAATGCTTGCTCACGATTCTTGACTGATTCACGAACAATTTTAAACAATCTTTCACGTCTCACTCTAACTTGCTTGAAACTCAGGTAATAGCGAAGGAAATTTGGGAATTCTTCCATTTGAACGGTGTTAGTAATTCTTCTCCATTGCCTTTGAGCTTCTTGTAAATCATCTGGTCCTTGGAAAAGCGAAAACAAATAGTTTTTAAGTAGATCAGTAGAACTTAGCTCTATCCCTCTGGCATTTAATGTCTCAAACACTGTGTAGGCATTCAGCTCATCCTCAACATTAATTTGAATAAAAAGTAACCTCTGAGCAATAATATTTGTCAGGAACTCAGTTAGTTCCTCACCGTTTTGGAGCATTCCTTGCACTTGCAGTTCTTTGAGCTGTTTTGAAAAATATTGAAAAGCCTGCCAAAGTAATTGATTAGATTTTGGCAGAGAGCGAGAATTAATAGGGTCTTTAAGATTAATTAGATTGCTTTGATAGAAATCGTTATTATTTTCATTAAGAAGAAGTTTACTAGAATATCGCAAAGAACGCGGATCTCTATCACTCAAAAAAGTACGTCGGAGAATCTCTTGTCGTTCCTGATTGGCTGATTTTTCTTCTTCATTTGCTATTTTACTGATTTTTTCAATAATTGCAACAGTAATGATGCTCAATGTTGCCAAACGTTGTTGCCCATCAATAATTGTAAATTCTTTATCTGAAGAACTGGATTTTTGTAGAACAATTGCCCCCAGGTAATGACTAGAATTAGGGTTGCTGCTGAGGATTAGAATATCTTGCCAAAGATCTTCCCAATTTTCTTCATCCCAAGAATAATCACGTTGAAAAATTGGGACTCTGTAAATCTTGCCATTACCAATCAATTCACCAAAGCCGGTAGTGCGAGTATCAAGCAGATTAATTTTAGCCATAAGTACTGATTAGTTGAACTTAAAGTAAGTCCGCCAAATGAATATCTTTTTCTAGCAAACAAGCATGACCGCTACTAGGCAACAGCGTAGTTTTTGACTTGGGTAACAGACGCTGTAAGATCTTTACCTCTAATAGTGATGGTAGCAGTTGATCGAGTTCTCCCGCAATTAGCAACACCGGAATATCGATAATATCTGAGATAATAGAATGCACCTGAAACCGCCGCAGCAAGTTCAAGCGCCAAGCCGCTGCCTGAGGATGTACCGATAGCATGGCATCAACCAAACTTTGACGCTCAGAATGTGCTACTCGATCGGTTGCGATCAAAAAATTCACCAAAATCTTAGCCGATGTGGGATACAGCACATCCGGCAACAGCCCCGAAAGCGCGCTGCTCCAGGCTAACCAAGGCAACCGCATAAACGAAGAAGCGGGGTTAATTAGCACCAGTTTGGCCACTTTAGTTTCCGTTCGCATAGCGTTGCCATTGGCAAATTGGCCTGCGACCTGCATGGCCAAACAAGCACCAAAAGATTCACCGCACAGGTATAGCTCTTGCCCTGCGACTAATTCTTGATCAATCAAAGTCAGCGATTTGTCTACCAAACCCGCCCAATCGGTGCGATCATTGCTGTCGATCGTCATACAGCGAATATCAAACTTCAGCGCCAAACCATCAATTTGTTTGTGTAGTAACTTACCTGTCCCGTCCATGCCCGGAAAAAAAATAAATAGCGGTAAATTGGGCTGGGCAGGACGCGGCTGCCAAAAGCTGAGAGGGGACATAGGTTAAGCTGCAAGTAGTTCAGAGACTTGTGCTGATAAAGTGGCGGTCAGATCTCTTACCACTTTACTGGCTTGACGACCATAGTATTGCTGACGATATGGCTCGACTGGTAGGGGTTTCCCAATACGGATTGAGACCTCTTGATATAACACCGCCGGATGCCAGCCTTCTTGTTTAAACAGAGGTTCGAGGGGATCTATCTGATGCAGCAGACTCAGGGGCACTGCTGGCCACTGTTTTTCAGAATGAGAAGAGATGGCCACGGGCAAAATTTGTAAGTTAGCGGCTTGGGCTTGCAAGGCCAGGTGGGCAAAGCCCCGATAAAAAGCCCGTACCCCCGTGGGGGCGGGAGTATCAATCATGGGCGCTGCACCTTCCGGGAAAATACCGATGGTTTTACCTCGATCTAGTAAATGGGTAGAATGCTGGAGTAGCTCTGGATACCAGTCATTATCATTCAGCGGGAAGCCCCCGCAGGTTTGCAAGACTTCTCGCAAAACAGGGACATTGCCCATGTAGCGATGGCAGACGAAGTTGATCGGGGTATTTAAAAAGCTGGTGAGTAGAAAGGGATCAAGAAAGCTGCGATGGTTGCAAACTATTAGCAGGGGGCCATTTTGGGGCAGACGTTCGGAATTTTGGACTGTGACGCTCATGCCCAACCAACCCAATATATCTTGGGCAAAGGCGGTGGCGTAGCCATCGAAGGGGGCGATCGATTCGAGTAAATTCATGAGCTACCTGGAAAGCAGTGCGGGTGAGGGAGAAAGCTGATAACACATGTAGAGATTAGGTTTCAGGCTTTACTCTGACGACCAAAGAAAATTTAATATTTTCTTTATATTTCCCATTCTAGCTTGGTTTCTTTCGATCAGAAAGGGATTTACATAATTTTTATTGCTAGTAAAATGGGTAAAGTCTAAACCTAGCTGCGACGATGAAAAAAATACCTTACTTGATGAGGGAACTTAGCAAATAATAATGTATCTATCTCTATTATTGACTTCAATCCTTTGTCTCATATATGTTTCAGCGACTACTTGCTTCTTTCTGCATCGCTCTTTCCGTTGCTTCTGTTAGTCCTGTTTATGCCGCGCCTCACCAAACGGCAATGCTGCAATCAGAATCTACCGATTCTTACCGTAAAACTTCATCACTCGGAGGGATAAAGTTTGAAATGTCGGAGCGACAGGTATATAAAATTATGGGTAAACCACTGAAACGTGAACGGCTCAGACTTGAGCAATGTGGAGAACCAGCAGCTACTTATATTTACTACACCTATAAAAATTCAGAAGTAGAACTAAGTGAGTACCAAGGCAAGATTGGTGTTAAATCTGTCAAAACAACCGATCGACTATTCCGTACCAACAAAGGCATTCGGATAGGTGATTCGATCAAAAAAGCTCAAGCAGCCGACCCTTCTCTGAAAAAAGTTGGTGAAGATGGAAATTTGGTATCCGTTGAGAATTTCTTTTTAATGGAAACCAACAAACAGGGCAAAATCACCAGCATCTCGTTGGGCTATGAGTCTGGCTGCTAGTCACCTCGGAATCTAATTTTTTACACACAGGCTGGTAGAAGTTTTTTCTGCCAGCCTGTTTTCAATTCATCTCAGCTTGACCCCCAGGCATTCTGGTAATCTTAAGATTAAGTAATTTTAAGCTAACTGAAAGATGACTTCTCCCCAAGACCTAATGAAGCAAGAAGTGGGTAAAGCCGCTGCTGCCCGCGTTCAATCCAACACCGTCGTTGGCTTAGGCACCGGTTCCACCACCGCCTTCGCGATCGAATTCATCGGCAAACGCCTCGCCTCTGGCGAACTCACCAATGTCAAAGGCATCCCCACTTCTTTCCAAGCCACTGTCTTGGCCAAGAAATTCGGCATTCCTTTGACCACCCTAGATGAAGCCGAAGTGATTCACATCGCGATCGATGGAGCCGATGAAGTAGACCCCCACAAAAACCTGATCAAAGGCGGCGGCGCTGCCCACACCCAAGAAAAAGTCATTGACTCTTTGGCTGAACAGTTCATCGTAGTCGTAGATAGCAGCAAAATGGTCGATAAGCTCGGTTCTACCTTCCTGTTACCAGTGGAGGTGATACCAATGGCCGTTACCCCGGTGATGCGGGCGATCGCCAAGCTCGGTGGTGTGCCAGAACTGCGCATGGGTATTCGCAAAGCTGGCCCGGTTGTCACCGATCAAGGAAACTTAGTGATTGACGTAAAATTTAGTTCGATCGATAATCCGGCTGAATTAGAAAAGACTTTGAACAATATCCCTGGGGTCTTGGAAAACGGCCTATTCGTGGGTGTGACCGATTTAGTGTTAGTCGGTGAACTGCAAGGCGACAAAATTGTAATCAAAGAACTGTAGATTTTATGAGTGGTATGGCGATCGAGAAGATCTGCTGACATCACCTGGAATCTAGGTCGTGGGCAGTGCCCACCCTACAATAGATTTTGTAGCTACTTACTAGCTATTAATCACAACTTTATTCAACAAAAATATTAAGGAGTTATTTTGATTCAACATACTAATATTGCCCCCCATGGTGGCGAATTAATTAATCGGATTGCCTCGGTTAGCCAAAAAGCTGAGTTGCTTAGTAAGGCTGAATCTTTACCTCGGGTTACTTTAGATGAACGGGCTTGCTCAGATTTAGTCATGATTGCGATCGGTGCCTTCAGTCCCTTGACTGGCTTTATGACCCAAGCCGACTATCAGCCGGTCGTAGATACCATGCGGATGGCCAACGGTTTACCCTGGTCAATCCCCATCACTCTTTCTGTCTCCAGCAGCGTAGCAGAACCTTTGACTGTCGGTAGTTTGATCCGCTTGGACGATCCTACTGGTAAATTTATCGCAGTATTGGAACTCACCGAAAAATATAGTTACGACAAAAAACACGAAGCTATCCAGGTATACCTCACTGAAGATGCCAAGCATCCCGGTGTGAAAGTAGTCTACGACCAAGGCGACGTGAACTTGGCAGGGCCAATTTGGTTACTAGAACGCGAAGCTCATCCCCTGTTCCCCACCTATCAACTAGACCCAGTAGTATCTCGGAAAATGTTCCAAGATAAAGGCTGGAAGACGATCGTGGGCTTCCAAACCCGTAACCCCATTCATCGCGCCCACGAATACATTCAAAAATGCGCCATGGAAACAGTAGATGGTTTGTTCTTACATCCTTTAGTAGGAGCGACCAAAGAAGATGATATTCCAGCAGATGTGCGGATGCGCTGCTACGAAATTATTTTGCAGCATTACTATCCTCTCGATCGAGTAATCTTGGGCATCAACCCCGCCGCCATGCGCTATGCTGGCCCTCGCGAAGCCATTTTCCACGCCCTTATTCGCAAAAACTATGGTTGCACCCACTTTATTGTCGGTCGTGACCATGCCGGAGTTGGTGACTACTATGGCACCTACGATGCCCAACATATTTTCAATGAGTTTGCAGCAGGCGAATTGGGTATTGTGCCCATGAACTTCGAGCACGCCTTCTATTGCACCGTCACCAAATCGTTGGCCACTACCAAAACCAGCCCCAGCACCCCCGAACACCGGGTCCATTTATCGGGCACCAAAGTCCGCGATTTGTTGCGCCAAGGCGAATTACCACCCCCGGAGTTTTCCCGCCCCGAAGTAGCCGCCGAATTGATCAACGCCATGAAAAATGGTTGATCGATCAAAAAAACGGATAAACCCAATCCATCCGTAGGGGCGGGTTTATCCAAAAACCATTTCCCCGCCCCAAACATCAAATAAAAACCCGCCCACCCCAGCCAAAATCGATCGCCAATCAATCACGTTGGGGTAGGTCGATCGATCCCCAATCATGATGGATAAAATTGGATGTCGATCGATTGGGATATATGAATGGTGACGATGCGATCGATTGCGGTGGTGGTGGGCGGGTTTTTATTTGGGAATTGCATTTTTTTGCGTGGAGGATGGATAAACCCGCCTCCACGTTGACGATTTATCCCAATTCTGGGGATTATTGATGATGTACCGTCTGACGGGATCTAATAAATCAGTAACTACCTACATATCGTAGCCAAAGAGATTAGCGTTAACTTCATCTAAGTTGATATCACTGAGTCCATATTCTTGCCACTTTCGATCGACCATTTTGGCCACATCCGGATCAGACTCTAACGGCGCACCCCATTCCGCCTCGGTCTCTGGATACACCTTAGTAGTGGCATCCACACCCATCCGACTACCTAAACCGATCTTGGGAGTTGCAAAATCCAATTTATCAAAGGGGGTATCGGCAATAATAAATACGTCTCGCTGGGGATCGACCTTGGAACTCAGCGCCCACACCACCTGACGCGGATCACGGATGTTGATATCTTGATCAACTACAATCACAAACTTGGTGTAAGTAAATTGGGGCAAAGCACTCCAAAAAGCCAGCGCAGCACGACGGGCTTGACCGGGATAGGCTTTTTTGATCGAAATAATCGCTGCCTTGTAGCTCAAAGCTTCCATCGGTAAAAAGAAATCCACAATCTCGGGCACCTGTTGGCGCAGAATTGGCGTGTAGATGCGGTTGAGGGCGATCGCCATCATTGCTTCTTCTTTGGGAGGCCGACCGCTAAATGTAGTTAAATAAATCGGGTCGCGGCGATGGGTGATGCAATTAAAATGAATGACTGGGCCTTCTTTAGATTGGTTGTAGTAACCCATGTGGTCGCCAAAAGGGCCATCGATCGCCTCTTCTCCAGGAGTAATAGTGCCTTCTAAGACAAACTCCGAATCAGCAGGGACTTCCAAATCGATCGTCCGACATTTGGCTAGCTTAACTCCGGCACCACCATAGATACCGGCAAATAACCACTCCGAGAGATCCACCGGAATCGGGGTGGCAGCAGCCATAATAATCAAGGGATGAACACCAAGAGCGATCGCGATTTCTAGTTTCTTGCCCCGTTCGGCAGCCTTCCGCAAATGCCCAGCGCCACCTCTGATCGAGAGCCACTGCACGGTCATGGTGTTTTTGGATTGTAGCTGTAGTCGGTATACGCCTACGTTGGGGGTGCCGGTTTCGCAATCTTTGGTGATCACCAATCCCAAGGTAATGATTTTGCCTGCATCGTTGGTATAGGGGCGAATCATCGGGATTTTGTGCAGATCTACTTCGTCGCCCTGGATAACTACTTGCTGACAAGGGGGGAAGAAATCACGACTGGGTTTGGCTTTGACTACATCAAATAAAACTTTGCCAAAATCGATCGCCTGTCCAATTTTCTTGGGAGGCTTGGGCTGTTGTAATAATGCCAATTTGCGGCCAAGATCTTCGAGTTCCTCGGGTTTCTCCATACCCATAGCCCAACAGATCCGCTCCACGGTGCCCATGATGTTGACGGCTACAGGGTAGGGGGAGCCTTTAACGTTGGTAAATAATAGTCCAGGCCCAGCGCATTGCAGCATCCGGTTGGAGATTTCGGCAATTTCTAAGTCGCCATCTACTGGGGTATCGATCGTTCTGAGCTGGCCACGTTCTTGCAATATTTTAAGGAATGCGCGCAGATCTCGTGCCATGAAAGTTGCCCAAAGTGAGGTGAGTTCACCATTTTAGATGATTTCACCAAGTCAGATCAACCGATAAATACTCTAAATCAAAGCTCGAATATCTCGGCGTAAGTTTCGTACAGGTAGAAGCACTCGTCTGGTTCAATGCCATAGCTCATTTTTTATTTTGACACTTTCTGTTACTAGCCTGCCTGGTAAAACATCAGCAATCATAGCTCATCCCGATCGATTGCTCCTCTGGTTCTAGGTCAATCAACCGATCGCCAGCCCCTTCTTTGTTCAACAGCGGTGAATTATCCACAGCCATTTTTAGCAGCCGTGACCGATCGGTAATCACCGTCACCTCTCGACCAGCTTGAGCCAGCAGCATCCCCGTCAAATATTCCGTGCGTCCACCAAAGCGCACCGCCTGATCTCCAATACTGCCGACTGGCACCGCTCTAAGCGCCAGGATCGGGATACGTTTACTACAGCCCAAACTAGTCAACAACACCAGTTGATCGCTGCTCTGCACCGCCAAAGCATTCACCAACTGCTCTTTGCTACCCACTCGCAACCCTTGCACCCCTTGCGATGGCCGTCCTTGCACTGGCAATTGGTCTTGAGAAATCGTTAACCTGACTAGCCTGCCCATGGAAGTCGCAATCACTAGTTCTTTGGCGTTGCCATCGATCGGTACCGCAAACAGTAATCGATCGCCATCTTTCAGCTTAATTAACGAAATACCGCGCGCACTGCTAGCCGTCAACTCCGCCAGAGACAACCGCTTCACCCGACCTTGGGCAGTCACCAACAGCAGAGCATTAGTAATCAGCGCTTTGGAGTCATGAGGATCGATCGTCGGAAAAGCTAGGTCTTTAATTATTTTCGCACCATCTAAGCCGGGAATAATTGAGCTTAGTGATTCCCCCAGTTGTCTACTATCATTCACATGGGGTAATCGATCGACCTTAACCAAATGAGCCTTAGCATTATTGCTGATCACCACAATTTCTTGATCACTCATGATCGATCGACGACTAGTTACCAACTCGCTAGTGCTAGATAATCGCTGATTTTCGCTGCTAAATCTTCGTACCAAGCCACTACGAGTAAACTCAATTTCTACCAACTGTGGTGGTTCTGGCGGCGTGATCATCAAAGAGATCTGCTGAGAACGCGCGGCGGCGACTTGTTTGGCAATTTCTTTGGCCGGGGGTCTGGGAGGCAGTACCGAAGTCCGAGTGGGTGTCGCGGGTGCCACAGGCGGAATTTCTAGAGCTGTGGGGATTTCTGTCGATGGCAGATCATCAGCGGGAAATAACTCAGGAATTTCGTTGGCATCAACCGGAATACTGGTGTCATAGACTGCTGCTTCGCTTTCCACTGATACCAACGGTGCTATTGACTCAACTATTGGTGGCTTCGGTACTTTGGGCGGAGCTGGAGGAGTCGGTAAAATGGGTTTGGCATCGATAATTCTGGTGCGTCTGGGGTCGGAGTGTTTTTTCCGCAATGCCCGCAGATCTTTTTTCATTGATTTGAGCAGCTCCCGCCGATCTTGCAGCAGTTTTTGCAGCCCAGCAATTTTGCCCTGTAGCTCGGCTAATTCATTCGCCAGATGCTGGCGCTCCATGCCAGTCAAGCGACGCATGGGCATGGCCAAAATCGCATCGGCTTGAGATTCGCTGAGAGCCAAACGCTCTACCATGTGCATTTTGGCCGTACTACCATCGGGGGCATTGCGCAGAATCTCGATCGTTTCATCCAGGTTATCTAGCGAAATCGTCAGACCAGTGACAATATGGGCGCGCTGCTCAAAGTCTTCTAATTCTTTACTGTATTGACGAGTGAGGGTTGCTTCCCGGAATTTCAAGAATTCTTGTAGGGCTTCGCGCAGGCTAAGCTGCTTGGGCAAACCATCGACGATCGCCAGAAAAATTGCCCCAAAGTTGCTCTGAAAAGCAGTTTGTTTGTACAGACTCTGCACAACTTTTTCGTAGTTGCTATCTCGTTTAAGCTCAATGACCACTCTCATGCCATCTCGATCGCTTTCATCGCGCAGATCAGCAATCCCATCCATTTTGCCGCCGTTCACCAACTCGGCGATTCGCTCAATCCAGCCTGCTTTGTTAACTTGGAACGGCAACTCGGTAATAACTAATGAATCGCGGCGCTTGCGCCCTTTACCTGGCTTGGTGGGTTTAGCTTGCTGAGCCGCTTCTTCGATATGATAAATGCCCCGCACGGGAATAATGCCTCGGCCAGTTCGGTAGGCTTCCACAATGCTTTCATTGCCAATAATTTCGCCGCCAGTCGGAAAGTCTGGCCCCGGAATAATTGTCCAAAGCTCATGATCCGGCAGGTTGGGGTTATCAATTAAGGCGATCGTCCCATCAATAATTTCACCCAAGTTGTGGGGCGGAATATTAGTGGCCATCCCTACTGCAATCCCCGAGCAGCCATTGACCAGTAGTACCGGAAACTCTGCTGGCAAAACAGTGGGTTCTTGCTGAGAGTTATCGAAGTTACCAATAAAGTCTACGATATCGCTGTTGATCTCCCCCAACACTGCCTCATAGCCCAGACCAGATAGGCGAGTTTCGGTGTAGCGCATTGCCGCTGGTGGATCGTTGTCGATCGAACCAAAGTTTCCATGGCCACCCAGCAACGGATAGCGCGAAGAAAAGTCTTGTACCAACCGCACCAGTGCATCATAGACCGACTGGTCGCCATGGGGGTGATATTTACCCAGCACATCTCCGACTACCCTGGCACATTTACGGAAGGGTCGATCGGGAGTCAGTCCCAACTCGTGCATGGCAAACAAAATCCGCCGATGCACTGGCTTTAGGCCATCGCGGACATCTGGCAAGGCTCTGCCCACAATGACGCTCATGGCGTACTCTAGGTACGATCGCTGCATTTCCGAGTGCAAAGCAGTGGGGATGATCCGGTCTTCTGCTCCTAACAGGTCTAGTTGCTGAGCCATTGTGGTGTTTGCGGTGGTATTTATGGGGGGTAACAGAGGACTAATGTACACCATTCCTCACAACCAGCAACGGGAAAGTTGTGGAAGGCTATGGAACAGTGCTTGATTGATATAGTACCTCAGAACTACATTAAGTTTTCAATTAAATTTTTGATTCGTCTGGAATTAACACCGATACCTTGTAGGTTTGGTATACATCTGAAATTCATTCTCATGAACGCTAAAATTTTCGCTCTGGTAGCCATGTTTGGCCTTAGCCTGCCCGCTGTTATTTTGCCTGTAATGCCTGCTGCTGTGGCCCAAGCCCCCGAAAAATTGCAGGGACTTTTTATGGACAAAGACTGGGGGGTCTTGGTGTCATTAGACGATGGGGTCTACAAATACAGAGGCACTAATAACCATACGAGTAAATCGATCGAACTCCAGAAAGTGAAAATCTCGGGGAACAACCAGCGACAAGTATACACCTGGCAAAAAGGTAGCACTAAGTACCTGGTAATTTGGCAGCCCAAAGATCCCGATTTTGTGCGGTTACAGGTTTCTGAAAATGGTCGGATGTTGATCAATCGTTTGTTGCAAAGAGAGCATGGCTGCTAAAAATTCTAATTAGCTAGATCAAAAGCCGATGGTGGTCGTTCCCACTATCGGCTTTTTTAGGGCGGCTTTTTTAGGGGGCTATTAATTCTTGCACAAGCTCAACAATTTTCTGGGCTGCACCTGCTTCTCCGCGCACAGCGCCTAGGTTACGACGAATCTCAGCTAGTTTTTCAGGATGCTGGAGATAATCTAAAACCAGATCAGCCACTTCCTGCGGGGTAATTTTGCCCACTAATTCTGGGACGATCTCTCGTCCAGCCCAGATATTTGGCCAAGCTAGCTTGCGCCCCCTGAGCTGCTTGAAGGCCAACCAATTAATGCCCTTGGCGATCGGACTACCAATGCCAGGCAACCTCGCCAAAATCCCCGGAATTCCATCCCAACTGCGCATGGCATCGAGTTGGTAGATGGGCAATAGTACAATCATCGGAATTCCCAAGGCAGCTAACTCGGCAGTGTTGGCTCCAATCGTGGTCAAACACAAACAGCACTCACTGAGCTGATCGTAGGCCGGGAAATCGGTGTACAGTAATATTTTGATGCCCTGGGCTGTCTCTAGATAAGCTGGATTCCCTGGCTGCAAAGTAGCAGTGGTACCACCTACTAGATCGACCACTGGGTTGGATTGCCGATCGCCAAACTGGGCAATATATTCCACTGTTACCGAAGGGGCAACGGGAATCACAAATTCCAATTTTGGCTGGGCTTGTCGCAATAACTCAGCGATCGCCAACATAAACGGCAGCCCCATTTGCAGTTTCTGAGACTTAGACCCTGGCAACAGGCCAATTAAATTCGATCGAGATGATTCTCTCCGTTGCGCCCCAGCTTCCAACATGAGGTCGCCCACCACCGAGATTTTAGGGAGATATTTGGCAGGGATTTTTTTCAGAGCGCTATCGTTCATCAGAGCAAATCGATCGATCCAGGGCAACCAGCGGGCTTCCCATTCGGCATAAATCAGGGTTTTGTAACCCAACCGCCGCCCGATCGCCAAAGGGAAAACTTGATCACCGCCCAGAAAGATCACGATTCCTGAGGGTTGCCAATCCCAGTTTTCTGCGGTCTTACCCCAGAGCAAAAAATCCCAAAAGTGTGTGGCAGCTTGTGCTCGATCGACTTCTGGATAAGCCAAAGCAATTTCGGCCTCGCGACCACCAGCGTTGGGACAGGGTGACATTACCACCGAGATTCTGGCTTGGTCGGCGCTAAAACACTGACGCAGGGCGGCAACAACTGGCCGCACCCATGTGGTAACTTCACCCGGGGCGTTGGAAAGAATCAAGATATCGAACATGAGTAGCCTAGATGTGACCAGATCTTCTGTCTTTCAAAGTAGCCGATCTCAGAATTCAAAAGCAAATGGTTGACAGAGGGTATGAACTGTGGCATTATCAATAAGCGTTAAAAACGCGGGTGTAGCTCAGTGGTAGAGCGTTACCTTGCCAAGGTAAATGTCGCGCGTTCGAGTCGCGTCTCCCGCTTAAAGCTGAAAGAAAGATACATAAGGGCTTCCAGAGAGTACTAGTTACTCCTTGGGAGCTTTGTTGTATTCAATTAGGATTCTTGGTAAGTGTTCAGAGGTGTTCAATCGGGTTCAACTTTTACCCCGTTTTTTACCCCGCATGAAAGTTACTATCGAAAATCACAATGGTCGTCTGCGTTTACGTTGGAAAGACCCCAAGCAAAGAACTCTAGCTCTGGGTTTGTCTGATACCCCGGCCTGTCGATCAATGGCTGGCATCACCAAGAACGAGATCGAACTAGACTGGCAGACTGGCCATTACGATCAAACTCTTTTGAAATACCGCCCGCGCTCCACTGGTAGTAATGCCAGCGAGATATCAGCACCGGAGTTGTTCGCCAAATTCACCCAGTACCAGGCCAAGGAAGAAAGCTTACTTCCGTCCACCGTAAAGCATAAGTACCGGGCGATCGAACGCCAATTAGAAAAGTATTTGAACTTACCAGCCAGCTCGATCACTAAGCAGAATGCTGGCAAATTAGCCGATATTTGGGATAAGAATATTAGCCCAGATACAGCCAGACAGAGAGTTTGGTTACTTACTAGCTGTTGGGAATTTGCAAAAGATCGTTACCACGTTGCAGAAGAAAACCCATGGAAAGACATGGGGCGCAGATTTGGCCGTCAACCTAAGAACAAACTTGACCCTTTCGATTTGGACGAAGTTAACAGCATCTTGACGGGTTTTCGATCGAACCCAGAGTTCTCTCACTATGCCGATTTTGTGGCGTTCTTGCTGGGGATTGGATGCCGCATAGGCGAAGGGATTGGGATTAGGTGGGCTAATGTTGCGAAGGATTTTAACAGTGTCTATATCTGCGAAGCCATTAGCAAAGGGGTGGTGGGCAATACCAAGACCAAAGAATCTAGAGATGTTGCGATTCCTCCCAGTGTTGCGGCAATGCTTAGACGCAGGAAGGAATTGAAGCAATACCAGCCATCAGATTTGGTGTTTACCAGTCCCAAGGGATGCCCAATCGATCGGGACAATTTTCGTTCAAGAGTTTGGGCAAAGGTGCTGAAAGATGTTGAGGTTCGATACCGTCCACCGGGTAAAACGCGATCGACAGCAGTTAGTCATAGCCTTGCTGGGGGTGCAAATTATATTGCGGTGGCTAAGGCTACGGGGCATAGTCCTTTGGTGATGCACCGGAATTATGCGGGTTCGATCGATAAGAAATCGGTGTTTGTGGAATTTTGCAATGTTGATAAAATTCCTGATAATCACTATTCTTGAACCAACAAAAACCCAGTAGCTCTACCAAAGCTGGCCGGGAACAAACAAATCAAAAAAAATAATTAATGAGGTCTCATTATGACAGATCCCCACTTCACCATATCGAATGAATACGTGAAAGGCTGGAACACAATGCTGTTTCCCATTGGTGTTAATGAATTGGTTGAATTCCCTAATCAATTAATTTTGACAGAGTTAGTTAACGTCCCAAAGTCAAGCTCTATAATTCGATTACTGGATTTGTATGAAATTGACGAAAAGACAAAAAGTAAGGTTCAAAATATTGTTAACCCGACGTGGAGAAGCATAGTGAATGAGCTAATTCTTCAGTCTCAATTACATCCAGAGAAGAATAGATACATATTGCAGCTAATTGTCTACATATCGAAATTAATGTATGCCAAACCCGGACAAGTAACAGATGAATCGATCAACACCCTAAAAAGTTTCAACAATGATACGGTGAAAATGCTGTTGCATTTAAACCACCCATCTAAATTATTAAATAAGGTTTGGCACCTATGCAAAGAAGACCATCAACAAGCTGCTCGATGGACTTATTACAATACACTAATCCAGTACTGCATTAATATATTGCCGCATCCGTCACAGCCTAGATTGTCTAGAACAAGAGAACATAAAAGTTTTACCGAAAGCTTATTCAATGAACAATTTGTTCCCAACCCTAATGATAAGGATGTGGCAAAAATGATGTTTCTACTACACGGGCTTGGACAAAGATTTTCTATTCTGCCGAATGCACTACAGGCGAAACAGGAAATAGAACGAACCATCGATCCAACTGACGCAATTTTGAAAAATGTTGAGTTTGGAATCAACGCCAAAACTTGGAACGATTTAAAGAAACGAAGACTGTTAACAGGATCGAGACCTATCTTTTGCCAGTGTTTGTATTGCTGGAATTTTCGTATCGAAGAAACGACAAAAAGCCCCAAGGTGAGCGGGTTTTGCAAGAAAGAAGAGTGCATCAATGCTGATTCTGCAAGAAAAACTTTCCTTTCCGACAAGGGAATATCGGCTACACCTTCCTCTGAGTATTGATTTCAGCCCTTTTTTGAGATTCCCGATCGGTCAGATATTTTTTTTAAGGTTCTGCAAAACTAATTTCATCGATTAGAAGCCCTCTGACCCGACCCAAAATCTTTTCTTTCAGCCATTACCACTGGCTACAAAATTATGACAAGAGTTACCCCTATCAAAAAAGCCCTGGCTGTATATCCCTGGATAACTACAGCCCAACAGGGTGAACAATACCCCGTATCACGCTCAACCTACCGGCGCATTCGCCTAGATGGCCTTATCACTGAGGGTATTCATTGGCAATACGCCCCAGGTCAATCGAAAAACCCGCGAATTATTTGGAATAGAGAACTGATGAGATCTTGGGTGGCTTGCAACGGCGATCAAAACCACCCACAGCATAGAAAAGCGATTGAAGCTTTTGCGAAATCTCTTGTATGCACTGCTGCCTAAGAAAAATCGCCACCACCAAAGACGGCGACCTAATAAGTTAAAACGAACTTCAACTCTATGCCAAATACATATGCCCCGCTTAATTCAGCCGTTCTACTCGCTCGATCGCCACCATAGCCAAAACCCACCAGTGACTAATGCTGGTGGGTTTTGGTGGCTAATTCCGTGGGGGCGGAATCAAAATACTTTTGGCGCTGATCTGCCATCAGTATAACCCGCTCCCCTTAAACACATCAATCCCAGGGAGGGATCTACTATGGCTGGCTACGACTACCGCGAAAAGATAGATTTTTTGACAGTATCGACTAAGCATAAAGGCTACTATGTCTGTCCAAATTGCCAGAAAAATAAATTTGGCATCGACGAAGATGGCGAGGGCGCAAGCTGCATAACTGGTGGTTGCGAACCCGCAGACATCCGCAAGGCGATCGACAAGCTCGAAGGCAAGTCCGATTGGAAATCAGAGCGGAGCAAAGGGCAACGGAAAACCACCACTGAATACTTCTACCCAGCCAGAGACGGAAACCAGCTAGCCAAAACGGTTAAAAGTTCGTGGGTGAAGCCAGACGGAGAGACAGCTAAGAAATTCTCACAGGCCATTTTTGGCAATGGTGAGTGGTGCTGGAAGCCTTCAACTCTGCCAGAGTTGAAAAAGCAAATCCCAATCTACCGCTACGCAGAGGTTCAAGAAGCGATCGCCCAAAATCAGCAGATATTTATTGTTGAGGGCGAGAAAGCTGCTGATGCTTTGTGGTCGATCGGTATCCCAGCCACCACCACAATCGGCGGCTCTGGTGGGTACAAATCTTATGGTCAGTATGCGCAAGATCTAACCAGCGCTCGATTGGTTCTCTGCCCAGATCGTGATCAGGTCGGAGTTAAGTACATCGCCAATTTTGCCAAGGATTTCAACAGCCAGATTGAGGGTTACTGCTTGGCCGGTGAGATTGAAGGCTGGTCAAAACCCAGTGATGGCCGCGATTTGGCTGATGATATTCTCGATCGCCACGTTGTCAGAGAGACGATTTTAGCCAGCATCATTTCTGTTGAAGAATTCACCGCGATCGGCTTTGATACAAAGTTGGAATCGAAGATAGAAGCCAATGATGAACCAGAGAAGGAAGATAAGGGCACCATTGCCGAGCGGGTTCTAAAGCTGGCTTTTGCTGCTGAATACTTTTGTACTCGTGACAAGGCAACCTATGCAGATATTCGAGTGGATGGATGCAGAGAAACGCATTCTATTCGGTCAAGAGCTTTCAGATTGTGGCTTACAGGTGAATTTTATGATTCCGAAGAAAAAGCCATTAATGCTAATGCAATGGCTGAGGTACTGGGGGTTTTGGATGCCAAAGCGGTTCGATCGAAGGTGGTGCGGGAAGTCCATCTCAGAACAGCCGAGCATGAGGGAAAAATTTACATAGATTTGGGTTCACCCGACTGGTCGGCAGTAGAGATCGATGCTCAGGGATGGCGAATTATCGCAGAACCACCAGTTAGATTCACCCGACCAGAATCATTACTCGCATTGCCAACACCGATCGAAGGTGGGTCATTGAATGAACTGAAGGAGCTAATTAATGCAGACGGTGATTCATGGGTGCTGATTGTCACGTTTTTGCTCTTTTCTCTATGCCCCAACAAGACTTACCCCGTACTGGTTCTGTCTGCTGTTCGTGGTAGTGGAAAAACGGCAGCGGCTGAGATTTTGAAGGGGCTAATCGACCCCGGCAAGGGCGGGTTAATGAAACTCCAAAGTGATATCAGAAACCTAGCGGCGGCGGCTGTAAATCGGTTGCTATTGGTCTATGACAATGTGGGTTACATCTCGTCTGACCAGTCTGATGACCTATGCAGAATGGCGACGAACTTCGGTTACAGCACCAGAACTCTTCATACCACCGCCGAAGAAACCACGCTGGAATTCACTCGCCCTCAAATCATCACCGCGATTGATGCCTTGGTCACTAAAGACGATTTAGCCGATCGGGTTCTGATGGCGCAGTTGGGGGAAATTACCGAGGATAAGCGGCTAGCACAAGGCGAGTTAGCCGTCAAAGTGGAAGCAGCCAGACCCAGAATACTTGGTGCAATGTTGACAGCACTCAGCCAAACCTTAGCAGAGCTACCCAATACTAGACCCGAGAAGCTGCCAAGAATGGCGGATTATGCGCTGTTCTCGATTGCTGCTGAAAAGTCGCTAGGGCTGGAAAGTGGTGAGTTCTTGATGGTGTTCGATCGAAGCCGTGAGCAGTCTAGGCAGGTGGTACTAGATGCCTCGCCGCTTTCTGATGCCCTTTTGAAGATGATCGGAGATTATCC
The DNA here is from genome assembly GCA_031378405.1 of Synechococcales cyanobacterium OTE_75_metabat_409. Lineage (GTDB taxonomy): Bacteria > Cyanobacteriota > Cyanobacteriia > Cyanobacteriales > Chamaesiphonaceae > JAAFHZ01. The sequence continues at coordinate 42,515 of JANNEH010000238.1, forward strand.
GCTACCCCAAACTTATATGGGCACAGCATCTGAACTGCTGGCGAAATTGGAAAAATATGCTGATGCTGGTGTTACTCAAACGAAGTCATGGCCGCGCAGCCCGATCGCTCTTAACCGGCAGCTCGATCGACTAACACCAGACTTAAAAGAGTGGGGGATTCTAATTAGCCGAAGTCGAACCCTGGCCGGTAAATTCATCCATGTACAGAGTGCCCTAAAAATCGCGTCATTCCGGTCATCGGGTCATAAACCTATACAGGGTAACGCTTTAGGGCATGACCAGAAAATGACCGGAATTTCAGACGACTCAAAAGCGGTCATGGAAAATGACCGGAATCATGACCGGAATGACCAGAATAAAAATCAAATTGAAAAGTGGTCATTTCCTGAAACTGATAACCAGCAAGCTTCTCAGACCCCAGATGTACCGGATGACCAGAATGACCGCTTTTTTGACCCATCCCCAGATAAGGAAGGAAAGGGAATTGATTTTTCTGAATATCTTGATGAGGTCTAACCATGTTGCAAATTTTGGAAGGCTCGATCGTCACCGGCAAAAGTGGAAAGCCTCTGAAGGTGATTAGCGTAGACGGTAATGGCTTGGTTCTTGAATCCGACACCGGAGTGATTAAGGCAAAGAGATCGGCAATCTTACAGGTGCTAGAGCCACCACCAGAACCCACTGGCATCGAGATAGGCGATCGACTGCGGCGCAATGCCCAGCCACAAACGAAATATCCGAAAGCATGGTTTGTAGGTGAGGTAGACGATCGACCGGGCAAAGTGCCACCAATTGAATCGGCCACAGTGGAGAGATTCAGCATTGAAGGTTATTGGGTCAGGACTCTAGACGACAAACTTTTCCACGTCCCAGAATCGGCTTTAGAGGAAGGCACATGGGAATTAATCGACTCTAAAAGTCCTTAAACACAAACCGATTTTACCCACCGCAAAACCATGAATACCGCACAGAAAGCCGATAAAAGTCCTTTAATGCAAACCGAGAATATGAGCTGGGAAGAATTAATCGATCGACTAATAGCCATCCAAAAATCTTGGAATTTCCCCCGAACTTGGGTAGTAGAGCAGGTGGAGCTAGCAGGGCACCCACCAAAACAAATCTGGAGAGCGATCGCCAAAGCCTTGAACCATACCCAATTTTGGGCTGATAACTGGAAATGGCTACCCGGCCAAGAAACAGAGGAACCAAACCCAATAGCAATCGATTGGGCTACTTACCCGATGCCAGAGCTGCCACCACCGGCACCAATACCTAAGCCAGTTTTAAGGAGTAACAGACCATGAATTTAATAGCATTCGACCCCGGTATCAAAGGCGGAATTGCCATCTATAACCAGGGCATCACTACCGCTCATCCAATGCCATTAGCCGGTAAGGTTTTGGACTTGGCATCGATCGCCACCATCATTAAAGAAGCTTCTCCAGATATCGCAGTGATAGAGAAAGTCGGCTCTATGCCCGGTCAAGGTGTTAGCAGTACATTTACATTTGGCACTGGGTACGGTCAGCTTCAAGGGCTTTTAGCTGGGCTGGGTATTCCCTTCGAGCTGGTCACGCCCCAAGCATGGAAGAAATTAGTGCTAGCTGGCACCACCAAAGATAAGAACGCGGCGATCGCTTACTGTCGAAGGGTGTTTCCAGATGTGGCGCTGGTGATGCCGAGATGTAGAATTCCCCATGATGGTGTTGCTGATGCGCTGTGTCTGCTCCAGTTTGGAATCAGAAGTTTTGGGGGCGGAAAATGATTAGTGAGGCCGATCGGCTAGAGGGTGAAACGGATAAGGCTTATTTAGCATTTTCCATTTACCGAGATTTGGGGCTAAATCGAACTGTGTTAGCAGCCCAGAGAGAATACGACTTAAAGACCGGGAAGGCGGATAACGGAAGGAAAAAGAGCGCTTCTGGTAGCTTTGATAAGTGGCTGAAGGTCTACAGATGGGAAGAACGAGTCAGAGAGTGGGATACAGCCCAAGAAAATAGGAGGCGATCGATGTTAATGGAGGCTGAAGATGAGAAGTATCTATCTGATATAGAGGCATTTAGGCAAACGATCGCAGATATCGGAAATGGTGCTTTGGCAACGGCTAAGGCAGCAATGAATATAGTTCAGGGTCAGGTTGAGATGTTGCAACAGGCTACTGTGGATTCCAAGCCATTGAATCCGCAACAGTTGGAGGATTTAACGACATTATTAAAATGTAGTAGGGATACTGTAGCTGTATTAGAAGGCGGTAAGAGCGCTTTGAATGATGCTTATGGCCTGAACGCAGTTATCGATCTGGTGGAATTAGAGGCCAAGAAAACCAAAGAGATAGACAGGTAATAATGGGACTACTCGATCGATACCTAACGACGACAATGTATTTAGATAATGCTGTAGATGAGTGTCTACAGCATTATGATTTCCCATTCTGGGATGATGTTCTGCCACCGTTTGAACCGATCGATGATGCTTGGTTGAAAGAAATTAGCGATCAAAATGAGAAGTCTTTGTTGGCATTAGTCGATGAACAAATGACTAACTTGAATTCCTTCTAGTTAGTCATTTGCAAGAAGGTTTTAATGCTCGCCGTATGTCAACAACAGCTCTTTAAACAGCGCTTCAGCTTGCTCATCATTCATGAGCAAATTAGTTGGGGTGCCATCGGCGTTAATGGTAATGGTCAACTCGCAAGGTATGAGATTCAGCTCAGTGGCAGACCCGTGATCGATGCCCAGTCTGGTGATTTGATAATTGGTGGCTGTTTTAGTAATCATGTTTTTCTTTGTGCGTGGTTAATGTTTAGGGATTGAGAGCGATCGATTAACTTTGCTGTGAGTCGATCGCTTTCACTTGTCTATGTATATCAATATAGCCTACGCATTAACAAAATGCCTATAGGATATATATAGGAATTATTTATATGTAGGAATATACAGATAAAATACATGTATATAGATTATCAGTAGGATATGTGTACAATGCAGCATATAGATGTTATCAACAGGAAGTAAGTATGGGCGACAATAAGAAGCCGATCCTATCGGTGCTAGTAGATGAGGAGAAAAAGAGGCTGTTTGCAGACCTAGCCAGGGCTAATAAACAATCAATGGGCTGGCTACTGAATCAGGCGATCGATAAGATGTTGGAAGCTGGTTCTATACATGTATATAGGGACTCTATAAATCCTATAGATGAATCAGTAACCAGGCCGTTGCCATCCACTGATATAGAGGAAGTCGTTAGAAGATATGTAGATGAGGCCATCACCCCACTTAATGACGATCTGCTTAGTCTTCAGTCCCAATTAGCAGAGCTGACCACAAAGGCATCAGTTACCACCCGCAATGATTTTGACCCGGCAGCAATTCAGGCGTATATCGATCGCTGCTGTGAAGGATTGCAAGCCCAGCTAGTAGAGGTGAAGCAAGATTGTGACTTCACCACCGAAGGGGTCATGAGGCTGATTGATGCTGCTATCTCGAAGGCATCGATCGAACCTAAATCCCAAACCAAGGAGCCACGCCAAATAATCAGCAAGACATCACCAACACCAGGCGAACCAAGCAAAAATATACGCAGCGTTATGACTCGACTGGAAAAAGAGCCAGAATTGAGGGCTGCTGTCAGTGCCGGTTTAACTGCTGGTCATACTGGTGAAAAACTGGGTCAATACTTGGCTGAAAAGGGCTTTCTAAATGGCAATGGTGCCCAATATACCGGAGCATCTAACAGCCAGTTTCGGTTAGCGATCGAGTACTTAAATCATGCAGGCTAGAAAAAAGCCTAAGTCAGCTATTTACCGATCATGCTTGGGGTGAAGGCGATCAGTTCACCTGAGAAAGTTACTGGTCGTTTTTACGGATCTCGATTGAGCCGATCGGTGAATAAACTGAAAGAACAAACAAACGAAGTAGTGAGAAATTCTAAAATGTCTAGCCAAATCAAGCCTTTTATCTGCATGACCGGAATTATCGCAGTTTGCGGAATGTTTGGATTTTTTGTTTCGACGAAGATAAGCGAAAGATCGCCGATCGCTGCCGAAGTCGATGCTCTTGAACTAGCCGTGAATCAACCTACTCGATCAGTGTCGCTATCGGCAGCAGTCGCACCAAAGAAATATACAGGCAAATTTAGAGTGTTGCGCGAATGCGAAGATAAGGCTACTAGCCAACAAGAATGGAATCAATGCCAGCTTGACGATGCTAAGCGCGCTCGTATTGCTGTTTTTGGCGAATAATTCTGATCGGTTCACAATCGAAAACTTACTTTTTGCTAACCTTTCTTCAGTTTCCTCTCGATTAAAACCAACCAAGAACCAACAGCCGCGATGAACTTCTGGCACTGGACAAGGTGTTTCGGAGCAGTAATTGATCCTGTGCTGAGATAATGAGGCGCTTTGGTGAAGAACATCGGCAGAAGTAACCCTAGAAACACTCTACTGACCATATAATCGAGAAAGCCCCCACCAATGAAGGCGAGGGCTTTGCTCGATCGAACGGACTGTTACTAGCAGCGCGATCAAATCCACAGATACTTATAACCAGAGGTTAGCACATGGCAACGGTCACAGACACAGACTTACAACAATTAAAAGACTTAATCACAACCGGTAATGCTGCCATACAAAAGCAGATAGCCGATGGTGATGCCGCTGCACAGAAGCAGATCGCAGGGGTAGAAGTGGGTCTAGCCGAAGTTAAAGCCGAAATTAAGGGTATTCAGACTCAGCTTGCAGATATTAAGGCAGACCAGAGGCAGCAAGATAACCGCTTCTTTGGCCTATCGATTTTCATCATTACTTCCGCTGTCGGAATAGCCGCCAAGCTTGCCAAACTTTACTAGTTCATTCGACCTGAAAAACACCCATATTTTGGGTGTTTACCCCGATTCTTACCCCGGTCACTTTTCAGGAATGCTCTAAAGTCTTTTCAGCTAACAGTTACAGCGATTCAGTATGTTACCTTGCCAAGGTAAATGTCGCGCGTTCGAGTCGCGTCTCCCGCTTACGGCTGAAAGAAAGATACAT
>JANNEH010000246.1:0-12821 GCA_031378405.1 Synechococcales cyanobacterium OTE_75_metabat_409
AACAAAATTATGATATTCTACCTTATCAGTTACCCCAGTCAATAGCCTCCCAATACGATTCGCAAAACATAGCACCCAGAATTCGTTTCGATATCAAGGACAGTTATTGAAATCCAATGGTAGGGGCGCATTGCATGCGCCCGACCATTGAATTTTAGTATCCATCAGTCTCAAAATTTTCCACGGATACAACAGCCACTGCAACAATCTATGGTTTTGATGAATTCCATCGGAAGGGCGTATGCGATACGCCCCTACCGATGGAATCAATGGATCTCGATGTTCGCTTTGAAAAACTTGAAATTGATTATGGCTTAAATGAACCGTATTGAATAGCATCCTAATTTCTCAGTCAGATATTTTTAGTACTTAATTCGAGGATCGATCCATGCATTAATCAGATCAATCACAATACTGGCCACCACCACGATCGAAGCAAAAAACACCATAATCCCCTGAATAGTAGGGTAGTCGCGGGCAGAAATTGCCTCATAGAGCCGCCCAGCCAACCCTGGCCAAGAAAAAGTTGTCTCGGTTAACACCGCTCCCCCCAACAGTGACGCAGTAGTCAAACCCAGCACCGTAATTACCGGAATTAAAGAATTCTTTAAAGCATGTACCAGCAAAACCTGTCGCTCCGGAATCCCTCTGGCTCTGGCTGCTTCCACATAATCTGATCTGAGATTTTCTTTTAAATTCACCCGTACAATCCGCTCAAAGATCCCACTGAGCAACATCCCCAACGTAAAACAGGGAAGAAACAAATAATATAACGAAGTAAAAAATTGACTGAAATTAAAGTGCAATAAACTATCGATCGTATACAAACCAAAAATTTTATCCGGCGGTGGCGAAGTCGAAGGAAATCTGCCCCCCAAAGGAAACCAACCCAGATTCACCGAGAAAACCAACTGTAGCAACATGCCCACCCAAAAAATTGGCAGCGAATAACTAATTACCCCATACAGCCGCCCAAAAGCCTCGGTGCCAGTACCAGGCCGCGCAGCCGCAACTACCCCGATCGTAATACCTACAATAAAAGCGATCGCAATCGCCCCGATCGCCAGTTCAATCGTTGCTGGGAAATGATCAGCGATAATTTTCGTAACCTTCACCCCAGAGCTAGTAATCGATTCCCCCAAATCAAACTGCAACAGTTTGCCTAAATAGTTAGAATACTGCTCCCACAAAGATTTATCCAAACCTAGCTTCACCCGCATGGCATCCTTAATTGGCGCAGAAGCCCGCGAACCGACGATCGCATCGACTGGGTCACCAGGAGTTGCTCGCATCAGCACAAAAATGATCGTGACAATTGTCCAGAGCATCAATGGTGCAAGCATCAGGCGAGCTAACAAATAATATTGTAGAGACTTAATACGAGACATAAAATCACTTCACCACAGATTTTTTAATAGTAGAATACTTGAGATTTTGCAGCGGGTCGGTGCCCACGCCGCTGACACCTGGCCGGGAAAAAATAAAATCCTTGGTTTGCCACAGCGGAATTTGCGGCACATCCCGGACTACTTGTTCTTGAATTTTGGTCAAAATCGCCAGTCGATCGACAGGGTTTTGCGCCTTACCTTGGTCAGAAATGGCCTTATTCATAGCAGCATCATAGTAAAAAGAACCTTGCTCAGCGCTACCGCCTTCCTTGCACCCCCCGCCTTCAGCAGGTTTGGGGCATTCTAAAAACGGCTGCACATAGGTATCGACATCAATAAAATCTGGATACCAAGATTGGGTGGCGATCGCATAAGCCCCAGTTTTGAGCATTTTATTGAAAGCGGTTTTTTCGACTGCACTTGGCTCAAAAACCAACAATCCCCCCATATTTTTCTTGGCATAAGCCCGCAGAAAATTGGCGATCATTTTATCTCCTGCTGAACTCGATCGATACCACACCTGGATTTTGGCCGGTTTTTGCACGGTGAAACCAGCTTTGGTTAATAACTCTTTGGCCTGCGGCAAATTACTTCCCCCATTGGCCGAGCTATAAGCACTCTTAAATCCGGGCTGAGACTGAGAAAAACTATCAGGAATAATGCTATACAAAGGTTTACCTTGCCCATATAGCACTCGTTCATTCAATAACGGTCGATCGATCACTGAGGCGATCGCCTGACGAACCACCGGGTTATCTAAGGGCTTTTGCTTCACATTCAGCATCAGGTAGCTAGTTCCGTTACCATCTACTTCGGTAACTTTCCAACCCTTGGCTTTTTGATTTTCTTGCAAACTGCGAATTTGGTCTGGCTCCAAACTCAAATAAGCCACATCTACTGCGCCAGTTTTGAAGGAGTTATATAGATTAGAGGCACTACCCAGATAAATCTGCACTACCACCCCTTTATTGGCCGGTTTTGCGCCCCAATATTTGTCAAAAGCCTGTAGTTCAATCCGGTCTTCACTGGTTTGAGGCAGCATCTTGTATGGGCCAGTACCTACAAAGAGCTTAGTATTAAATTTTTCTTTGTCTTCGGTTTTATCATCTTTGCCTCGGACAGTGGCAGTTTTATAAGCCTGGGGCGAGACAGCACAGGCACCGGGGAAAGCTAACAGCGCCGGGAAAGCAGTAAAGGGCTGTTTGAGCTTAATAGTTAGCTCATATTTACCAGTGGCTTTCAGTCCATCTGGGTTGAGAGTGGGTGGTTTGTTGGATTTAGGGTCAGGGTTGGGACGCAGAAAATCGATGCGATCGGACAGTAAAAAGGCCGGACTACCACTGTTGACAATAAAGCGCTTCAGCGAAAAGGCCATAGCCTCGGCATCGAAAGGAGTGCCATCGTGAAATGTGACACCTTGACGAATGGGAATGGTATAAGTCAGGCCATCGGCGCTCACGGTGGGCAAAGCCGTGGCCAACTCTGGCACGAGCTTGGTGCTGCCAGGATTGTAGGTATAGAGGCGTTCGCCCATGTTGGTAATAATGCCCAAAGAACTAAGTTCGTAAGCATCAGAGGGATCGATCGTGCGGGGTTTTTCTTTGGTACCCAGGGTGATCCAGCCGGTGCGGCTATTACTCCCGCTGGTGTCGCCGCTACAACCGGTGACGGTTAACAAGCCCAAAAAAAGAACTAAGGCCGAGTGCTTACGAAGATTCATATTGGTCAGATGTGACACAGGATACCTACTAGACCGATAAGTATAGCGGAAAGGACTGGACTTCTTAGCATTTTGTTGCCAAATTGGAAACCGTTATTTGCTCAGCATAATTAGGGATCACATTCGAGCCGATGGGGAAAATCGACTGCCGAACGCTAACACAGTGAGATATCCTTAGACTATTAGTTGCCCTTGCGAGTGTTTATGGAGCTGTACTGCACCCATCCGAGTTGTCCCAAACCCCAGAATTCTTTTCCAGCCTTGGATGACACCGAGACACTCAAGACCGTCAGACAGCAGTTCTGCATGGCCTGTGGGATGCCGCTGATCTTAGAGGGACGTTATCTGACCACCAAAATTTTGGGTGAAGGTGGATTTGGCACAGCCTTTTTAGGTCGCGATCGACTGACTCCCCGGATGCGCCAATGTGCAATCAAGCAGTTTAAGCCCGCTGTGATGATGAACCCAGAGCAGCTCAACATCGCCCGAGATTTATTTCACCGCGAAGCTGAAATCTTAGAGCAGTTGGGTAGCGAACACCCCCAAATTCCCAATTTGTTTGCCTTTTTTGATCTGCCTGCGCCCAACAAAATGACCGGTGGCGACGATCGATTCTTTTACCTAGTCCAAGAATTTATCGAAGGTGAAAACCTGGAACAAGAACTCCAGCGGCGAGGCAAGTTTACTGAAAACGAGATACTAGAAGTTCTCACTGAAATACTCAAAGTCCTAGAGTTTATTCATGGTCATAACGTAATTCATCGCGATATTAAGCCTTCCAATATCATGCGTCATACCAATGGCCGCTTGTACTTGTTAGACTTTGGCGCAATTAAAAACGTGGCCAAACCCGGTTCCACTATTATTTATTCCCAGGGCTATGCCCCACCTGAGCAGTTTCGTGGCCAACAGGTGTTTTTTGCTTCAGATCTCTATGCTCTGGCGGCCACTTGTGTGGTGCTGTTGACCAACGAGACTCACGAGAATTTGTTTGATACCGCTCGCGATCGCTGGCAGTGGGAAAATTATGCTCAAGTGAGCGATCACACCAAATACATCCTCAATAAACTGCTACAGAATGCCCCGTTCGATCGGTTTCAGACGGTACAAGAAACCTTCCTAGCCTTAGAAAGTCAAGTGCCAGCAGGGCTACCGCCTACCTTCATGCCCCAGAAGAATACTTCCCAGAGTATTCCCACCGAGATTTCGCTGCCTCCTGAACAGTCGCAGTACTCACCATCAAATATTCCTGTCACTAAAACGGTTGGTGTAGTTCCTCTACATCAGCTTCCCCTGCCCGCATATTTAGGTCATGCCAGCTTTGTGGGTTGGCAGAGTGGTCTATTGGCGATCGCCTCTAACCAAATGGGTTTGCCAGCACCGTTGGTAGTGTTGGTCGGAGCCGTGGCTTTGGTGTATTTGCAGTGGCAACGACTGTTAAATAGACTGACTATGATATCTGTGGCAGCGGTTTCGGGCGTAGTGATGCTAGTCTTGGCAAAATTAGATTTTGTTTCGTTTGCCGCCATGGCGATCGGGGGTGTAATTACGACCATTGCTACTGCTATATTATTTCGATTAATTTATCGCCTACTTTCTGGTTTTAATTAAAATGAACTCTTCTAAAAACGAAATTCCGATCTTACTTGGTTCCCTGCTCCTGACCGGTGGAGTCTTGGCTGGTGGCTATTGGTGGTTTAGTAATAAAACGGCGACTAGTGGGAATACCAATAACAACAGTGCTAACCCCAGCAACAATTCCAACTCAGATGCACCGGGAATCCTGAGTGCTGGAGATAAAAATTTGGCTGGCAGTGAAGGCAAAACTTCTGCGGAGTTTTTGCAGGCCAAAAATGCGGGGATAACGGCTTTAAGCAGCAAAAATTATGCTCAGGCTACTACGGAATTTGAGAAAGCTTTAAAAATTACCTCTAATGCTCCCGAAACCCAAATTTATGCCAACAATGCCAAAATTGGTGACGGCAAAGCACTGACGATCGGGGTATCGGTACCGCTGAAATCTGATATACCCGGAGCATTGGAAATGTTGCGGGGCGTGGCTCAAGCCCAAATCGAAATCAATAAAGCTGGGGGAATTAATGGCACCCCTGTAAAAGTGGTTATTGCGGATGATGCTGATGACAAAAAAGTTTCTAGTAATGTAGCCGAGGCTTTTGGGAAAGATCAACAGATCTTGGGGGTAGTAGGACATTTTAGTAGTGATTCTTCGATCGCTGCTGCCGAAGTCTACAAAAAAGCCCAACTGGTAAATATTTCGCCGGTGAGCAGTTCTGTCAAGCTATCCGGCTTTAGCCCCTATGCTTTTCGGACTATTCCCAGTGATGCAGTGGCAGCCAAAGCCTTGAGCGATCATGCCCTCACTAGTATGAAGCGCAAAAAAGCGATCGTCTTTTTTAACGGAGATAGCAATTACAGTAAATCTCTCAAAACAGAATTTGTGACTGATATGGGGCTAGGTGGTGGCACCGTAGTGCAAGAAGTAGATATGAATGCCGCTGATTTTAACGCCACGACATCGATGGCTCAGGCTACTACCCTAGGCGCTGATGTGATTATGCTGGCAGCGAATACTGGTACCTTGCCCAAAGCAATGGAGGTAGTAAAAGTGAATAATAAAAAACTGCCCATGTTGGGCGGTGATGATGTGTATTCGCCCAAAACCCTAGAATTGGGGGGAGCACAAGCAGTAGATCTAGTGGTTGCAGTGCCTTGGCACATTGATGCCGATCCGAAAGCTAAGTTTGTGGTGGCTTCCAAACAGTTTTGGAAGGCTGATGTGAATTGGCGCACGGCGCTTTCTTATGATGCGATGCAGGCATTAGCCGGTGCTTTACAGCAAGACCCCACTCGATCGGGGGTGCAAAAAGCTCTGTCTAATCCGACTTTTCAGGCTACGGGTAGTTCTGGGATGGTGAAGTTCCAACCCTCTGGCGATCGGAATGCTGGTATTCAGCTAGTAAAAGTGGTACCTGGGACAAAATCTAAGCTGGGCTTCGACTTTACGCCAGTCAAGAAATAAGAAACTTTTGATAACTGGTACTCAACTCCGCCACTGCTGCATCATAAAACTGCTGACCATGCTCAGGAGTTGCCAAGCTAGGATCAGAACCCATCCGGCCATCGGGATAACGCCGTCGAAAATCGGCGGCACTGTAGATGCTGTGGCCAGTACTGGGCAGCAGTGGTTCTAAATGGGCAGTTTTAATCGAGTCGGGATATAAATACTGAGTCACTGCCACTTCCGAAGGGGTAGCATGAGAGCCTTCTTGGTCTCCATAAAGCTCTTTGGCTAAACGATAGACTGCGCCACCCATAAACCAGTTGGCCAAATAGCACTGAATTTCGTAGTCTGCCTGCAAGTCTTGCAGATGGGCATAGGTTTCACTAAAAGCCGCTTTGGCCGTGGCCATGTTCCCCCCATGACCGTTGATAAAAAAGAACTTGGTAAATCCAGCCCGGCTTAAACTCACCAAATAATCGCGAATTACTAACATCAGCGTCGCTGGTCGCAGGCTAATGGTGCCAGGGAAACCAGTATGGTGCAGCGCCATCCCCACATTGATTGTCGGCGTAATCAGAGCATTTGTGGCTTTGCCTACCCCGATCGCAATGCCCTCGGCAGTAATAGCATCGGTGCCAATCAGACCTGTCGGCCCATGCTGTTCGGTAGAGCCGATCGGAATAATGATGCCGGTCGATCGAGTCAAATACTGTTCTACTTCTGGCCAGGTACTGAGGGCGAGTTGCATAGGGACTGACTCCGGTGTATTTGGAAAATTAAAATGCACCGCCGCAAACAAGTTGCGCGGTGCGAACAGTAACCTAGAGATGAAGCTAGGTAGCTGCTGCTGAAGTTTCTTCGTTGTCTTCTTCGGCGGAAGTAGATGAAGGCGAGCGGAATCTAGATTTAAACATCCGACCATTGGCGGGACGTTTGCGGAACTTACGGGCATACGCTTGGTTGCGTTCTGCTTTTTCTTTTTTCAGGTTGCGGCGTTTTGCCATACTGGACCTTAAGGAATATACGATGTTTGGTGCTTTGCCAAGTAGCCATGTCAGTTTGAAAATGGCAAAGGCTGAGTAGTCTGGACACAGCGATTCACTATCATAACATAAAGGCGCTGTATTCGGCATTGATGCTGAATTCCGAATAAAATAAACTTAAATCCCACAACCAGAGGAGCAACTCATGAATGTTGATATTGGCATTGAAGCTAGCGATCGCAAAGAAATTGCCGATGGCCTCTCGAAACTACTAGCAGATACCTATACTTTGTATCTCAAGACCCATTACTTTCACTGGAATGTCACAGGGCCAATGTTTCAAACTCTGCACCTAATGTTTGAAACCCAATATACCGAGCTAGCTTTAGCCGTAGACCTAATTGCCGAGCGTATTCGAGCCTTAGGCTACCCTGCTCCGGGCAGCTATAGCGCCTATGCTCAGCTCAGTTCTATCCCAGAAACCACTGAAGTGCCCAAGGCCACCGAGATGATTAAGCTGTTAGTGGAGGGTCAAGAAGCAGTCTGTCGCACGGCTCGATCGATCTACCCAGTAGTGGAAAAAGCCAGCGATGAACCGACTGCCGATCTACTGACCCAAAGATTACAGCTTCATGAAAAAACCGCATGGATGCTGCGCAGTTTATTGGATAATTGAGTTTCCTTTAGTAATCGATGGGGGTGTCTAGCTTAAGACACTCCTTTTTTTTGAAGCATGGCAGCATATCCTCTGGACTCAGTTTTACGTCCGCTACTAGTAGCAGCCCAGATCACAAGTTGGCAGCAACTTGCTAGTACTAGCCAGATATCAATATCCCGGTTACGGCATTTGCGCCAAGGACATTTTGCAGCCTGGAAAATTGCCGAACTCCAGCGGTTGAGCGCAGCGTTGCAAATTTCCCTGGAGTCTTTATTTGAGAAACTGGGATTAGTGAAGAACTCAACCGTTGATTTTCAGTATGCCAGCTTTCAAATCATCGAGTCTTTTTTAACCAATTGGCCAGTGGCCGCTCATCAGGCTCAGCTTGATCCAACTTTTCTAGCTAGTAAACTGTTGCCTTTAGTGGGTTCGATCGATCGACTAGTAGCTAGCTGGGGAATTACTTCGATCGGCCAAGTAGGCGAAATCACTCCTTTCGATCCCCAATTACACCAATCTCTCACCGTACCCATCCAACCCCTCACCCCAGTCCAAATCCGTTACCCCGGTTATCGCCAAGCCGATAGCTCCGCTGAAACCAAATGTTATCGATTATTAACCAGAGCCAAAGTCAGCCCTATCCCACCACCTCCAAACCCACCAAGGTAAAGACAGGATCATAATCTCCCAATAAAAACCCACCCGCCCCACAAGCCAACGATCAATTGCAACCCGATCGATCGTGCCAATGATTTACGGCGATCGATATTTTTTGGATGGTTGACGCGCGGTGGGTGACTGGTGGGGTGGCGACTGATACTACCCCAGTGTTTTATATAAAGTTCATGCCATTATAAATGGGTTAAATTGCCAAAGAAAATGGAGCAAATTCCTGTATCTCAAGAATTAAAAGAATCACTATGTAGGTGATATCTGTGCTCCACTTGCCGCACTAGACTTGATTTGGAGTAGTAATTTTTTCCTCCCTTAAAAGATATGGATACTTTCTTACATTGTCCTGAGGTCTACTGAGATTGGGCTTGGGATAGATAGCTTCTATACCCATCTTTCGCAGCAAACGTCTTACCCGTTTAGGATTGACAATTTCTCCCTGGGTTGCTAGCCAAGCAGTCATTTTACGCACGCCATAGAATGGCCTTGCTGTATACTGCTTGTCTAGCATCGCCATGAGTCTCAGGTTTTGCTCGGTTTCTGGTTGGATTTCGTAGTAAAAACTAGACCTAGCAGTTCACACTGCCGACTGATGGAAATTGATAAGTGTTTGAGATATCCCTGTGCTTAGATTAGGCTATCTAACCCTCGTGTCTGAGCTAAATGTAGTAACTTCAAAGCAGTTCCAGTAGGCCGCTTTTGGCCAACCTCCCACTTTTGAACCGTAGACAGACTCGTATTCAAAATGGCCGCAAATACTGCCTGACTGACATTTGCCGTCTCACGGATTTGTTTAATTTTCGCGGGTTCTAAATGCTCGATCGGCATCAAACACAATCGATCAAACTCCCGCAGCGTGACTTGATCCATCACTCCAGCCCGATTTAGCCCCTTCGCCGTATCATGAACAGCCTCAAGAATCGCTGATTTCTTCTTCCGCATTGCAGTCTACCTCAATAAATTCATTATCTTGTCTAGCTATTTCCAAAGCCTCAGAAGTCAACGACAACAGCTCAATTGCCAGCTTTTTTAGAGCCTCATAGAGTCCTTCCGCCATCTCACGTACAGCAGTGCAAAGACTATAATTATCTAGCCCCTGCTTCCGTGCCCAGCGATTGAACCAACGAGTTTTATAGATAATCATGCCACCTCTTCTTATCTCACGAAGTGAGGCTTCATATTGACCAGTCTTCTGTGGATAGTTCTATAATTTGCCAAAATCTGAATAATTACGAGTAAGCAAGGTTGCATGATTGACCAGTGTGATCGCCGCAATTTTCAGATCCATTTTTCGGGGATATGCTTTACGTAAGCGTTGTTCTTCCAAAGCCGCTACCTTATCAAAAGAAATAACTGTGATAAAGCGATAATCCATAGATATTTGCTGTACACCTCGATACGCACGAACCTTTTCCTTTATGGTTTTCGCCTTAGAAACAAGGTTCAGCCGACCTCTGACCTGCTCACGAACCAACGAATCTAGAATCTCCGTTGACCTATTTTGACCTGGACGGAGGTTGACCATTGATTCATTTCCAATCTTTCCAGTTGTTATTCAAAATCGAAGTCCCCGGAAACATCGTAGGATTATCTTGGAGTTCTAGGCGGTTGCGTAATGCCTGTAGTTGCGGATTAGCCGCTGGTAGCTGGGCGACCAATTGATATGGCAATACCCCTTTTTCTAAGGCAAAAACAGCAGTAGTGCCTGCGGCAGCCCCCACCGACCACTCAAAAGACTGCACCCGATAGGCGGCAGCAGCGATGTGGCTAGTAGAAATTGCCTTGCCAGCCACCAACATATTGTCGATTTTCTGGGGAATCATTGCTCTGAGCGGCACCTGGAAAGGATAAGCCTGTCCTTCACCGCTGCGGCCACCAGCGCGCTCTAAATTGGCTGGTGATTCGGCAGGGCTGTTTTGCATACAGGGATGAAAATCGATCGCATAGTGACCAATACCCACGGCATCTGGATATATAGTGGCGCGCTGGCGCTGTTTGAGTTCAATTGGTACTCCTGGTTCCGCCAGTCGATCGATCGCCCCATTCCCCTCAGCCAATCTGGCTCCTAGTAGTCGCTGCTCAGCTTCAGTCAACTTCACAATGCGGCTTGGTTCCCAGAGGTTATTGCGCGAAATATCGGTTTCGGTAATTGCAAAACCATTGCTATAGCCAAAGCTCGGGCGACCAATAATCCGCCGACTCTCGCGAATATAAGGGTATTTAGATAAACCATGCGCAGTACCCATGGGCGAATCTAAGCCCTGCAAATAGCGCTGATTGGGGTTAGGGGTTTTTTGCCAGCTTTCAGGAGCCAGAGCCGCCCGGCTATCGCTGGTGCCAGCTACTAACCAATAATAAAAACCTTGGGCAATTTCCTCGCCTTTTTTCAGAGTCTCTGGGCGCAGACCACCTTGCCAGCCACCGGGCTGGAGTTGACCACTAGCAGCCAACTGCTGGCGATCGAGGATTAAATTATCAGTCTCGCTACCGGGTCGATAATCATTGCCCCAAGTCCAGTTTTGCATGGAAATATCTCCGGGTGCTGGTGCTGTATAGCCAATGCCCCCAAAGGTCATTTTTTGGCCTTCGCCTTTGCTCATAATGCGGCGATAGCTGTAGACCAAGCCGAAATCGGCGAGGCGCTTGAGTTCGTAGCTGTAATAGGGGGCGTATTGCTGGTAAAACTTTGGCTCTACTTGGGGTTGAGCCGTTTCTGTGGTGGCCATGGCAAAGGGATAGGTGAAGCCCTGAGTGCAGTATTGATCGCCTTTTTCTTCGGGGGAAGATGGTTCAGCAGCGCTACGGGCATCAATACCTAGTTTATGAGGGATATCGGCCAGAGCAATTAGTTCGCCGGTTTCGGTGGCTTCAATCACATACCAATCGGCGACAGTTGCTGGGGTACCGGGTTTGGCGGGGCTGGGGGCAAAACGAATTACTTCTTTGCGCAAACGAGCTGAGCCGTTGTAAGCATAGGCATCACCGATGGTCTGAGAGAGCGGTTCGGTATTTAATGGAGCAGTGCCGGGTTGGGCAAAATGTTGAATGCCGATCGCTGTTGCTACTTGTTGGCCATTGCCTTTCGCCACCACTTGCAGGTCTTTAATCACGGTGTTGGGATACCATTTGAGCTGACCACCGCCTTTGTTGGCAGCGTTTTTTAACATGTCGATCAAAATGGCATGGCCATCTTTGGGCAAAAAGCAAGATTCGCTCACCCAGCAAGCCCCTGGATTGAGCTTGCCATAATAGTCTTTGATGCTTTGGCGAAATTCTTTATAACCGCGCGGAAAAATTGCTTGTTTGCGCTGAGTGGGGCGCTCATCTAAAGCCGAAACGCCTTGAGCCGAAACCTGGCCACCTACCCAATCAGTAATATCGGTCATACATACTTTTTTACCAGCCAAGAGGGCTTCATAGGCTGTTGCTGCACCACTGAAGCCACCACCTACCACCAAAATATCACAGGTTACAGTGGCGACATTTACCGGGGTAATCGCCAAGGTTAATGGTTGAACGGTTAGAAATGCGGCAGTATTGGCCAGCAGTAAAGCGGTGCGTTTCATATTTCGATCGGCTGGTAGATAGTTTTGGTTATTTTCGCACAATCGATCGCCAACGATCTGATAAACTGCCCAGCGGGGCATGATCTAAACTGCACCGCTGGGCATAATCTAAGATATTTACCAACTTTTACTGAGTTTGAAGAGGAATAGCAAACAATGAATGCGATGCGGATCTGGGCGATTGGTGTGAACAGCTTTCGAGAAATCATTCGCGAGCGAATTCTTTATGCGATCGGCATCTTTGCCCTCATTATGGTGGCAGCTTGGCAAATCTTACCCGAAGTGGCCGTCAGTGCTCAGGGCAAAATGATGTTAGACCTAGGTTTAGCAGTGGCTCAGGTTTTGGGCACAGTGGTGGCGGTGTTTGTGGGCAGTAGTTTAATCAATAAGGAAATCGATCGCAAGACTATTTTGGCGCTGATTCCTAAGCCGGTGAGCCGCGCTGAATTAATTATTGGCAAGCACTTTGGCCTCTCGGCGGTGATGGCAGTAATGGTGGTGGGGATGATGGTGATTTATTTGGGGATACTGTCGATCGCCAAAATTCCCTACCAGGCGATGCCTTTGATGGTTTCTGGTGGGTTCTTGTTTTTAGAACTAATGGTGATGGTTTCGGTGTCTTTAATGTTTGGGGCGATGACCAGTTCATTATTGGCGACTTTGCTGACTTCGCTGATTTGGTTTGCTGGTCATGGTACCCAAAGTATGGTGGAACGTACCAACAGTGGAGTGGCCGCCAGTGCTGGTTTACGCAAGATCAGCGACATTATGTTTATGGCATTGCCTGACCTGTCGCGGTTAGACTTAAAAAA
>JANNEH010000101.1:0-22446 GCA_031378405.1 Synechococcales cyanobacterium OTE_75_metabat_409
AAAAATCACTGTAGGCCATAATCAACTCGACTGCGCAATACAGCCTTTTCGCTCAGTGTAAACCATTAGCGAAAAGGCTGTATAACCAATCAACTGAGAGTATTTCTAGGCCGGTACCTTATCAGCCATCTTTACTACCACAGGCTCTGCGGGTAACTCCGCTAACTGTTCACCAATCTCTTGGCGCACAATATCTCGGTATTCCATAAAGTGTTCATTCTGGGCACAGACCGACAGATAGTGATCGAACACCTTGGGGTTATGCACCAAAATACCCACCAAATGGTGCCAGAACTTCCAGCGGGTGCTGCGGACAATGCCCTGCCGCCAAATTACCAAGAACAAAGCCCGCAAAATAATTAGTTCGGGGAATTGAGCTGGCGGCATATGTCGCGGTGCGCCCATTTGGCGGAAACAGCGGTAAGTGCGATCGAGGAACTTTTCAGGTTCATAAATTTCGTTAAATGCTTCCACATACTCATTGGCAATCTCGGCCAACGGACGGGTGGGCACAAAGTTCATCAAGGCCGTCTGGTTCAGGTTGGCGTTTTGGCTACTTAAGCGACCTTCCCGCTCTAAGCGATGCCAGAGAGCCGTGTTGGGCAATGCTTGCAGCATGGCAAAGGTAGTAGTGGGAATTCCTGACTGCTCTACGAACTGCACAATTCGCTTACCAGCACCGGTTTTTTCGCCATCAAAACCAATAATAAAACCAGCCATCGGGCGCAGACCAACTTTGGTAATTGCGGCGATCGAATCACTCAAAGAACCACGGGTATTTTGGAACTTTTTGGTCAGCGCTAAGCTAGCTTCATCGGGAGTCTCAATGCCGATAAATACGGCAGCAAAGTTACATTCCACCATTAGATCCATCAATTCTGCGTCTTGAGCCAAGTCGATCGAAGCCTCGGTATCAAAGCGGAAGGGATATTGATGCTCAGCCTGCCAATCTTTAAGTGCATGGAGCAACAGCTTCACATTGCGTTTATTACCAATGAAGTTGTCATCGACCATAAATACGCCCCTGCGCCAGCCTAGGTCATACAGACACTGTAGTTCGGCCAAAATTTGCGCCGGTTCCTTGGTGCGTGGTTTCCGCCCATAGAGCACAATAATGTCGCAGAACTCACACTGAAAAGGGCAACCCCGCGAAAACTGTACCGACATCATGTCGTAGGCATCTAGTTCTAACAGGTCATAACGCGGTACCGGCGTACCGGTTACATCCGGCTTCTCGCCATTGGCGGCTCGGAATACACCGCTAGTATCACCCCGTTCGATCGCCTCGACAAACATCGGTAGGGTAATTTCCCCTTCATCTAAAATCATGAAATCAGCGGTTTTCACCATTTCTGGCTGAGAAGTTGGGTAAGGCCCACCGACTGCGACCAATGTATTGTGTTGCTTGGCAATTTGAATTTGGGCTAACAGGTCATCTTTTTGCACAATCATCGCTGACATAATCACAATGTCCGCCCATTGCCATTCTTCTGCGGTCACAGCGCGAATATTCCGATCGACTAGCTTAAATTCCCAACTCTGGGGCAAAATGGCTGCGACAGTCACCAAGCCTAGTGGGGGCAACACTACCTTGCGGTTGACTAATTCCAGGATTTTTTCGTAAGACCAAAAAGTTTTCGGAAATTGGGGATATAGAAGTAGTGCGCGCATAAGACCTGGGGATGATGAAGAAGATCGATCGCCTAATGGTGCAAACAACTCCTGTTGAGCTGGATCGTTCATAGTAAGCTATCGAACTCCGCCATGCTAGCACATTGTGAATTGGCATTCGGCGCTGTCAAAAGAGTTTTTGGACAAAGACTATAATGTACTGGTGCTATCGGTGAAATACGAATTTCAACGGGGAGGCCATCAAATGCTGAAAATTAGCAAATCGTAACTCTCTAACCACCAATAATTAATTTAAAACAATCACTTTTATGAAAACCTGGCCTGTCGTCTTCGGAATAGTTGCTCCCTTGGTGATCGTTTTACCTGCTGCGGCCATCTCGTCTCCAGAGGTAGCCAAAATTGCCAAGGCTGTTACTGTATCAATCAAAACATCTAGTGGTGAGCAGGGTTCTGGAGCAATTATTGAGCACAGTGGTAATACTTATACAGTGTTGACTGCCGCTCATGTGGTCAAAAAAGCTGAGAAAAAATATACGATCGAACTAGGCGACGGACAAGTCTACCCGGTAACTGGGCGGAAGTTGTCGCCCAATGGAAATCTTGACTTGGCTGTGGTGCAGTTTCAGAGCAATCGCACCTATCCCCTAATTAAAATCGGTAACTCCAACAGTGCCGAAGAAGGCACTGTCGCTTATGTTGCCGGATTTCCTTTTGCCACGGCCACGATTACCCAATCGGTATACCTGTTTAGTGATGGCAAGATCACGGCCAATAGTTCCAAGCCATTTGCCAATGGTTATTCGATCGTCTATAGCTGTAATACTTTGCCTGGAATGAGCGGTGGCCCAGTGTTGAATGATCGGGGTGAACTAATTGCAATTCATGGTAAAGGAGATTCTCAAGAGCAGGTCAAGCAATCAGAAATTAATTCTGGGGTGTTGGTGAAAACTGGTTTTAATTTGGGCATTCCGGTCAACACTTTTTTGGAAGTAGCCAGCAAAATGGGGGTTACTTTTGGTGGTAATACGGCACCAATAATTGCCACTCAACCCCGGCGCAACACCCAGGCCGATGATTCCTTCGTAGAAGCCACCAATCAGTTTCGCCAAGGCGACTATCCAGGGGCGATTACTAATCTCGATCGAGCAATTGCCGCTAAACCCAATTACGTAGCGGCTTATATTGCCAGAGCTGAGGCCAATCTTTACCTAGATAATGGCGAAGAAACCTTTCGTGATGCTAGTCTGGCACTGCGCTACAATCCCAAATCTGATGAAGCTTATGCCCTCCGGGGTGCCGCCAGAGCTGGGGGCAGTGATGTGAAAGGGGCTTTAGCCGATTTTGCCCGAGCAATTGCCATCAACCCCCGTAGTTCCCGCAGTTACCTATATCGGGGCTTTACCGAGATCCAGTATGTAGATCCCAAAAAAGCCTTGTTATCGATTAACCAAGCCCTGAAAATTGATCCTGATTTGGGTGATGGTTATAGCTTGCGGGCAACAGCCAAATATTTGATCGGCGATCGCCAAGGTTTTGAAGCCGATTTCAAAAAAGCCCTGCAACTAAATCCGAATAGCTTCTTGGCCTACGCCTATCGGGGATTTATTCGGACTGTGGCTGGCGAGAAAGAAGCTGGACTAGCCGACTTAGCTAAAGCTGTCAGAATTAGTCCCAAAAACCCGATCGGCTATTTGCTAACAGGGCAAGCTTATTCTGGTTTAGGTGAGTACCCGCAAGCAATTCAACAGTTCGATCGAGCAATAGCCCTCAAGCCCAATTATGACAATGCCTATGCCAATCGAGGTGTGGCTCACATGGCACAGAAAAACTATCGCAAAGGATTTGTTGATGTCGAGAAAGCCTTGAGCATTAACCCCAGTAATGAAATTGCCTACCAAGGTCGATCGGTTTACTATATATCTGAAAAACAATTCCAGAAATCTTTAGCTGATGCTAATCGAGCATTGGCGATCAATTCTTCTTCTCCCGATTCGATCGCTTTACAAGGATTTTCCTATTTTGGATTGGGCGATCGGGTGAAAGCCAAAAGCTCTCTGCGTAAAGCGGCCAACCTCTATGAAGCTCGCGGTAACCGGGGTGATGCCTATCAAGCCGTGATCCAGGTGTTGCAATTACTGAGTTGATTTTTTAGCTGAACTTCAGCCCCAAACCCAGACCGATTCCAGTAAAAACAGGAGTCGGTCTGGGTTTTCTCACAAATGCTTAAATAAACTTAATGTTTTCTTGACTCCTACATGAACTTGCGCCAAACTTATGCAAGATAGTAATTACACCTACCAGCAAAGACTTTTGCAACGATTTCTTTCATCAAATCTTAAGTCTGCACCGGCCAAAACCTTTCACCGTAATTGGTACAGCACATGACCATAGAAACCTTGGAGTTCGTAATCTACCCAGATGGACGAGTACAAGAAAAAGTTACTGGCGTTGTCGGTAGCTCTTGCACCAAGGTTACTGCCGAAATCGAAGCGGCTCTTGGCCGGGTAGTGGCTCACAGCCCCACTGCGGAGTTCTTCGAGCAAGAAAACGTCCAGTCCGTCACCGATACCAACTTGGCCACTTGGTAATTAGCTTTCACTACTACCTCCCTACCCCTAACCACAACTATGTCTCACTTCAGCAATATCAAAACTCAAATTCGCAAAGTCGAATTCTTGGCTGCCGCCCTCAGCGACCTAGGCGTTGATTGGCAAAGTGGGCCACAGCCAGTGCGCGGCTATCAAGGAAAGACTCTGACTGCTGATGTGGTGATTCCCCAAGAGAATGGCTACGATGTGGGTTTTAGTCACAATGGTCAGGAGTATGAGTTGGTGGCAGATTTGCAGTTCTGGCAACAAAATTGGTCAGTCGATCGATTCCTCAGTCAAATCACCCAGCGTTATGCTTACCATGCAGTGAAAGACTCCGCTGCCCAACAAGGTTTTCAGGTCGCTGAAGAGCACAATCAACAAGACGGCTCTGTGCGATTGGTCGTGCAGCGTTGGTCAGCATAGGTTTTGATGAATAGCAACGCCCCAGAGTTGGGCGGTGTCTGGCGTGATATTGGCGATCGCTCTGGCTTGGAGCCAGAGTTAGGCGGGGTTATTCGCCAACGTGGTGTGTATGTAGATGAATTAACCTGCATTGGCTGTAAGTTCTGTGCCCATGTGGCTCGGAACACCTTTTATATTGAGCCAGAAAATGGTCGCTCTCGGGTAGTGCGGCAAGATGGTGATCTAGAAGATACCGTGCAAGAGGCGATCGATACCTGTCCGGTGAACTGTATTCAGTGGGTAGACTACACGGAACTGAAAAGACTCGAAGCGGAACGAGAGTTCCAAGAAATCCCGGTAGCAGGTTTCTTGATCGATCGAGCTGCCTTGGCTGTGAAGATACGCAAGAAAAAAGCAGCCATGAAAAAAGCTAAACAATAGTCTCGATGTTATACTAGCTGGTCGATGCTCGGGAGTCTTGCGATGATTGCCATTGCCAGTTTTTATAAATTTATTGCGATCGATAACTGCTCAGAATTACAGGCGCAGTTGCAGAGTTACTGCGCACAACATGACATCAAAGGTACCATTTTGATTGCTCCTGAGGGCATCAATGGTGCTGTTTCTGGTGATCCTTTGACCCTTACGGCAGCCTTAGATTATTTGCGCCAAGACCCCCGCTTTGCTGATCTAAAGACCCAAACAGCCACCTGTAACGGCAAGCCACCTTTTTTGAAGCTGAAAGTCAAAATCAAGACCGAAATCGTCACTTTTCGGGAACCCTTGGCCAATCCCAATCAACAGGTCGGTACCTATGTGGCTCCCCAAGATTGGAATGCTCTCATTCAAGATCCAGAAGTATTGGTGATTGATACTCGCAACGCTTATGAGGTAGAGATTGGGACTTTTAAGGGTTCGATCGACCCCCATACCGATGCATTTACCGATTTTCCGGAATATGTCCGTCAGCAGCTTAATCCAACCGCACACCGCAAAGTAGCAATGTTTTGTACCGGCGGTATCCGCTGCGAAAAAGCAACATCTTTATTACTGGCCGAGGGTTTTCAGGAAGTCTATCACCTAGAGGGTGGCATCTTGAACTACCTAAAGCAAATCCCTGAAGCAGAAAGTCAGTGGCAGGGAGACTGTTTTGTATTCGACGATCGAGTAGCTGTCACCCACAATCTACAGCCAGGCAGCTACCGCATGTGCTACGACTGTGGGTTGCCGATTCCTAGTCTAGACGCAGACAAGATTCCTTGTCCGCACTGTGGCTCCACCCGCTTATTGGCAGATCTTAGCTCAACACAAATGATTCCAGTTGACGCTGGACAAGCTGCGGTGGTAACAAATGCTCCACGGTCTGTTGATCATCACAGTCCATAATAATTCTGGAGTTGATGCGGGGTAATAGGTTTTCCCATTGAATATTGTTTAGATCTGCAATTAAAGAAATACCTAACTCTTCGGTAATATCGATGTCTTCTTCCATCATCAAGTTCATAGCGACGCTGGATAAAAACATTTGGGCATCTTCGATCGGGATGTTAGTAGCATCAATTAAGAGCGTGGTATTTTGGGCATTGGGTTGAGTTGCCAAGGTCTGAATCACCTGTTGTAACTCTGCACCCACTGTGTCTTCTGATTGATTCCAATCGGGGAAAACCATCAGATTCACATCTCTGAGCTGCAAGCTTTCGTTCTGAGCATTTTTATTGTATTGCTCATATAAATCGATGAACAAATCCCCAATCTTTGCTGAGTAAGCTCGACTGTCTAGGAAGCTAGGATTGTCTTGCATTTTTGCTTGGACTTCAGCGCTTTTTTGTTGACGTAATTCTGGGTTGTTGCCTAGGTTGACAGCCAATTGAATGTAAGATTCTTCGCTGTCGGCGACTAAATCGGCAATCTCTAGTGATTGAATCATGGCTGCTCCCATAGCCGATCGGAAGCTATTTCCTTGTCTGGCAATTACTGGTAGACCGACTTGCAATGGTTCGATCAGGGAAGTTGTACCAGAAAATGGATAAGAATCTAAACAGATATCAGCAAGCTTGTAGTATTCTTTGACATCTTCACGATTAGGTATAGGCTGCGGATCTAAAACTATTAATCGATCAGCAGGTATTCCATGTTGTGCAAATATCTGAATCAAATTATTTTCAAAGGCTTGTTTGGGATAGCTATTTGACCAGTTTGGTCCATACGGCAGCAACATCATTACAGAATTAGGTACTTGAGCAACAATTTTTGCCCAGGTATGAATCAACTCCGGCACTATTTTGAAAAAGTTAGCTCCAGAAGTAAAAATCACCCTATTTGGTAAAATTCCCAGACGTTCTCGATCTATAGTGACTGTCGATTTTGTTGTATCATTTCCATAACTGAAACAATGAGCTGCACCGGCTAACTGAATTAATTGTTCTCGATATTGTGCTGCGGCAAGGGGTGAGATGTCGGTAAGTGTTCCAGATATGAAATAATCCATTTTGCTCATACCAGTTGTTACTACTGAACCACCACTGGTAACTTGAATTCGTGCTAACCGATGGCTGGCCAAGAGGGACATTTGATTGGTGACAGCAGTAACATTGGTGACAAAAAACAGAATATCAAGATCGTCTGCACGAATAAAGTCAACCTGCTCTGTTAAATCTGTAGGCAGTAACTTAGAATAATTAGCACAACTATAACAATATTCTTCTAATGGGTGATTAGTTGTTTTCAAAGAGTATAAAATCACTTCAAACTCTCTGCTGAGATATTCATAAGCCGGTAAAGCTGCAAATGTTTCGGCTGATGGTGAATAATGACTAGCGAGAATACCTAAGCAAATTTTTCTTTGGTTTACAGATCGTGGCCCAAACTCATAATCTGTTTCATATTTATTAATTTTCAAGAAAAACTCAATAATTTCTGCTCTTTTGGTATAAAGCTTTTTTAAATTAAAGTCAGTGAAGTAGGTAGGAATGAAATTAGAAATTTGGGCGAAAATATTGACTATGCTATGCCAGAATGGATCATCTGGATTGCTAAATACAGACGTATGTAAGTAGTCTAGCCATGCTGCTAGATATTGACAATAATGATCTGCTTCTCCTTTGTTTTGAAAATTGATTGATTCGGAAAATAGAAATTCTAAGTAATTTGGTATTAGCCAATCAGGTATCTGAGATAGATCACAATTAAGCGGTAGTTGGTCTGCACGATAGTATAGCATCGCAGCTAAAAGAGTTTGAATAGTCTGAGGCTGTTCAAGTCCTTGTTCTAAATTATTAAGCAAGCTATTGGTAAATTGTTGTTCTTCCTCAGTTAAATTATTGTATTTAATCCGATTATTTTGTAATGCTTGGTGTGTTTTGCCAGACAATCCTTGATACCAGGTTGATAACTGACGCTCTGTCAGGCTGAGCCACTGTTCTGCCAATAGTCTGCGTGATTGTCGAAGGTCAGTATTAGCTGTAGTAAAAGCTTCGTACTTATAAAAAGCTTCTTGTCTGGTAGGTTGTGGATATTGGGTATCAGCAGCGATTTTTTCAAAGAATCTTTGGTAGTCTAATAAGATAGTTTTTTTATTAGCTGAGTTTTTTTGAGTCTGTTGTTGAGCATGTATCCGAAAGCTAGATAGAGTTCGATCGACAAAACCTATTTTGTATTGACTCATGATTCTGAGCCACATTTCTAAGTCTACCAGTTGACACAATTCAGGGTCGAAAACTCCGACAGTGTCAAAAGCTTCTTTTCTGATCAATACTGTGCTAGGTTCACCAATTTTATTGATAGGATTATCTAGAATATTTAGATCTTGTAAAAGCTCTTGTCCAGATTGAATAGACTGCAAATTTGACCAACCTTTATGTACATCCTTGGATTCATGACGTGCTAGTAATTGTGCATTATTAGGATTATCTGTACTAGTAAAAAGTCTTCTGGGTGAGAAAACTAATCCGATTTCTTGATCTTGCTCAGCCAAGTTAACCATTTCTTCAATCGCGTTGGGTTGAAGTAAATCATCTTGGAATAAGAATTTGATATATTTACCTTGAGCTTGAGAAATACAAAAGTTCCAGTTTTCAGCTAGTCCGTACTGACTATGCTCAAGGATTGAGAATTTATAAGGTGACTGTGATAGGAGAGATTTAGCAATTTTAACGGTTTGGTCGCTAGAATTATCATCTGACAAGATGATTTCCAGATTAGGATAAGTCTGACATAAAATACTATTAATAGCCTCTGAAATAAAATTCTCTCCGTTATAAGTTGGAATGCAAACACTGACTAGTGGTTTGTATTCTTTTTTCCCTTCTCCTTCTACCTCTTGATTATTAATAGGATTAATTGTATTGATGACTTCAGTATTAATCCTGGTATTCTGTGACTTATTTAATGTTAACTCGTTGAAAAAGAATACATCCCGGACAGTTAAAACATTTTGATTGACTGAACCATCTAATGCTACTGGTGGACTATCAATAGCATTTGCTATATCATTGATGAACCGTTTTACCGAATCGTTGCCATAGGATACAAAAATATTTTGTTGATTTTTGACGCTAGATAGTGTGTTTTGGGCATATTCTATCTCTTCTAATCCATAGGCAATTCCTTTGAGTTCTTTCTCTCCATATTGTTCTAATATTACTGAAGTAGATAAGCTTTCAAGCCATTGCTTTTTACTTGTATTTTTCAACGGAACTATGATAGAAATGCATCCACACAAAGCAGCCATTGTACTAATGTAGGAATATGGATCATAAGAAATCAAATATTTTTTTGTGTTGAAAATATAAATCAACATTTCTTGAGATAGTTCATCTGCTAAAAAAAGAGAATCATTCGGATGAATATATTCTAATGACTGATGAAACTTGTGGCCTTTTCGAATTATATGACAATATCCATCCCTGACTTTTTCTTGATTTCGCAGTTTTGAATCAATACAAAGCGGTGACAAAAGATTGTAAGAATTGACGTTTTTATTTGGGTCGAATGTGCTGTAATGATAAACAAAGTCATTTTGATCCCAAGTTGAATATATATTAGCAGCACAATGAATTCCCAATTCACAGAGAATCCATCTGACTACATGCTTTGCTTTAAGAGGATTACCAGGAACAATTTCTGGATAGACGACAACTGTGGAATCGTTGATGTCATATTCTGTTGCATAAATATCAAAAATATCATTTGGTAATTTATTCCCAGAGAAATCAAATATCTTGCAAGGGATATTAAATTCATGAATAATTCTGGCCAAATTGTGAAGGGCAATAATACCGCCACTGCTTGGTACAAATCCTGGTGTGGCAATAATAAAATTTAATTGTTCTTGTTTGCTTTTTGCATACATATTAGTTACTGACTTTGTGTTCATTTTTACAAACCTTTTGTTTCTGAAAATAGTTTCATGCAAAATTCTATGAACTAATATCTAATTTAGATGTGAATTCATGATGTCGATACCACTGCAACTTTTGAAAGTATTATCTGTTGCTTTCCAAATAACATCTTTAATGATTTTAATTATAGATTGAATTTGCACTTTGTCGATAGATGTTCCTGTCGGCAGAACTAAAACTCGATCAGATAATTTCTCTGTTTCTGGTAACAGTAATCCTGCATGAGGAAAGTAAGAACGATATGGTTGCATTCTATGACAACCCGGATAAAAATACCTGCGAGCAATAATGTTATTATTATGTAGAATATCAATAATTCTATCTCTGCTGACATTAGTAACTATCTCATCTATTTCCAATATAATATATTGATATGTACATTTTTCTCTGCTGTCATATTTATATAAAGAAATGCCAGGAACACCTATCAGTTCTTTCTCATAGCTTTTGTAGTTTTGATAGTTTACTTCAATAAACTCATTAATACTTTCTAATGAAGTCAATCCCATGGCAGCGGAGACTTCACTCATTTTGCCATTGGTTCCAACATAAATAGCGTTATCTAGCCCTGCAAAGCCAAAGTTTTCCATTAAGCGAATTTTAGCTGCTAATTCATCATTGTTGGTAACGATGGCACCTCCTTCAAAAGAGTTCAAGAATTTAGTAGCATGAAAGCTAAATACTTCGAGTTCTCCAAAGTTACCAATCATTTGCCCTTTGTATGAGCAACCAAAAGCATGAGCTGCATCAAATATTAATTTGAGATTATGCTTCTGAGCAATTGTGCTTAAAACTTCGATATTACAAGGTTTGCCCCACAGATGAACACCAATAATTCCTGTTGTACGAGGTGTAATCATTGATTCTATTTTTTGAGCATCAATGGTATGAGTGAAAGGATCTACATCACAAAATACGGGAGTGATTTCTTGCCATTGGAGTGCATGAGCTGTAGCAATGAATGTAAAGGACGGAATAATGACCTCTCCTTTTAACCCTGCTGCACGGATTGCAATTTCTAAGGCGATGGTAGCATTACAAGTTGCAATACAATGCTTTACACCTATTAGCTCAGCAATATGCTGTTCAAATTCCTGTACATAAGGACCATTATTGGTAAGCCACCGTCGGTCAAGAATATCATTAATTCTGGCTAGGAAACGATCTCGGTTCCCAATATTAGGTCGCCCAACATGTAATTTATCTTTAAATATGGGTGTACTACTTAGGACATGAAGATCCTTTGAATCTTTTTGCTCTGGTAGCTTAGCAATTCTGGATTCTTGCTCGATACTGGCCATCTGTTAACCACCCCAAATGTGTTCATTTAAAGGATACCCATAACATGTACGTAAACTACTATGGAGGATATTAATCAGCTAAAGATGGTTTAGTCGAAAGTAATGTAATATTCTTTTCTAAGCAAAGAAATCAAGAAAAATAGAGTTGTCGATCATAAACCACAGTTCAATAAGGTTTGAATAGCCTTTTATCCTTTCTCACACATTAAAAAAATACTTGAGCATAAATCAGGATATTGTTGTCCTAACTGATAGCAACCTTCAAGATATTCTGGAGAAATGATATCGGTATTTAGTAATCTATCCCATTGGAAATTTGCCAATGCCTTAAAGAAAATACCTGATCGATGAATCACATCTAATCCTGATACTTTTGCATCTCGCTCTAATGTATCTAGAGTATAGGTGATTCTGTGACCATGTTCAGCTTCAGCTAATGTTACAGCAGAGTTGTGGTCGATTAATCCCATTTTTACTGCAATTTGTCTGGATGGTGCATTAGCATTTGGGCAAACTAAAAATAATCTTCCGGTATCAGATAACCATTCATTATTAATTCTACTTAGTACAGAAACTGGGTTGTCAAGATGTTCTAACACATGAGTGATTATTATATTCTCATATTTACATGGTAAAGTAACGGTTTCAAATGTAGAATTTATAAAGTTTACATTGGCACTCAACTTTTTTTTTGCGATAGTAATAGACTCTGATGAAGCTTCAACACAAGTAAAATTCGTAAAATATGGAGTGAGTCTTTTGGTAAAATCTCCTTTGAAGCTACCTAGCTCTAGCACATTTCCCTCACGAAAAAATGGAGAGAATGACTTTATCATAAATGGATGCATTACATCAAAATCAAACCTATAAGCATATTCATGATTAGATACATTTTTGACTTCTTGGTTGTAATCTCTATTGTTACTCATGGCTTTACTTATTCCTTAGTTTAGAATTAATCTTGTCCCGGTCGATAAAATCTTTTGCTGGGTGGCTGATACCATTCTTCAAGATCAGATGGGGTTCGTGCCAAGTAACCGATTATTTGTTGCGTATCCAAACTCATTTTTTCTAATTTGTCGTAGCCAATTGCCCTAGGATAGTCTAACTGCTGTTTCATAAATGGTTTGGTGAAAGTAATGGTGATCTCTCTAGTGATATCTGCGGTTTGATTTACCCCTGCTGCATGCCATAAATTAGAATTAAAAAGTAATACATCACCTGTTTTACCTACTGCTCTGTGTGAAGCTTTGAAAAAATCTTCCACTATTGGTTTGTTGCCATTTTTATGAGATCCAGCCAAAAGATAAAGAGCACCATTATCTATATTAATATCATCTAGCATGATCAACATGTTCAACATTAACGGGAAATCTCCAGAAAAGAACCGAATATCACGGTGCATATTAGTTACATAAGAACGTGTTAATGGTAGATTTATTACACCACCATAACTATTGATAATATAATTGCTACCAAAATAGTCTTTAATGAAACTAAAAATACTTGACTTACAAATCTTGTTGATCAACTCTAAATATAATTCATCACTTGAAGCAATTAAATGATGGACTGTTCCATCAGTAACTGTATCAATTCCATTTTTAACCTGTATCTCTCGGCATAAATCATAGCTTCTACTAATAGATTCATTGATTTTAGTAGCAAATTCATTATCTATCAATGATGGAATTATGGTATAGCCTATGTTAACCAAATTTTCTGTATGCTTGTTCATAAGGAGTCTGCAAGAGACAAGTTTAAGAATTCCTCTTTCAGGATACCCAAATATATCTTGTCAATGAACTTTCCTTGTCTAAAATACCAATTTCTCAATATTCCTTCTTTTTGCCAACCACATTTATTTGAAAACAAATGTATTGAAGCTGCATTATTAGCAATAATGGTTGTTTCTAGCCGATTCAATCTTAGTTCATTGAAAGCATAATTCATCATGGCCAAAACCACATTGTATCCATAGCCCCTACCTCGATAATTTTCATCTAGCAATAAACCATGTTCGGCATTGCCATCCTTGAAATTAATGTTTATAAGGTTTGACATTCCGATCACCATATTTTCCTCGTTAACAATCATAAATCTCTGATTATTAGAATTACAAGATAATGAATCATGCCAATTTTTCTGGTCATTCATATTGGTAGGGAAATGCCAGCCTCCTAACATGTATTGAATATCAGGATCATTTGCCCATGATTGTAATTGCTTTAAATCATCGACTTCAATAGCTCTTAATATAATGTTTTTGCCTTTAATATTCATGAGATACTATGGAAATTATTTTGTCTAATTCTTCTTTGGAATATCTTTGATCGATCGGTAAGTGATGTAAGTTGTTTACGAACTTCCACTCAATACTTTCTTCTGAAACCCACTCTAGCACATTAGGCCAGTATTTTGCTGTATACACTTTTTGCTTAGTTAACTTCTCTCTTAATTTTGAATTATCTGAATAAAATGGATAAACCATTGGGACGCAATCAGAATCCATCTGCAATTGAATCTGGTTAAGTCTTTGTAGAAATTGGTGTAAGTATTTGTAATTATCTCTTCTAATAGTCGCAATTTTCACATAATCAATTGATGACAATATTTTTTGGGTTAAGTTAGACATGCTCAAAATAGGCATATTAGACAATAATCGATCATTGCTTGCAAAATAAGGATATCCATCTTCTGCATCTCGATCAATTCTACGCAACAAATGTTCAAATCTACTATGAGAAATATCTTTTTCTAGTGATACTTCTATGGATTTCACACTATATAAATATGCTCCATCCGTAACACCGAAGAATTTTCTGGGGGAATAGAAAGTGTCTACTCCCTTTATTGGTCTTGCATAAAAAGCTTGAGAATTGTCTATTATCAGATTAATACATCTGGTTTTGATATGGTCAATGAAATCATTTTTTAAACCGAAGTAATTTGTGTACAAAAAACATTCCTTATTTCTAATTGCTGAAAAATCAAAGACAGCTTCAAATTTCTCATTGATATCATAAAATTCATAAGGTATTTTTAGCTTGGTGATTGGTTCTAATAAAACATCACAAGTATAATAAGGTAGATATATCTTGTGGTAACGCCCAGCAATCAACAAGTATTCTAACGCATTACGTCCAGTATTTAAACGAACGGCATTACTATGGTATTCACCATATCCATTTAATTCTAAGCCAAAATATCCGCCAATTGCATTCATATTAATTCGTATTGTTGTAGCATTGCTTTGACCTCTTTTGGGGAATTAAACATTAAAATATCTATGATTGAAAGATTAGGAATAAAGTTATTCTTGACTTGCTTATATCTAATTGGTTTAGAATTAATAAAGCTAAGCTCAATTCCTTGATTTCTAAAAGCGTTTTTGGAATACAGTTCTATCCCCCCAAGTGGATTGATATATTGACTAGCCAACTCCTGTTGACAAATATCCAAAACTCTTGCCTGTGCGCTTAATGCATTGTTTGTATAACTAGTGGAAGAATCTTGTAACTCTGTTGATAGCTCCAAGTATTTAATCACTTCTTTGATACTATTTATAGCAACTTTAGAAATATATTGATTGTCTGAAGTAAATACATTTTCAATAATTCGAAAGACTCTTTTGTAGTATGGAGCTTTCTGATATGAATATTTAATAGTTCTTAATAGTTTTGTTTGCCAGTCAATCCCATTAGCAACCTCTATATCTAGAATTAATGAATAAGAGCTAATGTTTTTCACTGGCACTGTGAACAGAAAAGGATAATTATTTACTAATATATTATTTCTATTGATCCAACCTTGTTTGATAAATGCAACATCATCATATACCACGAATTTATCTACAGCATTAATTAGTTGAAAGTAACCAATGTATGGGAATAAATATGGTTGCATAATAGCTAATTTTTTCATCATACAGTTGTATTTTAATGATCTGCAATAGTTTGTGAGACTAGCTAATTGAGAAATATGTAAACTATCAAAATCTGTGATTTACATAGATTTAATGCCATAAACATGACATTAAATCTATTGTGAGTTGCAAGTTCTTGAAAGATTTATTTTTAGAGTACCCAATTGTTGCTTGCAGTTCTAACTGCTACGAATTTCTTGAGCAGCCAAGTAAATCTGACTCCATTCACTCACTACTTGGTTAGTTTTGAGTCCCAGGTCTTTGGCGATCGATTCCACAGCTTCCCCAGCCTTCATCCCAGCCATAATCCGCTGTTGCTTTGTCTCTAACCCGGCATTGAAAGCCTGCCACTGAGTCACAGTCAGCCCCATATTATTATCTTGCAGGGAAGTCTGGAGCCATTCTGCCACCATCTCTGGCTGACTCTTAACTGCAAAGACCTTGATCGCATGATAGGAGATCTTTTCCCGTAGACGGTAGACCTGCTTAATATCCATATCCAACTGCTGAGCAATCTCTTCTGGGGTTTTGCCGATCAGATATAGCCGCAGCCATTCTTTGGCATCTACACCCAAATTTTCTTCTAGATAGGCTAGCATCTCATCGCGTACTCTGGCTCTGAGCAACTGGGTTTCTTCCCATTCCTGCTGTTCTTGATGCGCCTCTAGTACCTGCTGATCTAGGAAGCTAAAAGAAGATTCGCCGGATTCATCGGTTACCGAATCAGAAACCATCTTAATTAGGTCGTCGCGGGGGACATTGGTGACACCGCCCCGTTGACTGCGGCGCAGGTAGTTGACAAACCGATAGGCCAGCAGAGGTTGATTGCGAATGGGGCGGAGGCAATATTCCTCTAAAGTAGCCAGCATCAACGCATCCCGCAGGCGAGGATTCTTGGTGCATTGGGCGATCCAGGCTACCTGCTGGCGGATGTACTTATCGCCTTGGAGCATTTCTTGCACCACCTCTTGCAAGACATCTACTACTGTGCGCTGCCGATCGCGGCTCACCGCTAACCAAGAGCGAATTTTTTCCCGGACGATCGCCAAGCTACCTAGGCGCTGCATCAAATTTTTATAGGCTCTTTCGGAAGGCACACCCAAGTAGCGCTGGATCAAAATCCGGTAGCGGTAATCCATGGCCTGGGTGGCGATCGACAACTGATCGGCGGCCATTTCGTTGTACCGATCGCTCTCGGCTCCAATCAGCCATTGAATAATTCCAGTATGGGTCGTCAAATTGTGCTGAGGACATTCCACACTCAGCCGCTGTTGCCATTGCTCTGCTATTCCCACTGCCACATTGGTCACAATCAATCACCTGCGGAATTCTGCTGTTCTATCCACGTTCAGGGCTAATGATATCAGTCTAACGGGTGTTTTGAGATCGAAAATCTCCATAACGTTCTCGGGCTAGGGCAATTAGCTCTTGCTGCATCGCTGTTTTTACCTGTCGATAGCAAGACCACACATAATCTTTATCGTTGGCTGCTGCCCGACCAGCTCGATCGAAGACAATCGGCGCACAGATGCGATTGTGGACTTGGACTGGGGCAGGAATATTGGGCAATGGGCCACAGGCTAAGCCCCAAGGGAATCCAATATATATAGGTAGGGTGAGGGGATCGATGCCGCCCAACCAGGGTAGACCCCATTGGCTGACTAATTGACTGATGGGGGAATAGAGATTGCCCAAAACTAGCAAACTATCATGGGCACCCACCGACACCGTTGGGATAATTGGCACGTTCTCGCGCAAGGCCAGCTTGATAAAGCCCGTGCGACCGGCAAAGTTAATGCGATAACGCCAGCGGTGTGGGCGAAAGACATCTTCAATGCCGCCGGGGTAGACCAGTACTGGCGATCCCTGACGTAGTACCCGCATAGCAGATTGAGGATTGGCGATCAATGCGCCACATTCCATGGCTGTTCGAGCGATCGCGGGTGAAACTTTCCAGACTTCGGGGTGCATTAAGCCATAGATCGGTCGATCGGTGCCATAGCGGTGAAACCATTCATACATCAGCATGTACATATCAGGAGCGGCCAAGCCACCGTTGTGACTGGCCACAGCTAAGAATGGCCGATCGCTGGGAATATGCTGCCAGCCGTCACTAGTAACCCGAAAATAATGTTGGTAAAGCCATCCCCATATGGGCATGAAAGCATCGATGGTGCTGGGTTTGCGCCGATCCGAAAAGGGGTGAAGATGGTGAGCCAAGATAATAGTAAAAATGCATACTGTATTACATCATGATTAGCCGATCGATCCTTCTCGTCAACTATCAGTAAATAACTTTGTCTAAAAAAATTGCCTGTTAGGGGTTGACAGTTGACCATAAACCTTTTATTGTTGATATTCGGTAATCAACCAGCGGGCGGTTAACTCAGCGGTTAGAGTGCCTGCCTTACAAGCAGGAGGTCACAAGTTCGAATCTTGTACTGCCCATTGCGCCAGACAGTCTTCTCTGTTCAACCAGAGGAGACTGTTTTTGCTGGTGAACCCCGAATCGCCAAATTGGTTAATGCTGGTTTACAGCAGACCCCTCTTTGGCTATAATGTAAAACTTGCAGTATTGCCCCCCCATTTGGCATGAAAGTTAGAGCGTCTGTTAAAAAAATCTGTGAAAAGTGCCGTGTCATTAAACGTCGCGGTCGGGTAATGGTCATCTGTACCAACCCCAAACATAAACAACGCCAAGGTTAGACCGAGTTGCCCATGGTGATGGATATTTCAGTTAATTCATAGGAGCATTTGAGTGTGGCACGGATAGCAGGTGTAGACATCCCCCGCGACAAGCGGGTTGAGATTGGTCTCACATATATTTATGGTATCGGTTTGACCAGAGCCAAGCAGGTTTTGGCCAAGACCGGTGTGAACCCCGATACCCGCGTCAAAGATCTCAGCGATGCGGATGTGGCTATTCTGCGGGAAACCGTGGAAAAAGATTACCAAATCGAAGGAGACTTACGCCGCTGGGAGCAGATGAACATCAAACGGTTGGTGGACATTGGTAGCTATCGTGGTCGTCGTCACCGCATGGGCTTACCTGTACGCGGTCAACGGACTCGGACAAATGCTCGGACTAGACGCGGTCGTCGCGCGACGGTAGCGGGCAAGAAGAAAGCTCCAGGCAAGAAATAAGTAGCACCCTAGCTGTGCTGTTGGTCGGTAGTACTCGGATGAGTCTATTGACCTTTGGCCGTGAATGGGGATATTTCTGGCATCAGTATCAAGAAACAGTTTTTCAGTTGAAATTCCAATCGATCACCTAGCTAAACATTATTTAGTACGAAATATATGGCTCGACAACCAGCGAAAAAATCAGGTAGTAAAAAGCAGAAGCGCAATGTGCCCAGCGGCGTTGCCTTTATTAGCTCTACCTTCAACAACACCATCGTGACGATCGCCGATAACAATGGCGACGTGATTTCTTGGTCATCTAGCGGTGCTAGTGGCTTTAAAGGCGCAAAAAAAGGCACTCCATTTGCTGCTCAGACTGCTGCCGAGAGTGCAGCCAAACGGGCAATGGATCAGGGCATGCGCCAAGTAGAAGTAATGGTCAGTGGACCCGGATCGGGTCGCGAAACTGCCATCCGTGCTCTGCAAGGAGCTGGTCTAGAAATCACGTTGATCCGCGATGTCACCCCAGTGCCCCATAACGGTTGTCGGTCTCCCAAGCGTCGTCGGGTGTAAGTTTCGTGCTAAATAGACTATTTAATGGAGGTCACTGGTAGTGCAGTTCCAGATTGAATGTATTGAATCAAAGAGTGAGCCGAACCAAACTCAGTACAGCAAGTTTGTACTTGAGCCACTAGATCGGGGTCAGGGTACCACTATTGGCAACGCTTTGCGCCGCGTTTTGCTTTCTAACCTAGAAGGCACATCGATTACGGCTGTCAGGATTGCTGGTTTGGTGCGATCGGAAAATATTCGCGGCGAAAAAGGCGAAACTCGCTTTACCACTGTCAACCACGAGTTCGCTACCTTGGTGGGTGTGCGTCAAGACGTGTTGGAGTTGCTGCTGAATATGAAAGATGTGGTGCTGAAAAGCTATACTGCTCAGCCTCAAATCGGTCGCCTGAATGTCACTGGTCCGGCGCGAGTGACCGCTGGCATGTTTGAGTTACCTTCCGAAGTGGAAGTAGTAGATCAAAACCAATATGTAGCCACAGTGGCCGAAGGCGGCAAGCTGGAAATGGAGTTTCGCATCGAGCGAGGCAAAGGCTACCGATCGGTAGATAAGTTTCGGGAACAGGGTCTGGCCATGGATTTACTGCAAATTGATGCAGTATTTATGCCAGTTAACAAGGTGAACTATATTGTTGAAGATGTGCGGGTTGATGGCTGTCCTGAAAAAGACCGTCTGATTCTAGAAGTCTGGACTAATGGTAGTATCACCCCCCAAGAAGCCCTGAGCGAATCGGCGAAAATCTTGGTGGATTTACTAAATCCGCTGAAAGATATTAGCCTGGAACCCTTCGAGCCGGAATTTACTTCCGAAGAAGATCCTGCCAGCCAAGTGCCGATCGAGGAACTTAACTTGTCGGTACGGGCTTATAACTGTCTCAAGCGGGCGCAGATCAACTCTGTTTCTGACTTGATGGGCTATTCCCAAGAAGACCTGTTAGAAATCAAGAACTTTGGCCAAAAATCGGCAGAAGAAGTAATTGAAGCTCTCCAGCGGCGCTTAGGTATCATGCTGCCTCACGACAAGAACCCCAAGTAACCCATTAATTCAATAGGAGAAACATCATGCGTCACGCTTGCCGCGTGCCCAAGCTGGGCAAACCAGCCGACCAACGCAAAGCACTACTGCGCAGTCTTACCACTGAAGTATTGCGTCACGGTCGGATCACTACCACCAAAATTAGAGCTAAGGCTGTGCGGGGTGAAGTTGATCGAATGATCACTTTGGCCAAGTCTGGCACTCTGGCCGATCGCCGTAGAGCGATGGGTTATGTTTATGATGAAGGGGTTGTTGCCAACCTGTTCACCGAAGCGCCTACTCGTTATGCCGATCGCAAAGGTGGCTATACCAAAGTTACTACCACCATGCGCCGCCGTGGGGACAACTCTGAGATGGCCATTTTGGAGCTGATGTAGTTTGGCAGAGGGTTTGAATGGGGGGTTGACGGAGCGGTTGATAGTGCCCCAGGGTGAACGACAGCGAGTAGCTTTAGCTATTCAATATATCGGCACTCATTTGCATGGCTGGCAACGTCAGCCCAACCAGCGCACTGTCCAAACTGAAATTGAAGGCATCCTGAATAGTGTTGTGCCTCAGCAGCAAATTCGCGTTCATGGCGCTGGTCGTACCGACAGCGGTGTTCATGCCGCTGCTCAGATCGCCCACTTCGATGTCTATAGCCCGGTGCCCACCGCAAACTGGCAAGCGATTTTAAACACTCGCCTGCCCGCCGACATCATGATTCGCGGCTCAGTCGCGGTCCCTGATGAATGGCACGCCCGCTTTTCCGCCCAGTGGCGGCGCTATCGCTACACCATCTATACCGATGCCTTGCCCAATTTGTTCTTGGCTCCTTATAGTTGGCATTACTACCACGCTCCTTTGGACGAGGTACTAATGGAAAAAACGCTTCAGCCCCTACTTGGTCGTCATCACCTCAGTGCTTTTCATCGATCGAATTCGAGCCGTCCCCATTCTTGGGTAGATGTGCAAGCAGTGAGCTGTCGGCGTTCTGGGTCACTAATCCAAATCGAAATCCAAGCCAATGGCTTTTTGTATGGAATGGTGCGCTTACTGGTGGGACTGTTGGTGAAAGTCGGGGCTGGCGAATTAGATGCTGGGTCATTTACTCACATCTGGCAGCAGGAAGACCGCGCAGCGGTGAAACACTCTGCCCCCGCCAAGGGCTTATGCCTACTCCGAGTTGGCTACCCTTACATGCCTTTCCCTGAGAAAGTTTGGTTCGATACTCAGCCGCACTGGTTGTTAAATTAAGACAATCTGATTGCTGATCACACTTCTGATTTTTTAGAGTTAATTCTATGGAAAAAACTATCCTTCCCACCCCAGAGACGATCGAGGCCAAATGGTACATCGTTGATGCTGCTGACCAACGCCTTGGTCGCTTAGCTACCGCGATCGCCATGGTGCTGCGCGGTAAAAACAAGCCTACTTTCACTCCCCACATTGATACTGGCGATTTCGTGGTTGTGATCAACGCTGAAAAAATTCAAGTCACGGGCAAAAAGAGCACTCAAAAGCTCTACCGTCGTCACTCTGGCCGTCCCGGTGGGATGAAGACCGAGACTTTCGCCAAGCTGCAAGTCCGCATCCCCGAAAGAATCATTGAACAAGCAGTTAAAGGCATGTTGCCGAAGAACTCCATGGGCAGACATCTGTTCACTAAAATGAAGGTATATGCCGGTACTGATCATCCTCATGCTGCTCAGAAACCCGAAGTTATGATTGTCAACACCATCCCTGGAGCTAAATAATGCAAACTACTGATAAAAGCGGCAAAGCCATTTACTGGGGAACCGGTCGCCGGAAATCTTCAGTAGCCAGAGTTCGGTTGGTACCGGGCGAGGGTAAACTCATTGTCAATGGCAAGGAAGGCGCACTGTACTTCCAGTTCAACACTAGCTATCTTTCGGCTACTAGAGCACCACTAGAAACTTTGGGTCTAGAAGGCTCTTACGATATTTTGGTCAACGCCCATGGTGGTGGGTTAACTGGTCAGTCGGATGCCGTGAAACTAGGTGTGGCTCGGGCACTGTGCGAACTCAGCCCCGAAAACCGCAAGCCCTTGAAGGTTGAAGGTTACTTAACTCGCGACCCCCGCTGTAAAGAGCGGAAAAAGTATGGTCTGCACAAAGCCCGCAAAGCTCCTCAGTACTCCAAGCGTTAAGATTCCAAGTTACTTTACTCAATTTTCTCTAAGATCATGGCTAAACCAAATCTCCATCCTACTTGGTACCCCGATGCCAAGGTTTTCTGTAACGGCAAAGAAGTTATGACGGTGGGCGCGACCCAGCCAGAACTACACGTTGATGTGTGGTCGGGCAATCACCCTTTTTATACTGGTAATCAAAAGATTATTGATACTGAAGGTCGGGTAGAGCGTTTCCGTAGTAAGTACGGTTTAGAAGAACCGGCTGCTGATGCTCCAAAGGCTGAGTAGTTTTTGAATTTTAAAGAACCCATGCCATTTTGGTGTGGGTTTTTT
>JANNEH010000029.1:0-2657 GCA_031378405.1 Synechococcales cyanobacterium OTE_75_metabat_409
CAAGTACACGTCTTTTTCGGGGTCTTCGGATTCTAAATACAGTAGCTGGGCGACGATCAGGTTGGCGATGTCGGAGTCTACTTGTTGACCCAAGAAAATAATCCGCTCGCGTAGCAGCCGCGAATAAATATCAAAAGCGCGTTCGCCTCTGCCTGACTGTTCAATTACGGTGGGTATCATGTGCTTCAATTGCGAGAAATGTCTTCATTAGATTATTGCGCAGGTGCTGGCAATGTTGGCATATTTATGGGGTGGGTATTACTACCTTGAGATCTCCTTTCCCCTAGCATGACCACCGATCCCTAACCCAACATGGCCAAAGACCTCTTTCATAACAACGTCAAAACCGCCCTTCAGAAAGACGGCTGGAACATCACTCATGATCCCTATCAACTACGCTATGGTGCTACTGATATCTTTATTGATCTCGCTGCCGAAGAAGCGATCGCCGCCGAAAAAGAAGGGCGTAAAATAGCAGTAGAGGTCAAAAGCTTTGCCAGTGGCTCAACTATCTCTGAATTTCATACAGCTCTCGGTCAGTTTCTCAACTACCGCATGGCCCTCGAAATATCTGAGGAGCCAGAGCGCATTCTCTATCTGGCCGTTCCGGTAGATACCTATCGGCTATTCCTGAGATTTGAACCCGCAAAAACCGTTGTCGAACGATATGCAGTCCGACTTATTATTTATAGTCCAAACCAAGAGGTAATTGACCGATGGATAGAATAAATGAATATAGCCAAATCGTGCAGGAATACCTCACCAAATTTGCTCAAAATGACCCTAACGCCCAACTGATTTTTGACCCCACCCGTGATCGATATCTAGTAATGCACAACGAATGGCACGGCGAAAGTCGCATCTATGGCTGTGCTATGCAACTAGACATTATTGAAAATCAGATTTGGATTCAACAAAACAACACTGAAATCTATGTCGATCGGGAACTAATTCAGCACGGAGTTCTTCCCAAAGACATCATTCTTGGCTTTCGATCGCCTAGCATTCGTCAACTCCTTGCTGCTGCTCATGAATAAGCCTTATTGCAGTTAAATTCCTACAAATAAATTTAATGGCTTGGCTTTTAGGTGTCAAACTCCTCAGCAATTTCAAATTTAGATTTACGGCAGTAAGCCTTAGAATGTGGGGGTTGATCTCAGGCATCCGGCGTTGTCTTGATTGATCAGGCCAAGTTGTGATGGTTGCCGTGCAGGGCAAGGCCCGCCCTTAACAGGCGGGCAACCCTTGCGCACTCGCAACGGCGCGACAACGCCAGTTTATTGCACTGGAGTTTGAATTTGGAATTGCTGCAAACTTCTACGAGGCAAGGCTTTATGTCCTCGGAAGTGATATGATACTACGCAGTCACTGGCCTCAATCTTGAGTCTAAGAGCAGAGGAATTCAATGGCATAATTGAATTCCTCGATCGCTTTTTTCAACTCACTAGCAAGCTCTTGATCAGCAATAATTCCAGCTACATCCAGCTTTTTGCCCATTAAAGGTAGGGAGATCGAAGCTTTAGGAATAACTCGGCCTGCCATGGTAGTCAGAATTTCAATCAAAGCAGCTTGGGCGTGGGTTGCCCGTGGCGAAGCATTCCAAAGTGCGATCGGCTTTCCCATAAAATCTTCACTACTCACCAACCAATCTAGAGCATTCTTCAACACTCCTGGCACTCCGTGAGCGTATTCTGGAGTCGAAATCAGCAACCCATCTGCCCAGTTGATTTGAGCATTTAGATCTATGACAGCCGGTATGATAGTTGTTTCTAAGTCTGGGTTGAAATGCGGCAGATCATTGAGTCCACCATATAGTCTGATTTCGATATTAGGAGGGGCGAGTTCGATCGCTGATTGCAGCAGATTTGTATTCGATGAATTTTGGCGTAGACTCCCCGAAATTGCTAGAATTTTTGTCCTTGAAGTTTGGTTATTCATGATATTTTGTCGTCCTTAAATACTTGAAGTCTAGTCCGTGGGCAGTGCCCACCCTACCTTTTAATTGTTATATTTTCACAAGACTTAAGGATACTTCTTTTATCTCATCACGATGCCATACTACTTT
Organism: Synechococcales cyanobacterium OTE_75_metabat_409; assembly: GCA_031378405.1. GTDB lineage: Bacteria > Cyanobacteriota > Cyanobacteriia > Cyanobacteriales > Chamaesiphonaceae > JAAFHZ01. The sequence continues at coordinate 2,066 of JANNEH010000029.1, forward strand.
ACAATATATTCTCTCTCCAATTTTCGGCCATAACAAGGAATCAATTGGCAAGCCAGATGAATCATGATCATCCTTGGTACCTATATCTATAATTCCACTGAATATATAGCCATCAATTACTTCATAGCCTACATCTACAAAAACACCAAAAGGTTTGATACTAATTACATCTCCATAGAATTTATAACCAATGGGAAGACTTTGCTTCAGTTCTTTCCACTGTTCATCGATCCAAGCTTGATTTTTCATGTTGTCCATAATTTATTTCACCATGTCATCAAGTACTTATTTACTGTAGACCCCAGTAACGAATTCTTTCCTGTAGCCAGCCCTCTTTTTTCCAGCGATCGAGCGCCCCTGCTACAAATTCCCTCAGTTCCCGATGTTGTAGACCCTTGGGCATAGCGATCGCCAACGATTCTATATTCAACTTCTCAGCTAATAACCGATAACCCTGGGGAAACTCCTGCACCCAACCAACTAACAAACTATAATCTGCCACAAAAGCCACTACTTTTCCTTCGTCTAACAACCTCTTTGCTGCCTCATAGCTACCCACCGGCACCAACTTTACCCCCGGCACCTGTTCTGC
>JANNEH010000033.1:0-3347 GCA_031378405.1 Synechococcales cyanobacterium OTE_75_metabat_409
AGTTGGAGAGTTAATCGATCGACATCACTCACCGCCTGCAACAACCAATCCACTTCCCTCCGCGCAATCCCGGCAGCTTCGGCAGCAGAAAGAGCTGTAGTGTACCAACACCACAGCTCTGCACCACTAATTTGACAACTTTTACGATCTTTCACAATGAGCATGGAGGGACTTGAACCCCCGGCCCTCAGAACCGGAATCTGATGCTCTATCCACTGAGCTACATGCCCTAACAGATAGCCATGTTAACATAAAATTTCTGGATTCGACCATAAACCTCAAATCCACTGGGGTATTCTAGAATCAAAGAACCCTAGTTCTCAAAACCCATGACCGGTGAAACAGTACCTATTAACCCCGAATGGCAAGAAGCAATCGAAGGCTTGAGCGACCTGCAAGCAGACCTCGATCGATCACGTGCCCAATCGGTACTACGAAAAATCTTAGGCGACGATCTCAGCCAGCGAGAAAAAGGCCAATTAGTTACCGAGTTAGCCGAACTAGAAAACTGGCTGGATAGACTCGAACAGTCCACCATTCAAATTGCCGTCTTTGGCCTAGTCGGGCGGGGCAAATCTTCGGTACTCAATGCCCTCGTCGGTCGCCAAGCTTTCACCACCGGCCCCTTACACGGCGTTACCAAAAAAGCCGAACAAGTTACTTGGCAAGTCGCCGACTGGGAAGACGAATGGGGATTAGATATGCCCACCGTCATTGAAGAACAAATCGAGTTTTTTGATACCCCCGGTATCGACGAAATAGGCGGAGTAGAGCGGGCTAACATTGCCCGTGATGTAGCCAGACAAGTGGATATCTTATTGTTTGTGGTAGCTGGAGATGTCACTGAAATTGAGTGTCAGGCTTTGGCCGAACTGCGGGAAGTAGGTAAACCAATTTTGTTGGTATTTAACAAAGTCGATCAATATTCTGAACAAGATCGGCAAGAAATCTATCAAAAAATTGCCACCGATCGAGTACGTGAACTGCTCACCCCTGCTGAAATCGTGCTGGTGGCTGCCGCGCCGCTAGTCCAAAAACTAGTAGTCCATCCCGATGGGCGCGAAGAAATAATAAACGAAGTAGGGGAACCCCAAATTGGGGCGCTGAAATCCAAAATTTTAGAAGTTTTAGAGCGAGAAGGCAAATCTTTGGTGGCACTGAACTCGATGATTTCTGCCGATCGACTGCAAGAGCAAGTGATGAGCTGCAAAATGGATGGCCGGGAACGCTTGGCTGAAGATCGTCTGTGGCAAGCAGTGATGGCCAAGGCGGTGGCCGTGGCTCTAAATCCTGTCACAGCACTAGATTTAATTGGGGGGGCAGCGATCGATCTAGGGCTAATTTTGAGTTTGTCTAAAATCTATGGGTTGCCAATGACCAAAAGCGGGGCGCTGCAACTATTCAAAACGATCGCTTTGGGCATGGGCGGCATTGCGGGCGGTGAAGCCTTGGTAATGCTGGGGTTAAGTGGATTGAAGGGCTTACTGGGTGCGGCCATGCCAGTAACTGGGGGATTAGCTGCGGCACCCTATACGGCCATTGCCATTGCCCAAGCCACCGCCGCCGGGGTGGCCACCTATGCGATCGGCCAAATTACTAAAACCTACTTGGTAAATGGTGCCACTTGGAATGCCAACAGTCCTAGGCAAGCAGTAACCGAAATATTGAGTTCGATCGATGAAGACTCGATTGTCAGTCGTATCAAGCAGGAACTCTCGGCAAAATTGGTACGTCCCCGTTAAAGTCGGGAAAATTAAAAGCACCCCCAAAATATCTCTTGTCAGAGAAATCAAGGTATAATTCTGGGAGGTGTGAGTATGTAAAAATAACTATTGCAACATGTCCAATTCTACCTCTACCCGTCCGCAGCCACCTGTAAACGGCTCGGCGATTAGCAAGCAAGCCTCTCCAGTCTATTCCAGCGAACAGCAGGCTAAGCTCTTGAATTTGCAAGGAGAGGTCGATCTTCTTCTGGCTCAAATTCAAGCCGAAACCAAACTAGTAGTTGCTCGTTGACTTTGATGATTTAGCTGAAAATGACTGCTCGGTGGCCGAGTGGTCGTTTCTCAGTAAGAATTTGTACTTAGCAATATCTACTCATTTGGGCAGGAAGCTGCTAGAGTAAAGACTGTGCTCGTTACGAAACTTAATTTCATCACTCGTGATCAATTCGCAATTAATTGCAGTGACAGCGCTCAGACCCATGCCTGGGGTTTATTAGGCTGGGTTTGGTTCGAGTTTATAAATATGGAGAAGCAGCACGCTCAATGACTCTATCGCTCAATCAACCTCAAATTTCATCACCGCAATCGTCAGTGCAGCCTTCCCTTCAGGCAATCGCGGCTGAAGACTTAAAGCTCAAGCACATTCTTCGCACTCTACCGCGTGAACTGTTCCTGAAAGATAGTCGCAAAGCTTGGACTCATGTAGTGATCAGCGTTCTGATGGTAGCTCTAGGCTACGTCGCAATCACTTTTGCTCCTTGGTATTTACTACCTCTAGCTTGGATTTTTACCGGTACGGCCCTCACCGGTTTTTTTGTGATTGGCCACGACTGCGGCCACCGATCGTTTTCCAATAAAAAATGGCTGAATAATTTGATTGGCCATCTAGCCTTCTTGCCACTAATCTATCCTTTCCACGGCTGGCGGATTGGCCACAACTACCACCATAAGCACACCAACAAAATTGATTTTGACAATGCTTGGCAGCCCTGGAAACAAGAAGTCTATCAAGATCTGGGCTTTGGTCTGAAGACCGTGTATCACGCTATTCGGGGTAAATTGTGGTGGACAGGCTCGATCTTCCATTGGGCTTTGGTAAACTTCGACTGGAATCGCTGCACTGGTAAGCAAAGAGAGCAGATGCGTTTCTCTACCCTATTTGTGGTAATTGGCGGTGGTATTGGCCTTTCTGTACTGACTTTGACTACAGGTTGGTGGGGTCTAGTGAGCTTTTGGTTGATTCCTTGGTTGGTCTATCACTTTTGGATGAGCACTTTTACGGTTGTTCACCATACAGCTAGCAACATCCCCTTTAACCCGGCAGAAGAATGGAACGAAGCGATCGCGCAGTTGACTGGTACGGTACATTGTGATTACCCTCGTTGGGTTGAATTCCTTTGTCACGATATCAATGTCCATGTGCCTCACCATATTTCTACCGCAATCCCTGCTTATCATTTACGTGCAGCTCATCGCATCATCAAAGAACATTGGGGCGAACACGTTAAGGAAAGTAAGTTTAACTGGGAACTGATGAAGGATATTACTGAAGAGTGCCATCTATACGACCCACAAGATTTTTATATGTCTTTTGGGGCTTTCAAGGCTGCTAATAGCAAGTAA
>JANNEH010000044.1:0-4516 GCA_031378405.1 Synechococcales cyanobacterium OTE_75_metabat_409
GTTCATAAAACGCAAAGCGCTCGACACCGGCAAGCAGGAATTGGCTGCCTTGCGCCGCATTGATGGCCGATTGCACTTCAGCTTGCACAGCCGGAATTTCATGCGGGTCGCTGACCACTTGCATCCGCGCCGCCGCGCCCGGTTCGAACGTGTCCAGCGGATAAACCGAAAGGATCGCTGCAACCGCCTTTGCGGCAGTATCGGCATCCATGCGCAGCGGATGGCCAATCATGGTTTGCCTGCCCACCGAATCGGCCGGGCAATTGCTGGCGGCAACAACCAGTTCATCGCCATGTCCCATCGCACGCAGCGCGTGCAATACATCGGCGTTGAGCAGCGGATGGATACCTTTGAGCATTGGCGCGAGCTTTCAATACAAGTTTTGGCAGTGCAGGGATTGGATAATCTGAGGCCAGGCTGGCTGGTCGCTAGCATGCAGGCTGGCAATTGCAACTGGCACAATGCTTATGCACGTCCTGTCCGCAGCCATGCAAGAGCGGGTTTAATGACGGCGAATCAGCGATCAGTGCAAGCGCACCCTGATCCGCAAAAAATCCCGGTTTGCAGCGCTTCTAATTCAAAATATTAGAATAACCAGGCAACCAATTGAAATAGCTGGAAAATGGCTCCCCGGGCAGGATTCGAACCTGCGACCAACCGGTTAACAGCCGATTGCTCTACCGCTGAGCTATCGAGGATTATGTTCAATCACTGGATTTAGGCCAGTTTTCCCATTATAACCATGGATGTCTAACCTTGGCAAGGGTTTTTTTGGCGATTTTTCCCTTCAGCCCATCTTGGCCGCTTAACCGCTATAGATGGTGTAGCCGATCACCAGATGACTCTAGATTTTTGGCGGCGACTCCACATCGTATAGCAAAAAATAAACATTGCAACTAGTACTTTTACTCTAGTACCAGATATGGGGCTTGATTGGTTTGTCAATCCCCATATATCGGTGATTTCTAAATGCGCTAAATCCAAAAATTTCTGGGTGATTCAGAATACAATATGACTCCCTGACAAATCGCTGCATATGGAACTATCTACCCTAGACCCTCTGCACTACGCTGAATTAGTACAGAGCAGCGGCATTGCGCCCGGTCTAGCCAGCTTGAACTTTCGATCGATCACTGGTGAAACCTGCTACGACTATTTGTTCATTTCGCCCGAGTTACCCCGGAATAATTCTGGACAGGTCACTCCAGGGTGGCTGCGCCGTTACACCAACTGCCTAGAAGGGGGTTGGTGGTGTGCTGGGCTAGACCCTTTAGCTGACTGGCAACCCATGGAATGGGGTACTTTTAAGCCCAATCGCCCCAAGCGCAGCAAAGAAAACAAGCAGATTAAGTATGAACATCCCCCCCAGATGGCCACCAAGCTATTTTGTCTGCGGGTGGATGGGGATATTTGGCAGGCAGTGGCGCAGCGTTATAAACAGACTTTGCCCGAGGGGGTGACAGCAGGCACAGCCGAAGCACCAGGATTTTGGCCATGGGCGATCGAGCGAAAGTTGCCGATCGTGATTTGTGAGGGAGCTAAAAAAACCGCTGCACTACTTTCCCAGGGCTATGTAGCCATTGGTTTACCCGGAATTAACAGTGGCTACCGGGTCTGCAAAGACCTAGCCGGAAATACCATCGATCGGCAGCTAATCGCCGAATTGGCTGTCTTCACCGCAGTCCGGCGGGATATTTTTATTTGCTTCGATTACGAAACCAAACCCAAGACGATCGATGCGGTAAACCGGGCGATCGCCCATTTGGGGGAAATTTGTCAGGGTCAGCAATGCCCCGTAAAAGTGATTCGCCTCGGTGGCCCAGAAAAAGGCGTAGATGACTTTTTACTGGCGCAGGGCATTAGCAAATTTGAGAAACTGGCGGCAACTGCCTTAGATCTAGAGACCGATCTAGCCAGAACCCATCCCCACCACCGTCTCACCTACCCGGTAGCCATCACCCTCCACCAGCGCTACCTGCATCACCTAGATTTTCCGGCCAGTGGCATTGTGGGGGTCAAATCGGCTAAAGGTACCGGTAAAACCACCGCGCTGATTTCTTTGATCGAATCTGCCCGCACCCAAAATCGGCCAGTATTGCTGCTGACCCACCGGATTCAGCTCGGGCGCTTTTTATGTGAACGCATTGGGGTGAATTGGATCAATTCCAGCCTCGACCCCAATAATAACTCGGCGGCTAGTCTGGGGCTGTGTTTAGATTCGTTATGGAAGCTGAACCCCGAGCATTGGCTAGGGGGCATTGTGATTCTGGATGAAGTGGAACAGTCTCTGTGGCATTTACTGAATAGCTCTACCTGCAAAAGCAAGCGGCTGATCATTCTCAAGACTTTTCAGCGCTTAATTTCTCAAGTAATTGCTTCTGGTGGCTTAGTGATTGGCCAAGATGCCGATTTATCAGATATTTCGATCGACTACCTAGTTAAACTAGCGGGCTGTGAGGTAGCACCCTGGATTGCCGTAAATGAATGGCAACCGGAAACTGGCTGGGAGGTAAACTTCTTTGATACTCCTAACCCCACCGCTTTGATTAGCCAGCTAGAGCAAGATCTGTTGGCTGGCCACAAATGCTATGTAACTACCGATAGTCGATCGGGTCGCTATGGTTCGGATACCTTGGATCAATATATTCGCAACCAGCTTCAACATTTAGAAAACCAATACACTAAGACCCTGGTAATTTGTAGCCAAACCACCAATACCCCCGACCACCCAGCAGTAGACTTTGCCTCCCAAATCAACGATCGAGCCACCGAATATGATGCGGTGTTTGTCACCCCCACTCTAGGTACCGGAGTCAGCATTGATGTAGATCACTTCGATCGAGTCTATGGTTTGTTTCAAGGCGTAATTCCTGACCCAGAAGTGCGCCAAGCTCTCGCTCGTGTCCGCGCCAACGTGCCTCGGTATTTGTGGTGTACCAAACGCGGGGTAGGAATGCTGGGCAGCGGTAGCAATAACTATCGTACTCTGGCTTTTTGGTACCAGGAAAACTACAAAGAAAGCTATGCTCTGATGTGCCCCAGCCAAGCCTTTGATGTGGATGTGCCGTTAATTTATGATCCGGTGCATCTGCGGGCTTGGTCGAAGTTTGCAGCACGGATCAATGCCTCGATTACTTTGTACCGCGAGTCGATTCGGGCTGGGTTACTACTAGAAGGCCACCAAATTATTAATATTGATGGTGATAGCGAGAAAGAAAAACTGGTAGAACTACGCCAAGCTTTGGTGCTAGCTGCCAAAACCGACAAAGAGCAAGCTAAAAAAATCATGGGCGAAATCTTTGCCCTCCAACAACAAGTCGGTGCCACCAGCAAAAAACACCAACTGATCAAAGACCAAACCAAAAATATCCAACAACAGGCTAAGCTCCAGGTAGCCAATGCGGTAGCCAATGCCCCAGATATTCGCTCAGACCAATATCAGTTCTTGGCGGGCAAGCGCTTTTTGACCGAGGCGGAGCGTCATCAGGTCAATAAATATATGCTGAAGCAGCGCTATGGGGTGAAAGTCACTGCTGACCTCAAACTCAAAGATGAGCAGGGCTATTATGGCCAATTAATGACCCATTTCTATTTGAGCTATCATCAACAGTTTACTAATAACGATAAACTGGCTCAGGCGTTTGATAGTAACAATACTGAGCAGCAAATCTTCTTGCCCGATATTAATAACTACACCCTGAAAATTCAGGGACTAGTGGCTTTGGGAATTCCAGAATTGATCGATCCACAGCGGCAGTTTACGGCTCAAGATCCTGACCTGGCGGCGTTGCAAAGAATGGCTTGTTTATGTAGTCAGCATATTAAACGGGCGATCGGACTCAATTTGTCTCTCGATGGTAAGTCGGCAAAACAAGATACTTCGATCGTGATTTTTGGTAAGTTCTTGGGTCTGTTGGGTCTCAAGCTGCAAACCATTAAGGCTAGTGGCAAGGGCAAGAAAAATAAAATCTACCAAATTGATCCAGATACCTGGAACGATGGTCGCAATAAAATCTTTGCTGTCTGGAAACGTAATGCGGTACTCGATGAGCTGACCATTCCTCAAGATGTCCAGATTGCAGCCCCGATTCAAAATACTGTCAGCAAAATTCCTGCCGGAGTTAGCTAAGCCAAAGAAACTGTCTAAACTATGATTCATCGGATTGATTGATGGACTGTGATTGTTCCTCAAAAACAAGCATAGTCAGCCATTGATTTCTTACCAATTTTGTTGGTAACTTTGCCCAGCAAATCTGCGGCTTTGTCTGCCAATCTCCCGCCACTTTTCTCGATCGCCTTAGTCAGCAGTAATGTTAAAACCCAAACTGTCGGTGAAACCAGATCCATACCTAAACCCGCATTAGAGTCATCTAATCCCAATACGGTTCGTTTAAGCCATAATCAACTTCGGATCACTGTTTCTCGGTGTTCAAGTTTTTCAAAGTAGGAGTCTGAAGACATTGGAGGTGAACGCAAAGATCCATGAAATCCATCGGTAGGGGCGTATCGCATACGC
>JANNEH010000127.1:0-15871 GCA_031378405.1 Synechococcales cyanobacterium OTE_75_metabat_409
CTGTAGTATCGTTAAAGCCATTGACCTTGCTACCGGCCAGATTAGTGGATGGTTTGGTAACTATATCTAGCGGGCCAGCCGCTTGGCTGGGCATTTCTGCAACTACGGGCAAAAAGCAAGCTAGGCTCACCGACCACAATAATCGTTTCATACTTGAATACTCCCTATTTTGAGGAACCTAATCGATTTTAACTGTGTAATGCGTGTTACACGGAAGGCTTCATGTAAAAATACTACTGCTTCAACAATGGAAGCTTTATAGTACTATCAAATGTGCCAGCGTATAAATTTGTCCACAAGAAGAAAATTATTGGCTTATTATATTGTCTACTAGAGTTTAGAGCAATACCTACGCCAAAAATATTAATACTTGTGAATTCCAACTTTTCATTGAAGTGAATATGTACTCATCGTTCTGGCGATGTAAAATCGACCAGATTTGTTCCATCTACAGCCCAAAAGTAGTTGAAGTATTTGCATCACAATCCATGACAAATTATGACAAAATCTTCATCTTTACCAAACACTTCAAAAGATCGAGAAGCATTTCTGACTGAGAAATCACCAAATAGTACCCCCATCCGGATGGCGATCGTGGGTGATATTCATAGTCAATGGGGTGACATAGACAACTACTTGCTTAACCAGCTCAACCTAGATTTGGTGCTATTTGTGGGGGACTTGGGCAACGAAGACGTGGCCGTAGCCGATCGAATTGCCGCCCTCAACTTACCCAAAGCAGCCATCTTGGGCAATCACGATGCCTGGTACACCGCCAGCCCTTGGGGGCAGAGCAAATGTCCCTACGATCGAGACACCGAAGACCGAGTGCAGCAACAGTTAGACCTGTTAGGGATCTGCCATGTGGGCTACAGTAAGCTAGATTTTCCGGAACTGAACTTGAGCGTAGTGGGCAGCCGACCATTTAGCTGGGGTGGCAGAGAGTGGCGCAATCGAGATTTTTATCAAAAGCGTTTTGGGGTGAGTGGTTTTACAGAATCAACTGAGCGTATCACTACAGCAGCAGCCCACACCTCTACCGATCGACTGATTTTTATCGGCCACAATGGCCCAACGGGCTTGGGTGATGAACCCGCAGATATTTGTGGTCGCGATTGGGAAGCCCTGGGTGGTGATTATGGCGATCCAGATTTAGCTGCGGCACTAGCCATCGTGAGAGCCACCGGTAAAAAAATTCCGCTGGTAGCCTTTGGTCATATGCACCACCAACTGCGCCATACCAAAGAACGACTGAGAACCGCTTATAAACAGGTTCAAGATACCTTGTATCTGAATGCTGCTCGTTGTCCTAGAATTGTGGAATCGGCAGCAGGTGAAACACTGCGTAATTTCTCGATCGTGACTCTATTGGGCGATCGAGCTACCACCGCCAGCCTGATTTGGGTGAATTCCCAAGGACAGATTTGTGCCGAAGAACCTTACGGCCTGTGCTAAGATGTATGACCAACCTGGAGAGGTGGCAGAGTGGTCGATTGCGTCCGACTTGAAATCGGATGAAGTGAAAGCTTCCGAGAGTTCGAATCTCTCCTTCTCCGTCGCTTAGGCAAAATATGGCACCATGATTCTTTTTGGTACCGAGGACAGTTATTGAAATCCCATGGTAGGGGTGAATCGCGTTCGCCCTACCATGGAATTTTAGTATCCATCAATCCTCAGAATTTTCAGCAGACATGGTAGCCACAACAACAATTAATGGTTTCGATGAATTCCATCGGTAGGGCGCATTCGATACGCCCCTACTGATGGATTCCATGGATCTTTAGACTCCTACTTTGAAAAACTTGAACACTGAGAAACAGTGATCCGAAGTTGATTACGACTTAAACAAACCGTATTGCAATGGTTCTGACTATTGATAGCGCCAGGTCGTAGCATCTTTGCCAACATCGATTAATTCGATACCCTTGGCTTCTAATTCTTTGCGAATTTGATCGGCCTCAATAAAATTCTTAGCCTTACGTGCCTGATTGCGCTGCTCTACCAAGGCTTCTACCTGCGCATCGGTCAAGTGATCAACCACTGAGCTAGCATCTGATGATGATGCACTAATCTCAGCCGTGACCGGGGCAGCTTCAGCATCCAAGCCTAACACCGAGGCCAAAACACAGAGTTCTTGCCACTGCTGATGCAGCACCCCAGAATCGGTGGTTAATTCACCACCATGATTCAAAATATTGGCTTGTTTGCCCAGGCTCTTGGCTAACTCAAACAGTACTGCTAAGCCGCCTGCAAAATTAAAATCTTCATTCACAGCAGCGCAAAACTTCTGGAAACTGGCACTTTCAGTAGCAGATTCTTGCAGATCTGGATCGATCGGAGCTTTGATCACAGTTGGTTTGGGGCTAGTAGAGCGATCTTTAAACACCGCATTAAACACTCCCCGTGCACCAGCAAAGAATTTTTCCCGAGGAGCCTTAAACAAAAGAGTCCGGGCAAAGATCGCCACTCCTACTAGTTTGAAAAATTCTGGTAGCACCGGTACCGTATTAAAAGTGGATACAAACCGCGCCAAGAACCGAATCGGAAACTGAGTAAAAAACAAAATTACCGCCAAGACAATCAAGCCGCGATACTCATGGCTAAACTTGCGGGCGTTGTCTGGCAAGGTCACAAAAGGAGCAATAGGTAGATCGATCGCCAGTCCAGACGGAGATCCAGATGGCAACGGTGGCGCAGGAGGTGCGGTAACAGCCAAATCCCAGCCCAATTTTTCGCCAAATTGCGAGCCGAATAGTAAGCCGGTTTTTAGGGTCTGCCAACTGGTGGCATTGCTTTCCAATGCCGCTTTAGTGAAATCTAAGGGCTTGCGGTATTGAGCAGTGAGAATAAACAACCGGATCACCATCGGGTCTACCGGATTGGGTGTTTTATCCAACAAATCGCGAATGGTGGTGAAGTTACCCAAAGACTTAGACATTTTTACCCCATCAACTACCACCATGCCATTGTGCAGCCAATATTTGGCCAAGGGATGATCGTGAGCACCTTCCGACTGGGCAATTTCGTTTTCGTGGTGCGGAAAAATCAGGTCGCTACCGCCACAATGGATATCGATCGAACCCTCAAAAGCCGCATCAATCATTGCCGAGCATTCAATATGCCAGCCCGGTCTACCCTTACCCCAAGGCGAATCCCAGGAGGGTTCACCGGCTTTGGCGCTCTTCCACAGCGCAAAGTCCCCAGGATTTTCTTTGTGCTGTTCAGCAGAGTCTTCTACTCGGCCACTGGCTCCGGCCAGCATATCTTCCAGCTTCCGACCCGAGAGTTTGCCATAGCCGGGAAATTTGCTGACCCGATAATACACATCACCAGCAGCAGCATATGCCAAACCCTTAGTTTCTAACTCACCAATCAGCTCAATAATCTGGCCGATATGCTCGGTGGCACGGGGGTAGCTGGTGGCTGGTTTAACATTCAATCTGGCGAGGTCAGCCAAGTAAGCATCAATGTATTGGCCAGAAATTGCCTCCATCGAAGACTGCTGTTCCCGAGCACGGTGCAAAATTTTGTCATCGATATCGGTAAAGTTTTGAATATATTTCACGCTGTAGCCCCGCCATTCTAAATAGCGGCGCACCGTATCCCAAATCACGTAAGAACGGGCATGACCCACATGGCACAGGTCGTACACAGTAACGCCGCAGCAATACATGCTCACCTGCTGTGGCACCAGCGGCTGAAATGGCTCTTTTTGGGAGGTGAGGGTGTTATAAATGCTAATGCTCATGGTGATCTGGGTTTTGCTAGAATATCGATCGAATGAATGCTCGTTGCCATCATATCAATTTCTCCCCCACACCCATGACTTCTGCCACTATCTCTAGCTCCCCCACTACTGCTGACAGTACTCGATCGATCTTGCCAGTCACCATCATTACTGGTTTTTTGGGCAGTGGCAAAACCACTTTGCTCAACCATATTTTGACCAATCAACAGGGCTTAAAAACTGCCGTGTTGGTCAATGAGTTTGGCGAAATTGGCATCGACAATGATCTAATTATCTCTACCAGCGCCGATAACAGCATGATTGAGCTGAGCAATGGTTGTGTTTGCTGCACTATGAATGAAGACATGGTGAATGAGGTTTATAAAATTATTAACCGGCCAGATATCGATTATTTGGTGGTGGAAACCACTGGCTTAGCTGACCCAGTGCCCTTGGCTTTGACTTTTTTGGGTACCGAGTTACGAGATATGACCCGCTTAGATTCGATTATTACCCTGATCGACTCGGCCAACTTCAGCATTGATTTGTTTAACAGCGAAGCAGCCATGAACCAAATTATCTATGGCGATATTTTGCTACTGAACAAAACCGACCTGGTAGACGAGGCTGATGTAGATTCATTAGAAGTCAGAATTCGAGATATGAAGACTGGTGCGAGAATTCTGCGCACCCAAAACTCCGAAGTACCATTGCCAATGGTGCTCAGCGTCGGCTTGTTTGAATCTGATAAGTACGCAGAGCAGAAAGACGATCATGCTGGCCACGATCATGCACATGACCATTCTCATAGTCATACCCATGACCATGCGGCACATAGCCATGGGGATCACCAACAAGACCATGATGACCACTCGGCCTGTGACCACGACCACGGCAAATGTGAGCACGATGAACATGCTGCTCACGACCATCGCCACTCCGATCACCTGGCTCAGGATGGTTTTACTTCCCTATCCTTCCAAAGCGATCGACCTTTTTCATTAAAGAAGTTTCAAGACTTTTTAGATAATCAGTTAGATGAAGGAGTTTTTCGGGCAAAAGGGTTACTTTGGTTTAGCGAAAGTCCCAATTGCCACATTTTTCATCTCTGCGGCAAACGCTTTTCGATCGATGATCAAGAATGGAAAAACTTACCTTCTAATAAGTTGGTATTGATTGGTCAAAATCTCAATTCCGAATTAATTCGCCAGCAGCTCAATGCTTGCTTATCGTTGCCCAAAACGACTATGGGCAAGGGCTTCGGTAAAAAATAAAAAAATGGTTCGTTCTATCTCTTGGTCAAACGAACCATTCTTAGCCATACATCACACTATGTTGTTAGCGATCTTCACTATCTCTATCAAAATTAACCACTCAACTTGATACTCGTCTTTAAGTCATATCTGACCTATGGCGAGTATAACTAGTTGCACTGGTGATCGATAATCGTAGAAATACTTAACTATCTTCAGATTCAGCCCTGCTGTTGGATCAGAGACTTGGGTTGTTGTTGGCTACAGTAAACACCGGCAGCCCCTAGAATTGTTGCGGCACATAGAGTTACCAACAAAAGAGATTTCCACCGATGATTTAGCTGGCTTTGCGGGGCGAGGATCTCGTTAGAGGGGGCAATGGGATCAGGCAAATGATGTAGATCGGTGATTACCGACTGGGCTGATTGATAGCGATCGGCCACTTGAGGACAAATCATCCGGTCAATAATACTAGCTAGTTCGGGAGTAACCATTGCTTTCTCTCGCCAAGATAATTGGTGATCTGCTGTGCGAGGTAAGTACTGCGGATGAGTGCGGGTCAGCAGTTGAATCGCCGTGATCCCCAAAGCATAAATATCGCTGCTAAAACAGGGTTCACCCCGGATATGTTCAGGCGATCGATAGCCCGCTGTGCCAACTACTAAAGCGTCATGGGTTTGCTCAGCAACATTTAGCTCTTTAACAGCGCCAAAATCGATTAAGACATAACGCTGATCTTCGCTACGCTGAATAATATTTTCGGGTTTAACATCGCGATGGACTATTTGGTGTTGATGAACATAATCTAAAACTTTGAGTAAATCTATCAGTAGCCCCCGCATTTCTGGCTCTGACCAGCAGCGACCCCGTAAATATTGTTTGCCGAGGTCAGCACCGGCAATAAAATCTTGCACCATAAACATCTCACCATTTCGCTCAAAGCACTCTGTGCTGTTAGGAATTTGAGTATGGCTGAGTAAATCTAAAACCCTGGCTTCAGCTTTAAACAACTGTAAAACCCGAGGATGTTTAACCCGAGGTCTTAAATGCTTAATGACACAGGGTGGGGTTCCCGGTGAAGTCAGATTTCTCGCCAGGTAGGTGGCCGCAAAACCGCCTTGGCCTAGTTTTTTAATTATTTGGTATCGACCGTCAAGGATAGTATTCATGAGGTAGCCGATAGAATACCCCAGGATTATGCCTGAACTTTATTACCCAGAATGTATTGTTAACGACTTTTTGCTATCAGATTACTCGATGAATATGTTTAGTCCAATTAATGGATAATTAGATATTTAAAGTTTTATTAAAAAATTTTAGCTAACACAACAATAGAACGTAATGAACAGCAATTGGTACAATTTTCTCCAAAATTTAGGCGAATGGCGCGGGTCGTTCACAACATTTTCTCCCACCGGAGAAATAATTGGCTCGACAGACTCAATTTTGAACTTGGTAGGGCTAGAAGAAAATAAGTTGGTGAAGTTTCGGGTGAGACGCTACGGTGGTGGGGGCTATAGCACATCACCCACCACTGATTTTGAAGAAGAATATCGCACGATCGGGCGGCAGAATATTTTCTTTGATACCGGAGCTTTTTCTAAAGGGACAATTCAGATCTCGCCAGTTTCAGATTTTGGCGCAGAGTATGGTTTTGTGGCAGAAAATCGCCGTCTGCGCTTTGTGCAGTTGTTTGATGTTGATCAAAATTTCAGCAAAGTGGTACTAATTCGGGAATTGCGGGCTGAGACTGAGGCTCCAGAGCAGCCTCCTTTGACAGTCGATCGACTACTGGGGCGCTGGGTCGGTCAGGCCACTACCGCCTATGCCGATCTGCGTAATCCAGAGGTGTGCGATACCTGTTTGGAGGTCAAAAGAGTGGGAGTTGATCAATTACAGCAAGACTTGGTATTTGGCAATAGCACAATTTCTTCCGTGGCTTCGATCGCTGGCAATAAGCTGATCTTTACAGAGAGCGATCGAGAAATTTTGCTGCTACCCGCTGGGGGATCAAGCAATGTGCCATTGCAGATCAAGCTGCGGCAGCCAGTATTTGTAGAGGTAGGTTGGCTAGTAAGCGATAATGAGCGTCAAAGATTATTGCGCAGCTATAACGACCAGGGTGAATGGGTCAGTTCGACTCATGTAATTGAACACAGGCAATAGAACAGACTCAGAATAGAGGGTAGGGTGGGCAATGCCCACCAGCTAAAATCCAAATTGTTCGATGGAAATCAATGAACACAATAAAACCGTGGTGGTGGGCAGTGCCCACCCTACAAATTACTCCACTCAACCCACAGGTGAGAGATCCAAGAAATCGAGAACTAATTTGTTGAATCGATCGGGGAATTCCAAAAAAGGATGGTGTCCACAGTTTGGCCAAACTTCTAGCTGATGGTGGGGAATTTTTTGGGCGACCTGGGCTTGTGCTACCGGTAAGACCTGATCGACCTCACCCCAAATCACCAAAGTCTGCTGCTGAATGGCCGGGAGTAGATCGATAATTTCTTGATACACCTGGGGTTTTACTCCCCAAAAATTGATACTGGCTTTTGCCAAACCGGCGATCGATCTCTGTCTGCCCGGTAAGGCAAACACTTCATAGCGTCTTTCCATCCAGTCTGGGGGGAGATTGGCTGGGTTGGCAAAGTTCCACTTCAGCATCGAAGGGATCATGGCCCGATTGGGGCGGAGCAAATAAATCAGACCAGGGATGGTTAACAACCGCAGACCAAAATTGATTTTGCGACCCCAACCCAAAGGAGCTGAGAGAATCAGCCGATCGAGCATTTCTGGAAACAAATAGGCAAACTGTAATGCTGCCCCACCCCCCATCGAGTTACCCAGCAAGTTAACTTTTTCTAGACCTTGGCTTTGGGCAAAAGCACGGATGAAATGAGCCTGAGCGGCCAAACTATAATCGGCATTAGTCACCTGGCTAGAACGACCACAGCCATACATATCGAAAGCATAGACCCGATGATACTTAGCCAAAGCAGCCATGTTGCACAGCCAAAACTCGATCGAGCCATTGCCGCCATGTAGCAAAATTAACGGACTACCGCTAGCTCCCATCTGCCAATAACGGGTCTTCACTCCTGCCACATCTATATATAGGTCAGGATATACCGGAGACTTTGATCCCATCAGAGGCGCACCAGCAAGTTACTGCCGTGGGTATCGGTGCCACAGGTGGTCAGTAGCCCATAGCGATCGGCCAGTTCTTTATTGGCTGCGGTTTCGCCCGGAGTAGGCAGCCAGGGATTGGTGTTGCGATAGGCGTAATAAACTTCCATCCCATCAATGCCCCAATCTACGACCGCAGAAACCACCTCTGGAGCCGGTAGTTTATAACGAGAAGGATGAGCCAGTACCGCCAAGCCACCGGCTTGATGAATCGCTTCGATCACCATCGGTGCAGGGGTGAAACCTCGATCGGCTTCTTTACCTTGTAAATAAGGTGCGAGTGAGATAGCTTCAGGGTCAAAATCAAAGCCCAGAATGTGAATATCTATATTATCTATGTAGGCAGTAATTTCGGTGCCAATCCATAGCCGCAGGCTGGTTGGTTGCTGTGCCAACCAAGCTTTGCCCTGCAAATATCCAGCCACACTGTGATGATCGGTAATGGCCATATCTTCTAGGCCAATCTCGATCGCCTGCCGCAGCAGCTCTTCCGGAGTCATTTGACCATCCGAGCAACGGGTATGCATATGAAAGTTATAGCGACCAGGGCAACTCTGGTGATCGATTTGCTGAAAAATCTGCCGCAGTTCAATCGGTGGTAAAGGCTGCGGTTCGATTAGTGTTGAGGCTGACGTGACAAGAAAATTCATGGCGAATTGTTAACCAGGTCTTGGTCTAGCTTAGCGCAAGAATGCCCAGAAGCTAAGACAAGCGAGGAATATGGGGGATTTGGTAGGGTGAACCCTTGTATAAACTTTCATAATAATTTAACAAAGTTTTAAGATTCCTCACAAAAACAGCTATTCCCGGCAATCTGATCTTATGCTGGATGCTGTTGAGATCTGAAATCTTCGGCTGAAGGTGATTATTACCCGCTCAACAGTTTAGCCGACCACCCCTAAACATTCATCTGGTTTCAAACTCATGAAAAGTGTGTCTAGCTTCGCTCACTCTCTGCTCTTGGCCGTAGCCACCAGTTTTGTTGCACCATTGCTGCTGTTGGCGATCGCTTGCTCAGGTCTGCAACTCTGGACTTACCTGCCCTGGATTGGCGGGCTAGGAGCCACTGTCAATCAAGGTATTGCTGGCTTTTTGACAATTTTTGGGAATGGTTCGCTTGTCCAAGGAATGCTGACCATCTCGATCGTCTGTGCGTTGGTAGGTGCGCTGTTCGATACCTATGCTTTCTATCACTTCCCCACTCAGCGCAATCAGTAAAAATACTTGGCTATACTCGATTAACAACTCAATTTGCCGATCGCCTTTGGCGCAAGCGAAGCTATCGATCATTTGGTACTCTAGTTATGCCAACTATCTCGCCTCAAGAATTTGCTAATTTATTGCCCGACAGTAATTTGTTGGCCAGTGATGAACCGGAAATGGAAAGTAGTCTCCACTATCTACAAGCAATGCTCTTGGTGAGTTGCCTAGAATGGTTGTGGCGCGATCAAGATGATTTCTTTATCGGAGCCAACCTGACCGTCTACTTTAGCCGCCAACAGCTTAAAAACCGCGATTTTCGCGGGCCAGATTTCTTTCTGGTCAAAAATACCCAACGTCAACCCCGCCGCTCTTGGGTAGTGTGGGAAGAAGATGGTAAGTACCCAGACCTGATCATTGAGCTACTATCTGAATCCACCGCAGCCACCGATCGAACTATAAAAAGAGATTTGTACCAAAATCGCTTTCGTACACCAGAGTATTTTTGGTTCGATCCCTATACCCTAGAATTTGTTGGTCTGCGGTTAGTGGGCAGTCATTACCAAGATATTCCCCGCCAACAACAACGCATGTGGAGTGAAGCTCTAGAACTATATCTAGGAGTTCTGGATGGTCAACTACGCTTCTTTAGTGAGAGTGGAGAACTGATTCCGACCCCTCAAGAATCAGCCTTACGGCAAGGCGAAATTGCTTTACTTGCCCAGCAGGAAACGGCAGCCGCCCAGCAGGAAAGGGCAGCAGCTCAGCAGGAAAGGGCAGCAGCCCAGCAAGTGACAGTGCTAGCCCAAAGAGAAATTGAGCAGTTGAAAGCAAAACTGCGAGAAGCTGGGATTGATCCTGAAATTTCAGTGTGATTTTGGCTGTGCTAGAGAGGCTTGATGTAGGCTACGGCACTTTTCCCCACAATGATTTTGCTACCATCGGCTTGGGTCAAACAAAAATAATCGGTATCTTGCCAAAAAAGTGCGCCGCTCAGCAAGTCGCCAGTAACCAGCTTAATTTCCAAGCGGCTCTTTTCTTTGATCAATTGCTGAATTTGGCGGGTGCTGGGCTGGTTGATATCTAGTTCTGGCATGGTTCAAAGTAGAATTGAGTAAGGATAGTAATAAAGAGCAGCGTTATGGCGATCGGCAAAGATCTGAAAAAAAAAATTGAATTTACTAAATATCAGGGCTTAGGCAATGACTTTATTCTAGTGGACAATCGCCACCAGGCCGAACCATGCCTGACTCCTGAGCAAGCAATTCAGCTCTGCGATCGACATTTTGGTATCGGTGGAGACGGTGTGATCTTTACTTTACCCGGATTGGCCGGAGCAGATTACACCATGCGAATTTTTAATTCGGATGGTTCGGAACCAGAAATGTGCGGCAATGGCATTCGCTGTATGGCCGGGTTTATTACTCAGCTAGAAAACAGAGTAGGTGAACAGGTCACTTACCAGATTCAGACTGGAGCGGGGCTAATTGTGCCAGAAATTTTGGCCAATGGGCAGATTAGGGTGGATATGGGTGAGCCACGGTTGTTGGCCGCCGAGATTCCCACCAGTTTGGCAGCGGCTGATCAAAAGGTGATCGATCGACCAATCCAAGTAGCGGGTAAAGAATATTTGGCCACCTGTGTGAGCATGGGCAATCCGCACTGCATGGTTTATGTAAAGGATGTGGCGGCGGTGAATTTGACAGATATTGGGCCACAGTTTGAACATCACTCTGTTTTCCCTCAACGCACTAACACTGAGTTTGTGGAAGTCATCCGCCCCGACTATGTGAAGATGCGGGTGTGGGAAAGAGGAGCAGGGATCACCTTGGCCTGTGGGACTGGAGCCTGTGCCACTGTGGTGGCCGGGGTTTTGACTGGTCGCAATGATCGAGTTTGCACGGTAGAACTGCCCGGTGGTTGCCTAGAAATTGATTGGTCGGCAGCAGATAATCATGTGTATATGACTGGGCCAGCCCAAGCGGTATTTAGCGGCGAGGCTAATCTTGGCTGATTTGAAAGTCGATCGACTGACTTTTTCGTTGCCCTATCAGGCTTTGCTCCAACCGCTTTCGTTTACGGTGGCGGCGGGCGAAGTGGTAGTGGTCGCGGGAGCGAAAGGGGCAGGGAAAACTTTGCTGTTAAAGTTGCTCAATCGTTTGGTGGAACCTACGGGTGGCCAGGTGTTTTGGGCGGGGCAAGAGTATCGATCGATTCCACCCGCACAGTTACGGCGACAGTTGGGATTTGTGGCAGCGGAGCCAGATTTGTTGGGCATGACGGTACAGGAGGCTTTGATGTATCCGTTGTTGTTGCAAAAGTTATCGCCGAGTGTGATGGAGCAGCGGCTGATTGGGGTATTGAGTGGTTTTACGATTCCTGAAGATTGGCTAGGAAAAAGATCTGGGGAATTAGCGGTGGCAGATTGTCAGCGGGTGGCGGTGGCACGTTGTTTGATGATGGAGCCACAGGTGCTGTTGTTGGATGATCCGTTGCGGTATTTAGATCTGACGGTGTGGGAGGAGTTGCGATCAATGGCACGGCGGCTTTGTTTGAGTTTGGTGGTGACAGGGCGGAATTTAGCATCTGATCGGGTGTTGTATTTACGCAATGGTCATTTGCTGTGGGATCGATCGGAAGTGGATTGGGTAGAATTGGGTGCAGAGATCGATCGGACTGAGGCAGCAGCGGTAGCTGATTGGGAGTAGTTTTAGACCAGGTTGCATATGAGCAAAATATTTCATGGACTGAAAAAGATGCACATGGTGATCAGAGTAATTGTTACTGTGCTCTTAGTAGCTACGATTAGTCTGATGGGTACTGGGAATATCTCAGCGGCAAAACATAAAACTGATTGGTTCCAGGCGGCACGTTGGGGTGTCATGACTCATTATTTAGTTGATAACAATGTATCCGCTCAAGAGTGGATCGATCGAGTGCGCAAATTTGATGTTCAAGGTTTAGCTAAACAACTAAAATCAGTTGGAGCTGGCTATTATATGATTACCATTGGCCAAAACTCCGGTCATTACTGTGCTCCTAATGCTAAATATGATGCTCATACTGGCATTTTGCCCAGTAAATGCTCTACCCGCGATTTGGTTGCCGATTTGTACAATGCTCTCAATCCGTTGGGCATCAAACTAATGGTCTATTTACCAGCAGGTGCTCCAGCTCAAGATAGTATTGCAGTTAATAAACTGGCCTGGATAAACGGAGCCGTGCGCAATCAGCAATTTCAAGTTAAATGGGAGTCAATTATTCGCGAGTGGTCGCTACGTTGGGGCAAGAAAGTATCGGGCTGGTGGTTTGATGGGGTCTATTGGCCGCAAGAAATGTATGAACATCCTCAGGCCCCTAACTTTCGATCGTTTGCCGCCGCCGCTAAGGCTGGTAATTCTGATAGCATTATTGCCTTTAATTCGGCTATTAAATACCAATATCCGCTAGTAAATGTGAGTAGCTATGAAGATTATACGGCGGGGGAAATGAATGAACCATTAGGCGTAGAGTGTGAAAGTCGCTGGGTGGGTAAATCTCAATTGCATATTTTGAGCTACTTAGGCGCTACCTGGGGATCTGGAAAAAACCGATATACCAATCAACAAGTAAGCAAAATCACAAATAATCTCAATAAGTGCGGCGGAGTAATCACTTGGGATATCCCCATTAAGTCGAATGGTCTGATAGTACAATCTTTCGTCGATCAGCTTGTGGCTCTGAAGAATTCGCCCAAAAATATTCAGTTACTAGCACCCAGACCACCTGGCAACTTAGCCAACAACAAAAAAGCGATATTTTTAGATGCATTTGGTGAAAAAATATTACCAGTAAATAGTGCCAAACATTTTCCTCGGTTTGGTGTTGATGGCGATCTGAATACCTTTGCGCTAGCTGGAGAGGAGTGGTCTTGGATCTATCAGGTTGATTTAGCCAATAGCTATCTCATTAATCGAATATCTATTACTTTTGGCCCGCAGTTTGCTACTGAATACCAAGTACTCTCCTCCAATAATGGCAAAGATTGGTCTTTGCTGAAACACGAGAAAAAAGCTCGGGGTGGCAAGTATAATTATAAATTCCCTCGGACTCAAATGCGGTATATCAGAATCTATGGGATTAAGCCTGATGCTCCCAATCAGCTAGGAGGGCAAATGTCAATTGCAGAACTCGAAGCCTATCAGTAATTCATTGCTAAAAATACATGCTAAAACTCAGGAAAAATCGATACCAAAGATATATAATTACTACTTTCTTGATGTCTGTTGCTAGTTTGATTGCCAGGACAATTCTAGACATCAGTATTTTTTTGGCAACCGATCGAATAATTGGCACACCAGATTCCACCAAATTAATGTTGGTACAAAAAGCAGCTATAGCCTTAATACCCTCACCCAACAACCAGAGAATTTTAATTATATCGGGTAGTAACGGACTCTTGGGCATTTCTGCGGCAACAATTTCTCAAACCACCGGTATTGAAACCATTAATCTTAGTTCACATGCTGGTTTGGGTGGGGAATATATACTGAGGTGGGCAAGCAGTTTGATTAGAGAAGGAGATGTGATCCTGTTACCGCTAGAATATCAATTTTACTCTGCAACAGGCATCTCAGATGATTTTGTAAACTTTGATGCTCTGGGTCGGTTTGCAATTTCTTATGACCATCAAATATTACAGGAGATCTCTACAACATCTAAACTAAAGTTTGCGCTGCTGAATTCTATCTCGGGAAAAGATTGGAAAGAATATATTAGTTACTTTGGTGGCCACTTATCCAAAACAGCGATTCAAGAAAAGCTGCGCCAACGGGGGACTCAAGGGCACTGTTATACATCGTTTACTCTAAATAAATATGGTGACGAAACTTGTAATATTGGTAAAGATGCTTTACCAATAGACTCAGCAGTATTGACAACAGCAATATCGCCATCAATGTCTGATATTGACCCCAGTGGTTATATTAAAAAGTTTGTGCAGATCGCAGCCCAAAAGGGAGTCAAGGTGATTCCACTGTACCCGGTGTCAACATATACTGAGGACTATCAGAATCCGGCTTTTCAGGAATCTGCTCAAAATATCAAAAAATTCTGGGAAGCTCAAGGTCTGGAATTTCAAGATTCGCTCGCAGAAGCTTTGTTACCACCTAATTTAATGTACAACACTAATTACCACCCCAAAGACTCTGGTCGATCGAAAAGAACCAAAAGTATTATTGAGTTGCTCAAAAAACAGTCGATCGGGATCAGGAAATAGGCGTAATGCTTTTCAACTCTTATAATTTCATCCTGGTCTTTTTACCGATCGCCTTAATTGGCTTCTGGCTCCTAAGCAGCTTCCGCAAAAGCTTTCTGGTGACTGGTTGGTTAATTTTCATTTCCCTGGCTTTCTATTTTATCTGGAGTCCCAAAGTTCTCCTGATTCTGCTGACAAGTGTAAGGGCTAATTGGCTAGTAGGAAGAGAATTAGCTAAGCAGCGCCAAAAAACATCGGCAGATGAAGTTATTACTATAACCATTAAGCTACTGTTGATCTTAGGAATTGGCTTAAACTTGGTTTTCTTGGGCTATTTTAAATACAGTAATTTTTTGATCGATAACATCAATAGTCTAGGATTCAGCCTCGATCGAATTCACAATCTGGTGCTGCCCTTGGGGATTTCTTTTTATACCTTCGAGCAAATCAGTTATCTGGTGTGTATTGCCAATGGAAGAGGTAAGCACTATGGCTTCTCACATTTTTTGCTATTCGTGAGTTTTTTTCCACACCTCATTGCTGGCCCGATTCTGAACGCTGATGAACTGATCACCCAGTTCCGCCAGATTAACTATCGCCTAGATTGGCGTAATTTGGCCATTGGGTTTACAGTTTTTGCGATCGGACTCTTTAAAAAAGCGGTAATTGCCGATTCGGTAGCAATTTACGCCACCCCAGTTTTTAACGCGGCTGACCAAGGGGAATCGATCGGCTTTTTATTGGCTTGGCAAGCAGCGATCGCCTATGCTTTACAACTTTACTTCGATTTTTCTGGTTATAGCGACATGGCGATTGGACTCTCTAAAATGTTCAACATCAAGCTGCCAATGAACTTCTTTTCTCCTTATCAGGCCATTAATATTAGTGATTTTTGGCAGCGTTGGCATATTAGCCTCGGGCGTTTTTTGCGGGACTATCTCTATATTCCGCTGGGTGGCAATCGGCAAGGGCAATTCCGTCTCTATGCCAACTTGTTAATTACCATGTTGTTGGCTGGACTCTGGCATGGGGCAAATTGGACATTTGTGGTTTGGGGTGGGTTACATGGGGTGTATTTATGCCTCGATCGAGGTTGGCAGCAATACTTGCAGCAGTGCGGACTACGGTTTGATGCGGGGTATCAGCGCTGGTTAGCGCGGTTGCTGACTTTTTTGGTGGTGGTAGTTTCTTGGGTGGTGTTTCGATCGAAAACCTTAAATGGTGCTGGTCGCATCTGGAGCGGGATGTTTGGTGGGAATGGCTTGG
>JANNEH010000142.1:0-22974 GCA_031378405.1 Synechococcales cyanobacterium OTE_75_metabat_409
GGTGTCAGTCTGCGGAGCGAACATAAGACCTGATAGAGATTCCTCTAAAGGGCAGTTGCGAAAGTCCAGCAATGGAAAGAAACAGAAATCCTAGTTGTGAAGCTAGGGAATCTCAGTGGCTTCAGCCCTGAGAGTAGTCAACAAATAGATCTTTTAGTTGTTGATGTTGATCGACAGGAGATAGTGAAATGGATCAGCTAAGTAATTATCGGCAAATTATTCAAAGAATCTTGACTGAGTATCAAGAGTGGATGGCAGGGGCTAATGAGTCTGGGGTACAGCAGTTGGTATCCTTCGACCGAGAGCGGGATCAGTATTTATTGTTTTATGTGGGCTGGAGGGGAAAAGAGCGAGATTTTGGGGTGACGGTTTACATCCGGATTGATCAGGGTAAGGTTTGGATTGAGGAGGATTGGACGAAGCAGGGTATTGCTAACGAGTTGCTGGCTGCTGGAGTTCCGCCCAAGGACATTGTGCTGGGTTTTCATCATCCCAGTAAACGGCGTTTCACTGAGTTTGCGAATGAGTCAGAGATTTTGCCCCAGCCATTGGCTAAAGTTGTAATGGCTGCGGTCAGTGTCGGTGAAAACGCTAGTTAAACATTTTCTATTCACTGCATACCAAGCTCCATATGTGACATATCTTAGACTTCCTAAAACAAAATCTGAATTTTTCCAGCAAACCACATCGCTGCATTACCATTAGCTTCGCAACACCCTGCCGCTGAGGCTATTGGATGCACATTTAACTTATTTGGTATGCGAGCACTGCATATTGATTCGACTTCTGTATCTCAGGCTACTGATTGTTAGCACTCAGGCTGAAACAATGTCTCAGACGTTCAGCAAGTCGCCCAGCAATCACCCATGGCAAAGAAAAATTTGGTAGTAGTCGGTAATGGCATGGTCGGCCACAAGTTTTTACAGAGATCGATCGAAATTGGCGCTACCCAAGATTGGAACCTGATCACCTTTTGTGAAGAACCCCGCCTCGCCTACGATCGAGTGAATTTGAGCGGCTACTTCAGCGGCCAGACTGCCGCAGACCTGAGCCTGGTAGATCCAGGATATTACGACCAGCACGGAGTCAAAGTCTATCTGGGTGACAAAGCTAGCAAAATCGATCGAACAGCTCAGACCGTCACTTCCGCCCAGGGAGAAGTAATTGAATTCGATCGACTAGTGTTAGCGACCGGCTCCTATCCTTTTGTGCCCCCGATTCCAGGGAAAGACACCGCAGGCACTTTTGTCTACCGAACGATCGAAGACCTCGAAGCCATGTCGGCCTATGCCGAGAACAGCAAAGTAGGGGTAGTAGTCGGCGGTGGCCTATTGGGTTTGGAATGCGCCAATGCCCTGAAAAACATGGGTCTGACTACGCATGTGGTGGAATTTGCACCTCGGTTGATGCCGCTGCAAGTAGATGATTTGGGTGGCAACATTCTCAAAGACCAGATTCAGGCTCTGGGTGTCACAGTGCATACCAGCAAATCCACCACCGAGATTGTGAGTGTAGATGGCCGGGTCCAAAAAATGGTATTTGCGGATGGCAGCGAATTATTCACCGACATGATTGTGTTCTCTGCTGGTATTAGACCTCGCGATGAAATTGCCAAAGACTGCGGTTTAACTGTGGGCGATCGAGGTGGCATTGTGATCAACAATCAATGCCAGACTTCTGACCCCAATATTTACTCGATCGGTGAGTGCGCTCTGCATGAAGGCAAAATTTATGGCTTAGTGGCTCCTGGCTACACCATGGCCACGATCGCCGCTGAGCAAATCTGTGGTGCAGCCAGTAGTACTTTTGCCGGTGCTGATATGTCTACCAAGCTAAAGCTGATGGGAGTGGATGTCGCCAGCTTTGGTGATGCCTTCTGCCAGACTCCCGGCGCTAAGGTAGTGGGTATTACGGACTCGATTAAAGGCACCTACAAAAAACTAGTGGTCGATGCCAGTGGCAAACACTTATTGGGCGGCATGTTGGTCGGGGATGCGACGGCTTATGGCAACTTATTGCAGATCGCTCAGAACCAAATAGTCTTGCCACCAAATCCTGAAGATTTGATCTTGCCTGTTCGATCGGGAGCCAGTAACAGCATGGGAGTCGATAGCTTCCCAGATAGCGCCCAAATTTGTTCTTGTAACAATGTCACCAAAGGCGATATCTGTGCTGCAATACAGGCTGATAACATTACTGATATTGGCACCCTCAAGAAATGTACCACTGCCGGGACTGGCTGTGGTGGCTGTGTGCCATTAGTGACCGACCTGCTGAAGCTAGAAATGAAAAAAGCAGGCTTGGAAGTTAAAAATAACCTCTGTGAACATTTTGATCACAGCCGCCAAGAACTCTACAGCTTGGTGCGGCTAGAAAAAATCATTACCTTCGCTGAGTTGTTGGCCAAACATGGTCGGGGTCAAGGCTGCGAAATCTGTAAACCAGCGATCGGTTCCATCTTGGCCTCGGCTTGGAACGAGCAAATCCTCAATCCGGCTCACGTTACCTTACAAGATACCAACGATGCCTTTTTGGCCAATATCCAAAAAGACGGCACTTATTCAGTAATTCCTCGCATTCCTGGTGGTGAAGTTACGCCAGTAGCTCTGATTGCTTTGGGTGAAGTTGCCCGTGACTTCGGACTCTATACCAAAATCACCGGTGGTCAACGGATTGATTTGCTTGGAGCTAGAGTAGACCAGCTACCAGCGATTTGGCAACGGTTGATTGCAGCAGGCTTTGAATCAGGTCACGCCTACGGTAAAGCACTGCGCACAGTAAAATCTTGTGTGGGCAGTACTTGGTGCCGGTTTGGTGTCCAAGATTCCACTACCTTAGCGATCGTGGTAGAAGAACGCTATCGCGGCTTACGCGCCCCCCACAAACTCAAATCTGCCGTCTCTGGCTGCACCCGCGAATGCGCGGAAGCTCAAAGCAAAGACTTTGGCATTATTGCCACCGAACAGGGCTGGAACCTATACGTCTGTGGCAATGGGGGTATGAAACCCCAACATGCTCAGCTATTGGCCAGCGATTTAGACCAAGAGACGTTGATCAAATACATCGATCGATTCCTGATGTTCTATATTCAGACCGCCAACCGTCTAGAGCGCACAGCCACTTGGTTGAACAAACTAGAAGGTGGGATGGATTACCTAAAGGCGGTGGTGATTGATGATTGTCTGGGCATCGCCGATCGACTAGAAGCAGAAATGGCGCACCAAGTAGCCACTTACCAATGCGAATGGCAAAACACCTTGGCTGATCCCCAAAAGCTTTCTCGCTTTAACCATTTCGTAAATTCCCCTGAACCCGATCCCAGCCTCCTGCGGGTCGAAGAACGCGGTCAAGCCCGACCGCCCTACGCTCACGAACGCGAAGTATTAATGGCCATCCAAAACCGCTAAAATGTTTGTTTTAAGTCAACCCATCCAGGAAAAAACATGGTTCAAGCTTCTGTCGCATCGCAAACAGTTAATCAGTGGATCACGGTATGTCAACTAGAGCAAATTCTGCTAAATAGTGGAGTCTGTGCTTTGGTGGCTGACCAACAAATTGCTATCTTCCACACAGCCGAAGGAATCTACGCGATCGATAACTATGATCCTTTCAGCAAAGCCTATGTGCTATCGCGAGGAATTGTGGGCGATCGCAATGGCATTCCCAAAGTGGCTTCCCCCATCTACAAACAAAATTTCAATCTCCAAACCGGCGAATGTTTTGATGATCCCACGGTACAGTTACCGGTTTATCCAGTGCGGGTCGCCGATGGCCAAGTACAAGTAGGAATTGCTTAAGGTTACCGATTCTCGTACCGAGACGCTTCGCGATCGCCAAAGGCACCATCAAAGACAGCGAACATTCACAAAAATCCGGTAGAATAGAGCTGCTCACTTCGTTTCAGCGACCTTTTTTTAGGAACGCTCTACTATTGGCTACTAGAATTTAGCCTAAATTTAACAATACCGTGAATTTTCTCAACCTGCCTACTCCCACTGTTCTACTAGGTTCGATCGGTCTTGCCGCCGCCCTTATTTATTTTCCATATATTTTGGTTGCCATCGGTCGCTTTCAAGTAGGCTTCGACATGGGTGCCCCTCGCGCCAGCTTCGACAAACTACCCGACTATGCCAAACGGGCTAATTGGGCGCATCAAAACTCCTTCGAGACTTTTATTACCTTTGCCGCTGCCGCCCTGATGGCCTATGTCACCAAGCAAGATTCAGCTTATGCCGCTAACTTAGCCATTGCTTTTGTGGCCGCCAGATTGCTATTCTCGATTTTTTACATCATCAACTTTCCGATTGGGCGTTCCTTGATGTTTGGAATCGGCTCATTTGCCACTGCCACCTTGATGATCATCAGTATCAAAAGTGCCGTAGGATAGAGTATCCGGAGGATAATATATTATGGCTTCTAGTTATTCATTTGATATAGTAAGTGACTTCGATCGCCAAGAACTGGTCAACGCGATCGATCAGGCTACCCGCGACATCAGTAGCCGCTATGACCTCAAAGACACCAACACCACTCTGGAATTGGGCGAAACTAGCATTAAGGTAGAAACTTCTAGTGAAATGACACTCACTGCGGTGCATGACATTATGCAGTCTAAAGCAGTCAAGCGCGGTTTGGCATTAAAGATTTTTGACTATGGCAACATCGAATCAGCCAGTGGCAACCGGGTGCGCCAAGAAATTACTCTGCGCAAGGGTATTTCCCAAGAAATTGGGAAACAAATTAGCAAACTAATTCGTGATGAATTCAAAAAAATCCAAGCTTCGATCCAAGGTGATGTGGTGCGGGTGACAGCCAAGGACAAAGATGAATTGCAAACTGTGATTCAACGTCTGAAACAAGAAGAGCTACCTGTGGCTCTCCAATTTACCAACTACCGCTAACCGTGTCGATTACCGCAGGAAACAGTGGAGTGGACTCCCCGCAACCAACACCTCAGATTCCGCATTTTACTTGGGGGAGCCGCACTTACTTAATGGGAGTACTGAATGTCACTCCAGATAGTTTTAGTGATGGCGGCAGATACACCACCGTGGCGCGAGCTTGTAACCGGGCGCTGCGGTTGGTCAAAGCTGGTGCAGATATTTTAGATATTGGCGGCGAATCCACGCGCCCAGGGGCGACTCCAGTTGGTTTGCAAGAAGAACTCGATCGAGTGATACCGGTCATTGTAGGTATTCGGGAACAGTTGGGTGAAATTCCAATTTCGATCGACACCACCAAATCTGCTGTAGCTCAAGCCGCCGTAGAGGCCGGAGCCACTTGGGTGAACGATATCTCTGGCGGAATCCAAGACCCAGCCATGTTAAAAATCATGGCTCAATTGGGGGTACCAATTTGCCTAATGCACATGCGCGGTAATCCCAAAACCATGCGGGGCTTAACTGAGTATCAAGATCTGTTGCTAGAGGTGGGTGATTTCCTGGAAGCCCGAGTCGCAGCGGCATTAGCAAGCGGCATTGCTGAGCATAATATTATTCTCGATCCCGGCATTGGTTTTGCCAAAACTGCCAACCAGAGCATCGAGCTATTAAAAAAACTCGATAAACTCCGTGCCAGACTGCCGTATCCCCTATTGGTTGGGGTATCTCGCAAGAGTTTCATTGGTTATATTTTAGACCGACCAAACCCGCTCGATCGAGCCTGGGGAACAGCAGCAGCTTGTTGTATGGCGATCGATCGGGGCGCAGATATTCTCCGTGTCCACGATGTCGCCGAAATGCAAGATGTCATCAAGGTCGCTGATATTCTAATTCGTTGATTGTACCAAAACCCATGTTACCGGTAGGGACATCCCCTTGTGGGTGCCCACCACCGGTGACATGGAATATTAATTCATTGAAATCCCAAAACCCGATGACTATATCGATCCCAAATTGATTTTTTCCCTAAAGAAACTAATTAATTCCCGATTCACAGTCTGGGGTACTTCCTGCTGAATCCAATGTCCACACTGGGGGATCAGTTTTAACTGGAATGGTGCGCTGACCAACTTAGCCATGCCATTAGTCAGTTTTTGACTGAGCATACTATCTTCTTCGCCCCACAGCACTAGCGTTGGCGAAGTAATCAACTGGGGGGTAGTAGCCAGGTTACTCAGCCAATTTTGGGGAGCCAAAAAGTTGCGGTAATAATTTAACGCTGCACCTAAGACCCCTGGTTTGGCTAGGGCTTCTTGATAGATCTGGTTATCTTCGGCACTGAAAGCCCCTTTGCGCACAGCTTGACCACGAAAAACATTCAGGACGAACTCCTTAATATTCTGCTGAATCAACCACTCCGGAATTCCGGGCATCTGAAAAGCAAAAAGATACCAACTCCGCCGGAACTGGTCGAGGTTGGTACCAATTTCTTGTAAAAACTGCTGGGGGTGTGGAGCATTCAAAATCGCCAATTTATCCAACACCTGAGGAAACTTCTGGGCAATGTGCCAGGCGATCGCTCCTCCCCAATCGTGACCTACAATATGAGCCTTGGTATAGCCCAAAGACTTAATTAACCCCATCACATCGCTGCTCAGAGTATCCAGATCGTAGCCAGTAGCAGGCTTATCAGAATAATTGTATCCGCGTAAATCTGGCACTACTACCTTAAAGTGACGAGCTAGCACCGGGATCTGATGCCGCCAAGAATACCAAAACTCCGGAAAACCATGGAGTAAAATTACTAACTCCCCTTCTCCTTGAGTGACACAATGCAGACGAATGTTATTGGTTTCTACAAACTGATGCTGCCATCCTGCTTGGAGTGAGGCTGTGTAAGGTTGCATGAAGGGGCGGAGGTAAGTATTTAGTTTGATATTTCGACAGTAACATTTTGGGTGCCGATTGGCATCGGCAATTCCCCTACTTAGACGACTAACACTGCGGCTGGAATCTTAAGCAAGTTTTCTAGCTCTTGCAGTTGATTAATAGCTTCAGCACCTTCCAGCTTCATTAATTCACGACCATCACGACGCTCTGTCCAGTTAATGCTGCTATCTGAAACAAAAAATCTGATCTGATGGCCATCAGCCAAGCTGACCATAAACGAGGCACTTTCGAGCACATCCCCGCAGGTGTACCAAGAAGTCATATATCCTTTGCCTTCCAAGGCGATCGACAGAGCATGTAGATCTATGATTAGATCTTTTACTAATTCACGGTGTTGACTGGCTAGTCTTCCAAACATCTGGTATTTTCCTCAGATTGATACCCGAGAATCATTATAGCTTAATTATTTTTTAATATTCTGGATTAAATAATTCTGTTACTGATCCCCAGTATCTGTCTGTCACCGCTCACTCTGTCGTCCACCAACCAGCCACTGGTCCAATTAACCGCACCGTTAGCCACAACAGCGCCAAACCACCTATGCCAAACCAAGCGCCCTTCGTAGACCAAGAGACGAAATCTTGAGCCTGCTTAGCAGTCAGTGGCAACCAAGCCACAATGCGATCGGATTGCCCCGTAATATCAACGCCACTCTGCTTCCGTCTTTTTGCTTCGCCCATAAAGTATTTCAACCATATTTTTTAAATTGCTTGAGTTTCATCATAGCCGGGGGATCGATAGTCAGACTATTGATCTAGGTGCAAACTAAGAAATATTGCCTCAAATGTAAACTTATGTAAATAATCATGAAAATCCTCTAAACCTCGCCAAAGTCAGCAAGCTGAATGGCATTGCTCGATCGACCCCCTCGCAAGCGGCCTCTTACCCCGTCGAAATGTCTGATTCACCTTGCTTCTGCGGCCAGAAGGAGATTAACATGATTCAAGAAATGCAGCTTTAATGCCTGCCATATTAAAAATATCAAATAGACACTTTATTACTTGGAGGGGCGTAGTCAATGGGGCTACCTTGGTATCGAGTACATACAGTCGTCCTGAATGACCCAGGTCGGTTGATTTCTGTACACTTAATGCACACTGCTCTCGTAGCAGGCTGGTCTGGTTCGATGGCTTTATTTGAGCTTTCGACCTTCGACCCTAGCGATCCAGTTTTCAATCCGATGTGGCGGCAAGGCATGTTTGTGCTGCCATTCATGGCGCGCTTGGGCGTTACCAAGTCTTGGGGTGGTTGGAGCGTAATTCCGGGCGAATCGGCAGCCGATGCAGGCTACTGGTCGTTTGAGGGCGTTGCTGCTGCTCACATTATTCTGTCTGGATTGCTATTTTTGGCAGCCATTTGGCACTGGGTATATTGGGACTTAGATCTTTTTAAAGATCCTCGTACTGGTGAGCCTGCTTTAGACTTGCCCAAAATGTTTGGTATTCACCTGTTCTTATCTGGACTCCTCTGCTTTGGCTTTGGTGCCTTCCACCTCACCGGTCTTTTTGGCCCTGGAATGTGGGTGTCAGATCCTTACGGAATTACCGGTCATGTGCAGCCAGTGGCTCCCGAATGGGGACCTTCGGGCTTTAATCCCTTCAATCCGGGCGGCGTAGTGGCTCACCACATCGCAGCCGGTACTGTGGGGATCATTGCTGGTCTGTTCCACTTGACAGTGCGTCCGCCAGAACGTCTATACAAGGCGCTACGGATGGGGAACATCGAAACTGTATTGTCTTCGAGTATTGCTGCTGTGTTCTTTGCTGCGTTTATCGTGGCTGGGACTATGTGGTATGGCAATGCGACCACCCCGATCGAGCTATTTGGCCCGACTCGTTACCAGTGGGATGGCGGCTACTTTACCCAAGAAATTTCGCGGCGCGTTCAAAGCAGCATCAACGATGGTAAGACCGAAGAGCAAGCTTGGCAGGCAATTCCTGACAAACTGGCCTTCTACGATTACGTTGGGAACAGCCCTGCCAAAGGTGGTCTGTTTAGAACCGGTGCGATGGATAAAGGCGATGGTATTGCTCAATCTTGGTCTGGACATCCCATCTTCAAAGACTCTGAAGGCCGGACATTAAATGTCCGTCGTCTCCCGAACTTCTTTGAAACTTTCCCTGTAGTTATGACTGACTCTGAAGGTGTGGTTAGAGCCGACATTCCTTTCCGGCGGGCTGAATCGAAGTATAGCTTCGAGCAAGCTGGGGTAACGGCAACTTTCTATGGTGGTGCTTTGAATGGTCAAACTTTCAAAGAACCTGCTCAAGTAAAGGCGTTTGCCCGTAAGGCTCAAGGCGGCGAAATCTTTGAATTCGATCGCGCTACTTTGAACTCTGACGGTGTATTCCGCACTAGCCCACGCGGTTGGTTTACCTTCGGTCATGCAGTGTTTGCACTGTTGTTCTTCTTTGGCCACTTGTGGCACGGTGCTCGGACTATCTATCGCGATGTATTCGCTGGGGTAGAAGAAGGTATCGAAGAACAAATCGAATTTGGTAAGTACCAGAAGCTGGGTGACACTACCACTCTAAAGAAAGAAGCTTAAAAGCGCAGCGGCAGAAGCGAGGCTTGCCTCCCTTCTGCCAATAGTTTAAATTTGTAGAGGACTACCATGGAAGCTATTATTTATATTTTGGTAACGACATTGGCGATCGGAGTAATTTTCTTCGCAATCGCCTTCCGGGAACCCCCCCGCATTCCCCGTGGCGAAAAGAAAGACTAATAGATATTAACAAGCCCTGCTGAAAAGTGGGGCTTGTTGTTTCATTGTTCACTTTTTTTGTTGGGGAGATTTGTAGCCTGATAGACTAGCAAGACCTTTAAAGCTTTAACCATGCTGCCTGCTGTAATTACCATTTCTTCCCAAGCTCTCACTGAAAGTACTTCGATCGCCCAACTCGATCGGCTGCAATTTCAGTCAATATCTATGCAGGGACGAACGATTTCTACTAGTTATGTTTATGTGGGCAGTGGTGGTACACCGATTTTATTGCTGCATGGGTTTGATAGTTCGGTGATGGAGTGGCGAAGGTTGCAGCCTTTATTGGCTGAGGGGCGAGAAACTTGGGCGGCGGATTTGTTGGGGTTTGGGTTTAGTGAAAGAGCTGCTGATGTAGCTTTTAGTCCGGCGAGTATTTGTGAGCATCTGCATATTTTTTGGCAGACCATGATTCAGCGTCCCATGATCATTGTGGGGGCTTCAATGGGCGGGGCGGCGGCGATCGATTTTACCCTCAAATATCCAGAGGCTATAGAGAAGTTGGTATTGATTGATAGTGCTGGGTTACAGCAGCAGCCAAAGATTGGCAAATTGATGTTTCCGCCGCTCGATCGATTGGCTACGAGTTTTTTGAGTAATCCCAAGATTCGCCAGGGGGTAAGTAAAGCGGCCTATTTTGATCAGGTCTGGGCAAGTGAGGATGCGCGGATTTGTGCGGCGCTGCATTTGCAATGCGTTGGCTGGCGGGAGGCGTTGATTGGTTTTACCAAAAGTGGGGGCTATGGCAACTTTGGTGATCTTTTGGGTCAGATTTCTCAGCCTGTGCTGATTTTGTGGGGACGGCAGGATCAGATTTTGGGAGTTAAGGATGCCGATCGATTCCAACAGGTATTGCCTCAGAGTAAACTGGTGTGGATAGAAAATTGTGGGCATGTGCCCCATTTGGAGCAGCCTCAAGTGACAGCAGATCTAATTCGGGGTCTATAATTGAGTACTTACTAAATTAACTGGATGGTGAAAGTATGACTAATCTCCAGATTCAAAGTGAATCATCGTCCATGAAGGTAGATATTTCTTCATTGATGGTTTTGCCGAGGGTGAGCGAAGAGCAATTTTATGAGTTTTGTCGGCACAATACAGATTTGCGGATTGAGCGTTCTGCCCAGGGAGAGGTGATTGTAATGCCACCAACTTTTGCGGATACAGGGAATCGGAATAATAAGCTCAGCTATCAAGTAACTCGATGGGCAGAAGAAAATGAGAATGGGGAGGTTTTTGATTCTAGTGCAGGGTTTACGTTGCCCAATGGAGCAATGCGATCGCCAGATGTTTCTTGGATTCAGCTCGATCGATGGAATGCTTTAACCGCTGCACAGCAAGCTTCTTTCGCCCCGATCTGTCCTGATTTTGTGATTGAACTGCGTTCTGATAGCGACACTCTTAAGGGCTTGCAGGAAAAAATGCGGGAATATATTGAAAATGGAGTAATTTTGGGATTGTTAGTTGATCGTAAAAAGAAGAATGTCTATTGCTATCGTGCTGACGGCTCAGTGGGGGTTCTGAGTAATCCGCTCGCGGTTAGCTGTGACCCAGAATTGCCCGGTTTGACATTGCAAATGGCTAAAATTTGGTAGTAATTGCAGTTTCTAACCAAAAAGACATGATCGATATTCCATAGATCCCAAAGTCGGGCTAGGATATAGCCCAAGCAGGAACTTTCAGCGAAGGAAATTTAGGTGTGCTAGATATCAAGAAAATCAGAGAAAATCCTACCGCCATGCAGGCGCAGCTCGATCGCCGCAAGGGCAGCTTTAGCTTGCAGCCGATCGTCGAGCTAGACAAACAGCAAAAAGCGATCGAAGCCACCCGCAGCGAACTGCAAGCCCGTAGCAACGAAATCGGCAAAACCGTCGGCGAAAAAATGCAGGCCAAAGTTGCCCCCAACAGCCCAGAAATCTTGGCACTGAAAGAACAGGGTAGCCAATTTAAACAGCAGCTCAGCGAACTAGAACCTCAAGAAAAAGAAATCCAGCAGCAGATTCATAACTTATTGCTGCAAATCCCCAACATTCCTAGTGCCAGCACCCCGGATGGAGTCAGCGAAGAAGAAAATGTGGAAGTGCGCCGCTGGGGTAACGAATACATTCCAGCCAACAGTGCTGAACTGCTGCCCCACTGGGAAATCGGCGAGAAAACCGGTATTCTTAACTTCGAGCGCAGTGCCAAAATTGCCCAGAGTAGATTTGTGACTTTGTTTGGGGCTGGGGCTGCATTAGAACGGGCGCTGATCAGTTTTATGCTCGATCGACAGACCACAGCCGGTTACACCGAAGTCAGTCCGCCTGCATTGGTAAACAGCGCTTCTTTAACCGCCACTGGCCAGCTACCAAAATTCGCCGAAGAAAGCTTCCGCTGTGCCGAAGATGACCTATGGTTGATCCCCACAGCCGAGGTACCTGTTACTAACTTATATCGCGGGGAAATCTTGGATAGCAGCCAACTCCCCATCTGGCACTGTGCCTACACTCCTTGTTTTCGTCGCGAAGCCGGTAGTGCTGGCCGTGATACGCGGGGTTTAATTCGGTTACACCAGTTCAACAAAATTGAGCTAGTCAAATTTGTCCATCCCGATACCTCGGACGACGAGCACCAAAAGCTGGTCAAAGATGCCGAAGCCATTTTAGAAGCTCTGCAATTGCCTTACCGAACCATGGAACTCTGTACCGGCGACCTGGGAGCTAACGCGGCCAAGTGCTATGACCTGGAAGTATGGTTGCCTTCGGCTGGTAAATATCGCGAAATTTCTAGTTGCTCTAACTTTTACGATTTTCAGGCTCGCCGCGCTGATCTGCGCTTTCGGGAAACTGGCAAAAAAGGTACCCAGTTCATCCACACCTTAAACGGATCTGGCTTAGCTGTCGGTCGTACTATGGCTGCGATCATCGAAAATTATCAGCAACCCGATGGCAGCATCCGCATCCCTCAAGTATTGCAGCAATATTTGGGCAGAGATATTTTGTAATATCTTGTTGGTTATTTTTCAAGAAACTTAATGTCTAAGATTGTTTATTTTCCCAGACTTGGGCATATTACAGTCAGAACTGAAAAGTATTGAGAAACACAAAAATACGAAATGTAGATAGTCTGTAATAAGTGAAGTTAGCCCCAACTTATTTGAGAGCAAGATAATTGCGATCAATAAACTTTTGCAAATTTATGGTACTTTCTTGTAAAATACGTCTCAAATCACTGCATCTAATACTTCTGCCTTTAAATCCCGGAGGATCAACCCATTAATAGCTCAACTACCGCTCCTACCAGCACCGAAACATCTGTTTTGCATATTTGGGGGCAACACCCGCTCTCCGGTGAAGTCAGAATCAGTGGAGCCAAGAATTCTGCTCTAGTATTGATGGCTGGTACTGTTCTTTGCTCTGGCCATTGCCGGATTAACAACATTCCTGCTTTAGCCGATGTAGGCAAGATGTGCCAAATCGTTGAAGCCTTAGGTATTAAAGTAGTTCGTAACGGTAGCTCGATCGATTTTGATGCTAGCAATGTAACTGGCCACAGCGCTCCTTATGAATTGGTTTCTAAACTGCGCGCTGCCTTCTTTGCTGTTGGTCCAATCTTGGCTCGGCAAGGCGAAGCTCAAGTACCTTTACCAGGTGGCTGCTCGATCGGTGACAGACCAGTAGAATTGCATATCCGTGGTTTGCGTGCTTTGGGTGCCACAGTAGAAATCGTACATGGCGAAGTTCACGCCAAGGCCAACAGTGCCAATGGTCGCTTACAGGGTGCCAAGATTTATTTAGATTATCCCAGCGTAGGCGCTACCGAGACTTTGATGATGGCGGCGACTTTGGCCGAAGGTGAGACTGTTTTAGACAACGCCGCCAAAGAGCCAGAAGTAGTAGATTTGGCCAATTTCTGTATTTCGATGGGTGCCAAGATTGCCGGTGCAGGTACCGAGCGGATTGTGATTCAGGGTGTTGATAAGCTGCACGATACTGAATACGAAGTAATTCCCGATCGAGTAGAAGCCGCAACTTTCTTGGTGGCTGGAGCGATGATGCGATCGGAAATCAGCCTGTTCCCAGTGATCCCGATGCACTTGGCAGCGGCCACTGCCAAGCTGGCAGAAATTGGGGTAGAAGTAATAATTGATGGGCCAAGAATGCGGGTATTGCCTCCTAAGCAGCTCCATGCGGCAAATATTGAAACTCTGCCCTACCCGGCGTTTCCTACCGATATGCAGGCCCAGTTTATGGCCTTGTTGGCGATCTCTAATGGGAATAGTGTGGTCACCGAAACTGTGTTTGAAAATCGGCTCCAGCATGTAGCCGAGTTACAACGCATGGGTGCCAATATTCTAGTCAAAGGCAACAATGCAATTATCCAAGGGGTGGAAAAACTCTCTGGGGCAAAGGTAATGGCCACTGATCTACGGGCTTCGGCGGCTTTGGTGGTTGCCGGTCTGTTTGCGAATGGCATGACCACGGTGGAAGGTCTGCATCATTTGGATCGCGGTTACGAAAACATCGAATCTAAGCTGCGGAACTTAGGTGCCAAAATCGATCGGGTGATTGTTGATCAAAGCGGTAAGGTGATTTCATCACCAAAAGCACCAGTGGTAGAGCAATCGGCGATCACAGTCTGATCAGACAGAATTTATAGCTTAGTTTTGCCATTTTCCTTACTGGGAAAATGGCAATTTACTGTTTAACTGGTGGTCACTTCCGCTGAGCTATTCAGCTCTACAAATAAGCTTTGACCTTGGTTGGATCGATCTCTTTAGTAATTTGATCTAACCTCTTTTTGCGAGTCTTCTTACTAAAAACATTCATCTGGTATACCATTTTATTATTAATATCCAATGCTGTCATCCAGCCGCTTTTGCGATGATAAGCACCAGTCTCAATATCTAGCCAGCCCACTCCTGCGGCCAATTCCCCTGGGGAGACTCCTGGTAAGGTAAAAGTAATCGTATGACCAGTAACAATTAATTTGTTATCAAAGTAGGGAAAAGACGAACTAAAAAATTTCTCGCGCATCCAGCAAAACTGTTGTTCACCTTGTTGCTCTAAGGGCAAATAGGGGTCTACACCTGCGTGAACTAGCCAAATATCATCCAAGTCCAAATAAGTAGGTAAAGACTCAATCCAGTCTACATCCGATCGCAAAATGCCATTTGGTCCATAGCTGGCGATCGTGGCATCACCACCAGCCTGCATCCAAAACTGGAGAATGCGCCGATCTTCTTCACCCTCTTTAATTGCCCGCAGCATCATAATTTCATGATTGCCCAGTAGCGAGGGGTATTTGTTATCCCGGACAAACTTCACTACCTCAGCACTCTTCGGGCCACGATCGATCAAATCACCCAAAAAATACACTTGGTCATCGTTGCTTAAATTCACCTCTTTCAGCAGCGCCATTAAACCGTCAAAGTGGCCATGTACGTCCCCAATGATGATTCTTCTATTTTGGGAGCGTTTGGCGAAAAGATTGAACATGGCTATGATAAGGGTGCTGAGTCTATTGGCTTGCTAAAATGTTTTTTGTAGTATAAGAACTACAATATCTAACGGTCATTGCGATAGACGGAAGCTGTACTCGCACTTAGTATCTTACTTCGATGGTCGCTACCAATTATCCGACAATAAATCTCTTAAAGCTAGCATCTAGTCCACAATGGCTAGAACAGGCATTAAGTAACATGGATCTGATTCTACTAGATCACTCCCACTGCGAACTAAAAGCAGCAAATAATGCCATTAACTTAATGTTTCGCTACCCCGGCCATGAAAAACTAGTCACATCGATGACGGCGATCGCCCGCGAAGAATTGGAACATTTTCATCAGGTTAACCAAATCTTAGCTGATCGACAAATTCCTCTTGCTCCTTTGAATTCCCCTCCTTATGCTGCGGCTCTGAAAAAACAGATTCGATCGAACGGCTTAGAGCGGCTGCTGGATTGTCTGCTGGTGGGGGGACTGATCGAAGCCCGTTCCCATGAGAGGTTAGGATTATTGGCAGCTCATTTGCCAGACCCAGATCTGGCGGCTTTTTATCGCAGTTTGATGGCTTCTGAAGCCAGACATTTTGGCGCTTTTTGGTCGTTAGCCGATTCCTATTTCGATCGAGCCATTGTCCAAACCCGTCTGACGGAGTTAGCTGCTATTGAAAGTGATTTATTAGTTGAACTCCACCCCGAGCCTCGGGTTCACAGTTAATGCTGACCTATCGCAACTTTATTATTCGTCCCTGGCAAGCGACTGATCGATCGGCAGTAGCAGAGGTGATCAGCACGGTCTTGGCGGAGTATGGTCTGGGTTGGGAACCAGAGGGAGCCGATCGAGATGTCTTGGAAATCGAAAAATATTACCTCGCCACTGGTGGCGAGTTTTGGACATTGCTAAATGCGGCAGGTCAAGTAATTGGTAGTGCCGGTTATCATCCAATTACCCGGCGAGAACAGGGCCGCGCCGTCGAGATTCGCAAAATGTATTTGCTCTCGGCGTACCGAGGCCAGGGATTAGGCCGATTTGTCCTAGAAAAACTCGAAGATTCGATTCGATCGAGGGGTTTTCAAGAAATTTGGATCGAAACGGCTTCGGCACTGGTCGAAGCGGTACAACTATATGAAACTAGTGGCTATTTGCCCAGTAGTGGCATAGAGACTGCTCGGTGCGATCGGGCATACGTTAAGAAGTTTTAGCTGGATGTTCAAGTTTTTCAAAGCGAACATAGCAGTCCATGAATTCCATCGGTAGGGGCGTATCGCATACGCCCTTCCGATGGAATTCATCGAAACCATAGATTCAAATCTGCCATTTGCCCTGCGCCACCAATGTCACATGACCACCAACTGCTACCGAATTACCCCCAGCCTGAAGGTAAAGCAAAGCAGGTCGATCGATCTCATAGCCCTGTTCTACTCGAAAATTAATTGATTTCCGACCACCATAACAATGCCGTACTAGGTAAGCCGCCAAACAACCATTAGCACTACCGGTAGCCGGATCTTCTGGAATACCCAGGGCATGAGTGAACACTCTGACATGTAGATGATTCTTGAGATCAAGGGTTTGGGGACAGAAAATCAAAATGCATTGGGCGGGCAGTCCGGTAATCAACTGATAGTATTCTGCCAACGCCACCTTCGCCCGCTGTACTGCTGCCAGAGTTTTGAGCGGCACAATAATAAACGGTAAGCCAGTAGAAACTTGCTCGATCGGGTAATTCTCATCAATATCTGCTAGCTCAATGCCCAAAACTGGCGCTAAATCAGCAGCAGCCAGATGACCCAAAAATTCGGGAGTACGCTGATCCATCCAAAGTACTGGCGGGTCACTAATATCCGCGAAGCGCACCGGAATTTGACCAGCAGTATAACTAAGAGCCACACTCGTCAGCGTGGGATCGAGCTGTTTCAACACCCAGGCTGTACCCAAAGTAGGATGACCCGCAAAAGGCAATTCGACGGTGGGGGTGAAAATCTTGACGGGGTAAGCATTCTGCTCTGGTGCCCCAGTGACAAAAGTACTTTCCGAAAAATTGATTTCGCGGGCGATCGACTGCATTTGTTCCAGATTCAAAGCGCCAGCATTCAGAAACACTGCCAACTGGTTACCGGTGTATTTACCCACAGCAAACACGTCAACGATATAAAAATCTAATTCACCCATAGTTCAATTCCCCACCGGATTCTTTTTTAGCTCTTCACTTAAGATATCGGTAAAAGCCTGATCCAACTTATTGGTCATTACATTGGTTTCAATGCCATAACCCAAGCTAGTCCAAGTCGGCGAGAGTTTCTTGCGCACAGCGGCAATCCGACCAGCCTGGAGTTCCTGAGAAATATCCATCCCCCAAAACTTTTTATCAAGCAGCCAAGCATGTACCGCCTGATCTTGTTCGATCGGGGCAAAGCTGTAATGGCATTGCCAAAATAAACAAATTTGCTTGGTTTTGTAGCGCTTAGCAATGTCATACCAAGTGGTATTAATAGTTTGGTAGCGACCAGCCGCCGTACTGCAATTGCCTTTATTCGGTCCGGCTAAGATTGTCACACATTTACTAGGGTGTCGATCTAGTTTAACCGCTCGGCTACCACCATAAATCAGCGAGTATGGTTGGGGATCATTGGCCTCACTAGTAGAAATTGTCCGCATCAAGGCGCGGATATAAGGATCACCACCTGCCATTACTAAAGGCGGACTAGCTTTAGATTCAGACCGGGGATCGCTAATCTGGGAATCTTTCCAGTTTTGGTAGAAACCATGAGTCAGCAAACCACTAACTACCAAGAAAGCAGCCCCGACCAAGAATAACGGCTGACGGTAGGGCTGAAGTTGATCGAAAATATTCTGTTTAGACTTGTTCTGCTTAGACATTGGCAAACAATTCCGGCCATTCTTTGCCGATCGCCGTAGATTGACAAACAATCTCGACGATTTTGTTGACAGCATTGGGCTGGAACAAAGATTCCACACAGACCTCGGCAACTTTTTGGCGGGGAATACTACCCTCAAATAAAGTATCGGCTTTTGACATCACCAACAGCCCAGATACATCATCGTTCTTAAGACCGCCTGGGCGGACAATTGTGTAATTGAGTCCACTAGCTCGCAGGTAGTTTTCGCCCTGCTGCTTCCAATACAAAATCAACCAAAATAGATTTAGGGGGTGGAAGAATTTCGACACACAGAGAGAAGAAACGATCGAGAAATGTTGAATATCTTTGGCTTTGGCGGCATCCACCAGGTTTTTGGTGCCGATGAAGTCCACCTGATAAGGCCCAGTCGGATCGAAGCTGGGACGCGCACCAGTAGCGCAAATGATTGCTGTACAATCACCGATCGCCTGCTGCAAAGCAGTGATATTGCCCACGTCCCCAGTGACTAATTCCACCAATTCGTTACTAGTTGGCCAAATCTCCCTGGCTTTGTTAATATCTCTAACCAATGCTCGGACTGGAATTTGACGCTGGCAAAGTTCGGCTACGACCCGTTGCCCGGTGGCTCCAGTAGCGCCTGCTACAAATACTTTCATCAGAATATATTAAGTTATGTATACTTGTTATCTTACCAGTGTCTTTCTGATTCGCCATAAAAAGATCTGGCAATAGTGCCCTAAACTCGCTTGATGACTAAATTTGGTGACCTCGATCGCACTTTTCTGGCAGAACCCAGGAGAAAATGTCCGGTAGCTGCCGTCCTACCTTTGTAATAGCTAACAAGCAGTGATATTTAGATATCAAGGAATTTAAGTTTAATGCAAGCGAGATTATGGGAGCAACCGATGTTGGAGCAAGCGGTGTTGGAAAAAGAGCAGTCATTGGCCACATCTGAACAAAGCTCGATCCAGCAGATAGACATGGCTGGTAATTTATCAAGAAACCGGTTTGCTAACAGCTTTGCCGATACTATGGTGATGAATGCTGATGTCAAAACCGTAGCGCAGTACTTCGATCGGCATCAAGATTGGTTTATTCGCTGTGCTCAACCGATGCAAGTGGAATCTTTGCATCAAAATGGCTATGCAATTACCATTGGTCGCTTCAATTCGTTTGGCTATGTGGTAGAACCCAAGATTGGCCTAGAACTGTTGCCCCAGCAGGCTAATTCTTATCCGATTAAAACCATCCAAATTCCAGATTACCAACCTCCAGGCTATGAAGTAGATTTCAATGCCGAAATGCACCTAATAGAAGTGGTAAAAGACAATCAACTGTTTACTCAAGTAGACTGGACATTGGATTTGGCCGTGTATATCCAGTTTCCCAAATTCATCCACAAGCTGCCCCAAGCCATGATTCAGAAAACTGGTGACAAGCTGTTGCAACAAATTGTAAAGCAGGTCTCCAAACGCTTGACTTTTAAAGTGCAAAAAGACTTTCATGGTGCCGCTGGTCTATCGTTGTTTAGATAACAATTAGCTCAGATTTCTTTCTTGTTTTGGGCTAGTTGTGATCCCGAACTCAGGCTAAAATAGAAAG
This sequence comes from Synechococcales cyanobacterium OTE_75_metabat_409, assembly GCA_031378405.1. Classification (GTDB taxonomy): domain Bacteria; phylum Cyanobacteriota; class Cyanobacteriia; order Cyanobacteriales; family Chamaesiphonaceae; genus JAAFHZ01. Next base: position 19,558 of record JANNEH010000142.1, read on the forward strand.
AAACAGTCGGATGTAAGCATGTCAAGTAACAACCGGGGCGCTTTAGTAGTCGGAATGATCGTAGGTACTGCCATCGGAACGGTGGCTGGATTGTTGATAGCACCCCGCCGGGGGCGAGAGACTCGGGGGGTGCTAAAGAAAGTAGTAGCCGCAGTACCAGAACTAGCTGAAGATTTATCCGATAGCCTAAAATTGCAGACCAATCGGCTGTCGTTGGTGGCAGGCGACAATTGGAGTGGCACGATTGATCGATTGCAACAGGCCGTGGCTGCTGGCCTTGCGGCTAGTCAATCAGTCCAAGACCAGCGCAGACCTAATGAATCCAACTCTTAGTCAAAATTCATCTGTTCTCAGTATCACCGATCCAGTCTTTTGGCTGGGTTGTTCGTTGTTGTTGGTGGCCATGAGTTTGACGGCAGTGTTTGTGGTGGCAATCCCAGTGGTACAAGAGCTAGCTAGAGCTGCCCGGAGTGCCGAAAAGTTGTTGGATACTCTCAATCGAGAGCTGCCTGCTACCCTAGAAGCGATTAGGTTAACTGGGTCAGACTTGGGCGATCTGCAGAAGGATGTAAATCGAGGGGTGAAGAGTGCTGCTAGCGTGGTGGAACAGGTCGATCGCAGTTTTACTGTGACCAAACAACAGGTCGATCGGGCACAAATCACTACCAAAAGCTGGATTGTCGGTACCAGAGCAGCTATTAGAGCTTTTCGGGAGTATGGTAAGCCCGACAAAGAGTAGAAATAGAATTCTCCAAGCGCTATATCAAGAATACTACTGATGAGATTGCCAGATGGTATATAAAGACTTACGATCAGCCGAGGTGTATTTTGTTGCATTTTCATACCATCGCCCTCGCCATCATTAGGCAGATCTCCTCAAGATTTCAGCCGGATCTGGATGAGTTGCTCAGGAATAAAGGGCTGTAGCATCCTATCTGCCCAACCATGCCTAAAGTTCCGCATACTCTCACTATTGCTATTTGGACATTGCGATCAGTCCCCATTTTCCTAGCCTTACTGACAATGTCCACTGCCCTCAAGGACTCGGCCCAGATTGTGATTGGTCTCAGCTTTTGGTGGAATGCCTTGGCTCTATTGGTGATCATTGCTGGTTTATGGTATTTGAATCAGATTGGTAAAATGAGTTGGCCAGTGGGTCAGGCTATCTACCTCTATGTCTTTGTTGCAATGATTTTGCAGGATACTAATGGGGTCGTAAAGCACGTCATGAGTGGCCAATTCACCCGTGTTTCTTGGCAAGAGACAGTGCACATTTTGTGGCTGATTGCCGGTATTAGTATTAGTGGTTTGATTGTAGAAGCATTGGCGGTTGAGCTGCTGCGGTTTAAGAAACGAGCCTTGCAAATGGCTGTGGGCTTATCAGTACTATATGTCTTAAGCATTGTCTTTTTTCTGCCAGGGACTTTGAGCTTGTGGTGCTTGTGCAACTGGGAAACACGCGCAGCTTTTAAAAAGAAATTTCCGTCGCTGCAAGGTGATTAGTCGTTTGGATTAGCGCCGAAAGAGTAATTTTTCCCACTGCTGAAAACATTCTGCCACCACAGAAATAACCGATGGCCGAATTTTGCCGTTAGTACTTTCGGCTACTGCCGCTCTACTTTGAGCCAGAATTCCGCCAGAACTTGCTAGTTGGTGATAGAATCTGATTTTCATAAATATACGTAAATCCCGAATGTCGAAGTGAAGTAACCCGATATATTAAATAATCACGGCTCATGCCTATGGTTACTATCTATGCGAACAAGAGTACTGTGATCGCAATAAATATTACTAAATCTTAAGTTTAGATCATCTTAATACTTAATATTATTTCAATTTACCCAAAATCATGAGTCAATCCAATCAGTTTCTACCCACTATTGAAAGTATTGCAACAGGCACTCCTCATAACCTGTTGCCGCAGATTGACGCTGCTAAATTTGTGGCGAACCTACCATCTTCAGAGGGAAATCAACAGCGCATCGAAAAAATCTATCAAGGCACTCGTATAGATACTAGGCATTTAGCTCTTGACTTATTAACAGATGAAGCCGTTGAATTTTGTCGGCAGCGGGGCAACATCGAAAAAAGAATGCAGATGTTTGCCGAGCACGCCATACCTTTAGCTGAGCAGGTTGCCAAAAATGCCCTCAACTTGGCTGCTCAACGCCGCAAAGGAGCAGAACCAGATTACGCTGGCAAAATCGAAGACGAAATTGGAATCATAATTTTTGTAACTAGTACTGGCTTTGTGGCACCAGGTATTGATGCCAAACTGATCGATCGATTGGGATTGCCTCGAAATGTGGCACGAGTCCCAGTAAATTTTATGGGCTGTGCAGCAGCGATGAATGGACTGCGGGTAGCCTGCGATCATCTACGGGCATATCCTCAGCATAAGGCGTTAGTAATTTGCTTAGAACTCAGTTCGATTAATACTGTGTTTGAAGGCAGTCTTAACGATATCGTCACCCATAGTATTTTTGGTGATGGCTGCGCTGCGGTTGTGTTAGGAACTTGCCCTGCCGATAATTTACAGGGGCGCGTAGTCATTAGAGATAACTTTAGTTACCTGATTGAAAATACCGAAGATGGAATTGCCTTAGGAGTCAGAGACAATGGGATTACTTGCCAATTATCACCGCAGTTACCTAGTTACATTGAAGCTGGCGTGGCACCGGTAATTAATAATTTCCTGGCACAACATCAACTTCAGCAAGAAGATATCGATTTATGGGCTGTCCATCCTGGTGGACCACGCATTATCGAGAAAGTTCAATTAGCGCTGGGTCTCAGTAATCAACAAGTATCTAATAGCTGGGAAATATTGCGTGAATACGGTAATGTCTTGAGTTGTGCAGTGTTGTTTGTGATCGAAAGAATGCTCAAAGAAATAGCAGAAAGCAATCCAGATATTTTGCTGGAGAAACCTGCAACTACCGCCACAGCACCACTTACTGGAATTGCATTTTCTTTCTCTCCAGGAGTCGGATTAGAGGGTCTGTTATTTCAGAAATATTAGGAAATTTGATCAACAATACTTAACTTCACACTCTGCTTGACTTGTCAAGAAGTAAGCTTTACAATTTAATTTTATACAACGTCTAAAGTATTACAACTGCGACGATTTTAGTTATTTTTAGGAGGAAGCAAATGTTTGGTTCAACCCATCCTCACCCACCACAGGAACATCACCCCCCACATCCGGCTGGTGGACATCCGCCTCACCCTCATCCCCCTCGGTCTGGTGGCAACGAACATCCCGATTCAACCTGGCGGCCACCACTCCCAACAGCAAGAGATCATGAGCTACTGACAGAACTATTGGGCACAGAACAAGATGCCCAGGCTCTATTAAGTACTATTCAAAATGCCTCACCGGCAACTGCGGCAATTGGCTACTTGATGTTGCGTGTG
>JANNEH010000143.1:0-3600 GCA_031378405.1 Synechococcales cyanobacterium OTE_75_metabat_409
CCACAATGGTGACAAGTTTAATGAGTTCCAGAAAGGCTTATATCGCCAAGATGGACTCATCGAGAAGGTCTACACCAGCAATGTGGAGCCACTCTATGCTGAGTTAGAGCATTTTGTGAACTGTGTGCGCTGTGGTAACCAGCCTTCAGTGGGTGGTGAACAGGCTTTGAAGGCGCTGCGACTGGCGATCGATATTGAGCAAATGGCGCTCGATGGCAAAGTTTGGCAACCTTCTCTGGTTTTGGTTTAATTGGTAGCTTGGGGTGGAAAAGCTCAGTCTTGTAGGGTGGGCACTGCCCACGACCTAGGTTCTAGATGATTTCGATATTATCAATGATTGCGTCGCCCTACTTAGCTTGGGGGTGGGAAAGCTCAGTTACATATCAGCAATTCCAAATATTTCTGGCAGTAAGCTTGGAGTGTGGGGGTTCTGACCCCCACGCCCCCCATTGAGGGGACGGAACGCCTCCCCTCAAACTCCCCTACGTAAGGGTTGATCTCAGGCATCAGGCGTTGTCTTAATTGATCAGGCCAAGTTGTGATGGTTACCGTGCAGGGCAAGGCCCGCCCTTAACAGGCGGGCAACCCTTGCGCACTCGCAACTGCGCGACAACGCCAGTTTGTTGCACTGGAGTTTGAATATGGAATTGCTGTTAAACACGTCGATCGCGCTCCAGGTCATACAAAATCTTTTCCCAGTATTTCTATGAAACCAGCTTTGAATCAACAGCCCACTATCGCCGCTATTGCTACCGCCATCGTCTCACAACAAGGCAGCGTCGGCATTGTGCGTTTGTCTGGAGCTACAGCGATCGACATTGCCCACCAACTTTTTGTTGCCCCTGGTCAACAAATCTGGGAAAGCCACCGAATTCTGTATGGGCATATTTGTCATCCCCAAACCCTAGTGATTGTTGATGAAGCCCTACTGTTAATCATGGCTGCTCCGCGCTCTTACACCCGCGAAGACGTAGTAGAGTTTCACTGCCATGGCGGCACTATGTGCGTCCAGCAAGTACTACAACTTTGTATTAATGCCGGAGCCAACCTGGCTCAGCCGGGTGAATTCACCCTGCGAGCCTTCTTAAATGGCCGGATCGACCTCACCCAAGCCGAAAGCATCAGCGAATTAGTGGGTGCTCGATCGCCTGCGGCTGCCGCAGCGGCTTTAGCTGGACTGCAAGGCAAACTGCGGCAACCCATTCAACGAGTGCGGGAACAGGCTCTAGATATTCTGGCCGAAATCGAAGCCCGCATTGATTTTGCTGATGATCTACCCCCTTTAGATGTGCCAGATATTTGTACCCAAATAGATCAACTCAGTAGCACGATCGACCATATTCTGGCCACCGCCGATCGAGGTGAGCTATTGCGTACCGGCCTCAAAGTGGCGATTGTCGGCCATCCCAACGTGGGTAAGTCTAGTTTGTTGAATGCCTGGAGCCGCACCGATCGAGCGATTGTCACTGACCTACCAGGTACTACCCGCGATGTGGTGGAGTCCAATCTGGTAGTGGGCGGCATTCCCATCTTGGTCTTAGATACTGCGGGCATCCGAGAAACAACCGATCGAGTAGAACAAATGGGAGTTGCCAGATCTAAAACTGCTGCCCAGCAAGCTGATCTGGTGCTATTAACTATCGATGGGCAGCAGGGCTGGACGATTGCCGAAGATGAAATTTATCAGCAGGTACAAGACAAGCAACTGATTTTGGTGATCAACAAAGTAGATCTAATTGCTGACCTGCCTCCGATCCCTCCAGAAATTCACAGCCATGGCATTGTGGCTCTTTCTGCTCTGCATCAAGAAGGGATCGATCGACTAGAGGCCAAAATTTTAGAGATCGCCCAAGCCGGAACCATTCGGGCTGCTAATCTAGACTTAGCGATTAATCAGCGACAGGCTACGGCTCTCACTAAGGCGGCAAATGCTTTAGTGCGAGTGCAGGAAACTATTGCAGGTGACTTACCTTGGGATTTTTGGACGATCGATCTGCGCGAAGCGATTAAAGCTTTAGGTGAAGTTACCGGAGAAGAGTTAGTAGAATCTGTTTTAGAAAGAATCTTTAGCCGTTTCTGTATTGGTAAATGAAATTCATCCTTAAACTGTTGGTGTTGGCCATGTTTGGTGCTGTAATGGCCATTGGCTTGGCCTTTGCGGCTGGTTCTCCGGCAATTAAGCCCTTTTGTGGCAACCTCTGTCAGGCGCAAATCGAATCTACGGTATCTACGGTGAAGTCTTCGGCCACTATTCAAGATCTGTTGCACTCTTCAGAACCCGCAGAGGTCTGGGGGAATAGCGGCGTTATAATGTTTAACATGGCGGCAAAAGTAACAGCGACTCGAAATCCGGTGGGTCAATCCCTGACCATAGCCCAGAAAAAATCTTTACGCCCCTTGTTTGGGGATTTGGTCGATCGAGTACGAGTTAACTACCACGCCCAGTTAATGGATCAATGGTCAAACGGTGACCAGCAAGTCCATGTGGGGGATGTGGATTCGGCAGCGCAGACTTTTTGCGATCGAATATATGTGCGAGATGCCTATCAACCAGCTAATCGCGGACAACTTTTGCTGTTGGCACATGAGCTGGCACATTCTTGGCAGTGTGAGCGTTTGGGCGGTGCCAATAAGTTTGGGTATAAATATTTTAAGTCTTACTACCAGGCTGGACAGCGCTATGAGAATAATCCTTTGGAAAAAGAGGCTCGATCGATCGCCAAAAAAATAGCCAAGTAACATTTTCTTTGGCAGATGGCTACCCGGAGAATACTAGATTTTGCGAGAGTGTTGATTTCAGATTCAATATTGGGCTTTATACTACAAGAGAGCTTTGAAGCTAACGTAGCAGTCTTGCGAAATTAATGGTCAGGGAAGTCTCTAGGTTAATAAATCTTTATTAGCTGTATAGCGTTTAATTTACTCATAATTTGATTTTCGCTGGTTACTGCCTTCATAGTAGCCGGTGAATTTTGATCTGGATCTGGAGCCACCATAGCCAGACAGCTTCTGCGGTAGCAAAGGTTACTTGTCTTTTGATGAACATATATTATGATGGGTGTGAATATATGTAAAAATACTTGACGGCAACGCTTTGATAAGTGCAATTGCAGCCAAATGACCTTTTAGGATTGAACTAAGGAAATCTGAAATTATGACCAATGAAGTTGAAAAACAGTCGCCTCATCACGTTGTTATTGTTGGCGGGGGGTTTGGAGGGCTTCATGCAGCGCAGTCATTGGGCACGGCAGATGTGCGGGTGACGCTAATTGATAAGCGTAATTTTCATCTTTTTCAGCCCTTGCTTTACCAGGTAGCTACTGGTGGTTTGTCTCCTGCCGATATTTCCTCGCCACTGCGATCGATCCTCAACAAAAACCAAAATACTAAGGTTTTAATGGGTGAAGTTAGAAACATCGATCCTCATCAACAGAAAATTTTTCTGCGCAAAAGTGAGATCACTTACGACACCTTGATTGTAGCCACCGGAGTCAGTCACCATTATTTTGGTAATGATCAATGGGCTGCCACAGCCCCAGGTCTGAAGACCGTAGAAGATGCCTTAGAAATGCGTCGGCGGATCTTTATGGCCTTTGAAGC
>JANNEH010000176.1:0-2502 GCA_031378405.1 Synechococcales cyanobacterium OTE_75_metabat_409
CGTGCTGGGCAGTACCAAGATTTTATCCAAAACTCCTGGTATTGGTACCAAAACTGCCGAACGGCTGAGCGTGGAGTTGAAAAGTAAATTGAAACAGTGGCGAGATCTGGCCGATTTAGATTCGATCGAACTCGATGAAAATATGGATACTAAACTGCAATCGGAAGTAGAAATGACTTTGTTGGCCTTGGGCTATGATGACATCGAAATCCGCCAAGCCCTACAGATGATCGGTCGCGATGAAACCCTGGCAGCCAGTAAAGATGTGGAAGCTTGGTTGCGGTTTGCGATCGCCGCCTTATCTAGTTAACTACGCCAATGTAGTACTTGCTCTTTGACTGGATTTTTGAATGGTCGGTTTTCAGCGATCGATTTAGCATATTCACTCTTGATCTGATAATACCAACGCGCCTGAGCATCAGCATCTTTAATCAACATCAATGGTGGATCGTGCTTTAAACCAATCTGTTGCTTAATCACCATCTGCCGATCTTGATCGAGGAAAGTAGTGATAAAGGGCTTGATGATTGGCTGAAAGATTTTCGCCCAAGATAGACTAGTGTAGAACATTGTAGTTACTTCCGTATGTTCATCAGAAATCGGCGTAATAACTGTGAGATTAACTACGGTATGTTTTTCGGTGGTAATGACCTCAAAGCGCACACCCGGTAGCTGGAAAGAAATCTCTACTTCTGGGGTGCCACCAATTAAATCATAGAAAAAAGTCGATCGCTCCAATTTATGACGACGCATCGTAAAACCATACAGCGAAGGATCAAAGGTTTTAATTTCATCATTGAGCATATTATCAGCTCGCCACCACCACGATCGATGAACAAAAGGTACATGGGCTGGGTCCATCAAACCCACTACTGCATGGTCGATGTAACAGGGAAAAGGCAGCATTTGGAGCACTTGATAACAAATATTACCTACCCTCGGTACTACTGGTGGCTCAGTAATCGGGGTGATTCCCTGGCGCTCTGCGGCTGGCATATAGATCCAAATATTACCTTGGAGTTCGCGCACATGATACTTGCGCACCCCATAGCGCTCTAAATCTACTTGTTGATCCGCAGCCAAAGCCGGAATAATCGTACAGGTTCCTTCAGAGTTAAAGCGCCAACCATGATAACAACACTCCACTTCCTGACCATCAAAGCGGCCACAGCTCAAAGGCACAGCGCGATGTGGACAAATATCTCGCAGGGCAAAAACTTCACCGTTATTAGTGCGACCAAATAACACTGGCTCATTTAATAAAGTTTTTGCCACCATTTTACCGGTAGCTACTGCACTAGCTGGCAATGCGTAATACCAGGTATCACGCACAAAAGAAACAGAGTTATTCATAGCCCGGTTTTGGAGTGTGAAAGTATTGAATCAAGACTATTTGGATTCAGGTGAAGATTGCGGAGCACCAGTCGTTGGTTTAGTAGACTTAAAACCGGGCAACAGCTTAGAGTATCTAAAATTTTGTGGACCGGTGTAACCACTGAGCTTGGCTAATTCTTCGGGAGGTCGCACACCGGGATATTTTTTGCCAGCTATATCCCAGGTGGGAAAGCCAGTAACACCTTCTTTGCGACAAAGTTCTACCTGAGGATCTTTGCCCTGTTCGTTGCACTCTACATATTTCAAGCTTTTTTTGACTGCTTCTCGACCAAAGAGTTGTTTTTGTTCATAACAATGAGAGCAGAACCAGCCACCATACATGGTGGCACCAGTTTTTTGCAAATGTTCAACTAGTGCTAGCTCGCTTTCTCCAGATTGAGTCGTAACTGTCCAGCCGTAGGGGGGTTCTTGTGCTCCCTTTGGTTCCAAAGAAGTGACGTTAGTCGTGGTAGGAGTTTCTGGGGTGACCGAAATACCCGCACTAGAATAAATCCCAAAAGTCACTAAGAGGGTCAAAAATCCGACGATTATTCCGTTCATGATCATTGATCCCAGCTCATCCCACTCTTTACCCACCAATACCAAAATAAAAATCAGAGTGGCGAAAACAGCAGAAGCAATACAGTACGGGCAAGGTGCTTTTAATACCACCGCCAAAAGATACATTAAGTAGCCACTAAAAACCATCATGGCGGTGCCGCCCAAAAATAATCCCAGCCAGCTTAGGTCTTGAACTTGTTTGTACAATTTCTTATTAGATTTGGGTGGTACGACCAACGGCAAAATCGACATCACCATCATTGCCAGGTAAGCCAACAATCCAAAAAGGCTGAGAGGAAAACCAAAAATGTTGGCGTAAGGACTACTCAATACTGCATTACAGCTTTCACTAGAACAAGCTGCGGCACCACCACCAAGTTTGATGGAAGTTAGATAGGCAGTATCTGCTACCCCCAGGGCAGCAAATAGCCCAATCAGAGGACGAGAAAAACGGTGAATCCAGGGGGCAGGGCGACGCATATAGGTTAATTAATTAACTGTGTTGGCTGACGGGAGAACTAGGTAAAGATTCGCTGTAGGCGATCTGGCTCTGTTTGCTACGGCGCA